>NZ_VIKX01000255.1 GCF_009711935.1 Dolichospermum sp. UHCC 0259 | reverse complement strand
CTCCTATCCCTGTTACTTCCTAATTCCTTTTTAGTGGGGGAGTGTGAACAGTTACAATAGGAGCAATTTGTAACCGAGATATTTTATTGCTCACTGCTGATACTGAACAGACGCTTTCCGCTCCTGATGACTACTTTAAAGACTGGAGATTCAGTATATCTAAGATATTAGTAGGAAGTATAGAAGAATTTTATCGAGCCAAGGCAAGAGACGGTTATACACACGAATATTTGCCTGTAGTAATTCCAGTCGTCACGTTTCCCTCAACTGAAATATTTATAGCTGCTGCTAAAATAGACCCCAAAAAATTAATTAAGGATGCTTATGGTAAGAAACCAGGAGAATTAAAAACCTTACTTTATGGTACTAAAGAACTTAAAACTCTTAGTGATGAAGACTTTAAGAAGAAAGCATTAGATTTTATCAACGCAGAAAGTATAGGCAAAATTTTTCAGAATGTACCTGAATCTCGTACTTTTATTCAAACTTTATCTCTTGGTAAATATTACATCTAACCCACATTCCGCACCCCTCAGTATCACAATCGGTAATTATGGCTAACGCCACGCTCCGCGTTATCCAAGTTTCCACCATAGGAACAACAACAGGTATAGAAAATCTATTAGTGTAAAAATCTCAAGCCAAAAATAAGTAGGTGAACACAATAAAACCAAACTGTGTAAAGAAATGTAAAATCGCCCAAACCCTCTTCACTCTTGCCTCTTGCCTCTTGCCTTGCCATAACGACAATTTTCAACGCTCACCTACTTAGTTAATAATTAGCTTCATTTAAGTAGGTTAATTTTCGGTAAGAGTTCCTACTAAAATTTGCATTAATATTTCGGCTCTACCGCTCCCTTTATGATATTTTATCAAAAATATCATCGAAACCCTTGCTCTAACTGGATTTGAGGGTTTAATATCTTCAAAAATAAGCGATCGCTCTTAATTTAGACAAAACCCATATACAGTAATGGTTTTGGACATATGAAAGGAATATTTAATCATAAGGGGAACGGTAGAACCAATATTTCTAAATCAGTTGGAACTCGATATAACATTAAGTCCTGAGTTATTAGTTTATTTTCTCGTTGAAAACTGCCAAATTGCCAAATATCTCCAGTAGTTACAGCACCATATAATATTGGTTCATCTCCTTCAACCCATTGATCTAAAGCAATTAATTCAACTGCAAGTTGAGTAAATCCTCGTGTTAAATCTGCGTGTTTTGCCTCTATAACTAAAACCTGATGTTGAGATTGCAAGTAATAATCTAAATCACCTCGCAAAAATTGATTTATTTCAATGGGATATTCAATATTAATTTTAGATTCAGTAATATGTGCAACTTCTAAGAGAATTGGCGCAATTAAAACTTCTCTTCTTGCAGCTTCGCTTGTTAAACTGACTCTTTGAATTGCTTCTTCTAATCGTTTCTGGAGATCAACTAATCGAGGTATTTGATTATTATTTATTGGAAAATTAATTGTTCCTCTAGTTAAATTAACTCCTAGTTCTTGTAAAATATCCGCAGGTGCAAACCTTAACTCAAAATACTTACGAAATGTGTATGTTTCATCAGGTTTGAGAATTGGGGGACGATGTGATTTATTCATAAAGTTATAAATTATGTTGTCAGTTTTTATCTTTTATATTTATTCAATACCTTGTCCATTTTTTGTAGGTCGGGTTAAGCAACAGCGCAACCCGACACATTTGTTGGGTTATGGCTATGGCTCCCACGTCGCCACGCAAGCTATCGCTACGGTGCTACGGTTTTACGGTTCTGGCTCAATTCCCAATTCCCGCAATTTAGCAGCTAGTCTTTCTGCTCTTTGATGTTCTCTATCTGCTCTTTGTCTTTCCTCCTCCGCTTTTTGGCGTTCTTGTTCTGCTTGTTCTGAACTCCATAGCAGTAAATTACCTGATTTATCCCACCAACGCAGCCAGTTCATGGTTTGTCCCAACCTTTCCCCAGACCAAATTCCCAGATATAATTCCAATTGTGGAATCCACACCCGTCCCTGGGTATCTACTGGATGTAAAATATATCTGCCATCTTGCAAATAACGGACTTCTAGACTAGGATCATAGGGGTCATAAGTCACATAAGTGGGTACTTGCAGAACTTGCTCGTAAAAATGGAGTTTACCATAGGGAGGGGTTGACCTAATGGATAGTTCTCCTCCCTCTGCTTCTGAGAGAAATTCCATCACAATTGTCACTGCTGCACCATCTGTATTAGGGGTATAACTACGACGAATTACCCCCTCTGGTACGGAATGTACTTGAGGAACATAAAACCAGTCTGGAGCTTTGACGACAATCTTTTTATTAACTGTTGCTACCAGCCCCAAATTCGAGCCAATCAACATTTCTGGCTGGATATATCCTGAAGCCCCCAAAGCATCGGTTAAAGCCGCAGCGAGGGCGGGTTGTTGAATATTTTCCACAGGATCGTCTGGTAATATAAAATTAGCTGGTAGAGGTTCCCAGGTGATGGTTGTTTTAGCTTTGATAGACGGGGCTTTGAGTACCATTGTATTAACCCTCAACCAGAAATGTTTGTGCAAATTAATTAACAGTATATCAAGGGTTCAATACTATTGCCAAAACCCTGAAACCCTATTGATATCGTCACGATTTTATTGGGTTTCAGACATATTTAGGAAAATTGGCAATAGTGTTGAAGGGTTGAGACTTATTCTTTTGCCAAGTTAATTCACTTTTCCCTGTTCTGAAGATTAACCCATTGGTGCAGATTACTGAATGGTTTTTCTAAGTTCTTAATTAAAGGTTTTTACTGATGTCCGCAATTAATTGATCTAGTTCGCTGATTTCACCTAATATATCCGGGTCGCTAAAAGATGCAAGTGCATCCGCATACTCTTTGACGTTACCGTATTTTTGGTTTGCCAACTTAATTCGCTTTTCTACCTTATCAGACAGGTTGGAGATTTTATTGGTTAATACTATTGCCTCGGACAGACTCTGATTCTTGCTCTCTAACCCGGCTCTACTCAGTTGAAGATTTTTTAACTGAGTATTTAACGATGAAATATACTGGCTATATTTTTCATACTCTTCATAACTACCATCTATTACTAGCGGATTTGGACCACCCGATTCCCCAAGCCGAAGCCAGGCTAAGAGTTTGGCTTCGTCCTCGGCATATTTGAGCTCACGCTTTGCCTTTAAGTCGTCAAGTTGCTTCTGCGAAGCTTTTTCGATCATATATAGGCTATTGATATCTGATAAGGTTTTGTTGTACGCTTGCTGAGTTTCATTGCTTAACTTCTGGAAAGCTGTGGCATTTTTCCCAGCATCAGTTTGAATTTTTTGTAATCTAGTATCTATCTCTGCCAGTGTTGTTTTTCCATTCTCATAAGACAGATTGGGAAGTTTTTTAATCGCTGTTAATACACTATCTAACTCTACCTTCACATTAGATACATAGGACTTTATAGTGCCACTGTAGTCTAATGCCAACACTGGTGTAGGAAAGAAAAGCAACGCAGACAGAATGAAAACTACTAAGGTTTTCCAGACAAACTTAACTGGACTTGGTAGGTTTTTCTTGGTAAAAAATCTCATGTTTATACTCCGATAGTTTTGGGTTTCCACAAATTAACTCAGTAGTTTCTTGATTTAAGTTTAGATAGCATATAGATGGCAATAATAGCCATCTATTGCACCTGTCCGATGTTTAAGATGTTTAACTGCTTCTTACCTAAGACCTATACCTAGCACTCACTACTGTTATATAATTCCCCCATCTTTTATCTTTTTCCGCCGCTGCTTCTAGAGTTTTCGTCTGTTTGTCAAGAGAATCAAAAATCCGTTTAGCTAATATAGGTGTTTGTACTTTTGCTTGGTCAATTGAAGGTGAAGCGACAATATTAGCTCCTACTTTATTGTAGGTATTTTTTGCTCCTACTAGATATTCCCGACAGACGCTATCTAAAGCTACCCATTGAGATAAATTTTTCACGAACAGCACGATAAATTCCGGGCTAGAGTATTCCTTAATTAGCTCTTCTGGAGATAATTCACCTTGATAATCGTGAACGGCATTTGAGAATTTTGAACTTTCAAGTTGCCTACAATATGTCTCAATTGAACGCCAGAAAAGTGTTGCATCAGTTAATGTAGAGACAATTGCAGAGAGAGCGCGAATTGCATAATGGAAACTTTGAACAGATTTTTCCGCCTCAGAAACAGCACTTTGCGCTTTCATAATTTCTGCTGCATATTGTTTAAGATCATTCAAATTATTAAGGATTAACTGATTGTACCTTTGCGAGTCTCTGTTGTAGGTAGCATGAGTTTCCCGTAGAGCTTCCTCCTTAGGATCTCGAACTCCGCAAACTTTAGCGACTGTTTTAACAGCACCGATAAACCAGCCATCCTGGAGTTTAGCGACGCTGGCATAATATTCTTTGGTCAGCTTATCCATGTCTTCTTTAAGCTTTTTACAATCGGCTTCCGCTCCCCCCTGTTTTGCTTTAAAATCATTCAATTGTTTATTTAGGTTTGACTTCTCGCCTTCAGTCAGAGTTTTTAGATTAATAGCATCTTCATTTACAAGCTGGGATTGATTACCAAGTGCTGAAATCTTTGCCGCTAATTGCTCTGATTCATTAGCCATATCACCGGCAATCTTTGCACAATATTTTAATTGAATTATGGCGAACTTGTCTTTACGTTGTAATAACAATCCATATATCTTGATTAAAGTTTTGGCGACTTCTTGGGAGCGAAGACCAAAAATGTCAAGTGTATTCATGCAATCACCAGAAATATCAAGTAGTGACTTCTGCAATCCAGACACTTTTGGCCAAACTTCTGTACCTGCTAAGGCGTTATATGCCAAAAACATAAAATCTGCCGCATTTTCAAAGTTGGAAACCAAGGAATCAATGGACAATTTCCCTAAAATATCCTGGCGAGAGTCCAGCACTAATTGACTGCCGCTTGCTGGAAGATTTTGCACAGAATATACTTCTTGTTTACCGTTGATAGAAAGTGTGATCGATCCTGGTATTGAGTTGTTGTTAATTATTGTAATTTCACTCATTTGACTTAATCCATTAATGTGTGTGTTAACTTGTTAACAATTAGCTGGCATCATGTAGCACACTCTCTCGTTAATAAAGATAGGGGTGGTGTGAACAGTTACGCTTCCCAATGGAAGGTTGTTAGTTAAATCGGCAATAAATTGATCTAGTTCACTGATTTCGCTCAGTATATCTTGATCGCTAAAAGACTCTAATTCTTCCGCATAAGCTTTGATATTGCTAGTTTTCTGTTTTGCATCGTTTACACGATTTTTTAGGTTAGTAGACAACTTGGATATTTTGTCAGCTAATACTATTGCCTGAGATAGATTCTGATTATCTATCTCTAACTTTGCTCTACTGTCTTTTAATGACTGTAGCTTAGATATGGCTGACCTATTGCTTTCCTCATAGCTCTTAATAATGTTATCAAACGGAGTGGCTATTTGAACCCCACCATTTAGTGACGCAGAAATACCTCTCATTGCTTGCTCTAATGCAATATATCGCTCTAATTTCTCTTGATTTGTCTGTAATTCCTTCTCTAAAAATTGTTGGCGAGTATATAGATTATTTATCGTATCTAGAAGTTGATTAGATTCTTTCTGCCCTTCATCTCCTAACTTCTCGAAATCTGTGGCATTTTTCCTAGCATCAGTTTGAATTTTTTGTAATCTAGTATCTATCTCAGCCAGTGCAGTTTTACCATTCGCATAAGATAGATTTTGCAGTTTTTTAATCACTGTTAATACACTATCTAACTCTACCTTAGCGTTAGATACATAGGACTGTACAGTGCCACTGTAGTCTAATGCCAATACGGGTGTGGGAAAGAAAAGCAACGCAGACAGAATGAAAACTACTAAGGTTTTCCACACAAACTTGACTGGACTTGGTAGGCTTTTCTGGATCAAAAATTTCATTTTCATACTCCAATTTTTCTTGTTTATGACTGAGACAGGTAGTTTTTGGTTTTAACTCTAACGTAAGTCGGATGACCTCTCCGCGTCGGAGAGGGGCTTAAATATCTTGAAAGCTTAACGAAAAGCTAAGATTTTTGAGCCTCTCTCCTTACAGGGGACAGGTTTGGAGAGAGGTTTTTCAATTCGTCGAATTCACGTTAACTTTAGAGTCGATATGGATGACAATAATAGACATCCATATCGCTAAAAAGCACAGATTAAAGTAAGCGATGTAACGCTGTGCCTATTAATCGCCTTTTAGAAATCCTCTAGCCTACTCGTTGCGCTGAAACATTTATGGTCTGCATCTGCTTCCGAAAAGACTCCATTTCAGCATCTACAGCCGCAGCTTCACTTTGAGCAGATTTAAGAACTGCTTGAGCTAATCCAGCGACTTGGGCCGCTGCCTGGTCATCGGATGGTGGTTTTCCGACATTTTTATTTACCTTGCCATATACCTCGTTTACTGCTGTCAGATATTGATCGCAGACATTATTCAGTGCCACCCATTGAGCTATATTAACCAACGCCCCTTTGAGGAAGTCCTCACTGGAGTAGTAATCCTTCCGTTCCTCTAAAGTAAAACTACTTTGGATAAATCCAAGGTCTTCCGTAAAGCTAGTGCTTCCCAGAGTTTCTTTACAATAGTTCGCCATATTACGCCAGAACAGTGTTGTCTGACTTAATGCAGCTACGACTCCGCTGAGAGCTTCAATGGCAAACTGTAGACTTTTGATTGCCGTTTCTATATTCTTAGTATCATCAGTGGTATATTTAATTTCCACTACATATTGTGCAAGATTAGCTAAGGCTTCCCGGTTTTCTGCTGCCAGCTTATTCCTGTGTTCGTAGTATGCCATCTTCTGTTTCGACGCAGTTTCCGCAGCTGTGTATGACTGGCTCGATATTTGTTGAAGTTGCTGTGACACGCCGCTCAGTCCTGATAAAACAGTTTTGACAGCTTCTTCTGCCGCTTTTAGCCTTTTATCAATATCAGCACGTTTTGCTTCAGCCGCAGCCTTTTTTTGTTCTGCGTCCGCCTTAGCCTGTGGTGGAGATTGAGGATCTTTGATAATTGCTTCAGCTTTTGTGATTTGAGCGTCGTTTTCTGTCTTCTCTGTAAAAATAACGGTCTTTGCTGTCTCTTTATCTTGCAATTGCTTGCTGAGACTTTCCTTCTGTTGCTCTACCTCAGGTGAAGGGGCTAAACCGCTTGGCTTATTACCACCTGCTTGAGTAGGAGGGACATATCCTCCTGGAAGTCCAATGGGAGACTTGATGGCAATCACCGCTTGACCTATCGAACCAGCACCCGAAGCAAGGGCACCAAAAGTAGCCCCCATTATTCCGGTAATAAAAGCGCGATCACCCTCAACCTTTTCTCTCTCTCTGGCTTCTTCATATTCCTTTTGTGCAGCAGTAAGGTCTGTTTGAATATTTTTCTGAAGCTCTACAGTTCTTTTCTGAAGGGTTTTAATCAGGTTAAGCTTTTCTTCCAGTTTTTTCTTGGTGTTTTGATCGGTCACTTTCTGAGCAATAGCTGCTTCCACGGCAGTCTGAGATCCATCAACAATCTTCTGAAAACGATCTGCTAGTTTTTGCGATTCATTCGCCATTTGCAAAGCCGTCTCTCCACAGCGTTGTAGTTGTTTTATAGCCAACGACTCCTTACCCTGGACTAGCCATTTATAGGCACTAAATGCATCATCTACGACTGCACTAGACTTAGTTTTAAAAACCCCCATTGTTACACTGGCTTCCATCGTGGCATCTAACAGGGATTTCTGTAATCCAGACACCGTTCCTTGGAGCGAGTCGTTTTTTCTTGCTGCTAAGGCATTATAGGCAAGATACATTAAATCGGCTGCATGATCCAACCCCTTCACGACTTCGCGGACAGATAAATTGTTGAGAATTGACTTCTCAGATTCAAACACCAACTTAGAGGTACGTGCTGGTTTAGTATTAATCGAATACTTCTCTGTAACTCCTTTGTCAAACTGGAGGGTGATCGATAACTCCTTCTTCCGTTGATTTTCGGCTGCCTCATTTAAAGATGTAACTAGTATCATTTCGCTCATTTTACGTACCTATGAATTAGTTGATGTTACTACTAAATATACTAGTATCATACTTGATTACTTAATTAAATACATAGAGACTTATTTGATACAAAAAGTTACAAGGGCAAATATTGAGTTTTTTTTATACTAGCTAGTAACTTGCGTGTATTGGATAGTGCTATAGCTTAATGTAAGTAATTTACAGAAAAGATCGGGTTCGCAAGGTATACAGGACTTACGCAACTAGTACATTGGTAAAGTGCATCACAACGCAAAAATTTATCAAAGAAACGGATTGTTGGTATCTGATGCACCCTACAATAGATTTTTGGTGTGACACTTGCGTAAGTCATAGTATAGAAATAACCCGCCCGCGCACTGGGGGTGTACTTCATTTAATTGAAATATGCTGTATAATTTTTACCAATCACTAATACTATTCTCATCCCAAACCTGCAATTTCAATTCTTGCAAATAATTTAACCCATTTTGAATTTGTGTTTCTGTTCCTTGTAAATCTAAGTCAAACCAACCATCACCTACAGCATTTTGTCCGAGAATTGCAGCTTTGATATTTACAGTCAAGCCGTATTCGGAAACTAGGCGAGAAATAACAGGTTCTTGATGATGATCTTGAGTGATTCTGATGCGAATTCGCTTGTTTATCAGGGTATTTTCACTGCTCATAACAACTCCTAAGATGTAATTTTATATCTGTCTAAAAATTACCCATTACCTATTACCCATTATTCAACTTCTTTAATCTGGGTTTTGCGTTCTAAAATTTCCTTGAGTATCAAGGTGATTACGGCTAGAAATGCTAACAATACAGCCGCAGAAAAAGCAGCTTCAGTTTCATATTGTTTGTAAGCATCTTCCACGAATAAGGGTAAACTCTGGGTTGTATTAGCAATGTTACCAGATACCACAGAAACTGCGCCAAATTCACCCATTGCTCTGGCATTTGTTAAGATTAAACCGTAGAGTAAACCCCAGCGAATACTCGGTAAAGTTACTCGCCAGAAAGTTTGCCAATCGTTTGCACCTAATGTTCTGGCGGCTTCTTCTTGATCTTTGCCAAATTCTTCTAAGATAGGAATTACTTCTCTGGCGACAAAAGGCATACTCACAAAGGCGGTAGCCATTACCATTCCTGGAAAAGCAAAGATAATTTGGATATTATGTGCTTGTAGCCAAGGACCAAACCAGCCCTGTCTGCCGTATAGTAGGACTATCATTAACCCGGCGACGACTGGGGAGATGGAAAAGGGTAAATCAATGATACTGAGAACTATAGCGCGTCCAGGGAATTTATGTCGAGCGATCGCCCAAGCCGCACATAAACCAAATACAGCATTCACAGGTATGGAAATCGCAGCTAGTAATAGAGTTAACCAAGCTGCATGGAGAAATTCCGGTTTTGCCAGGTTGGATAAAAATGGTCCAGATCCCTTTTTGAAAGCTTCAAAAAAAACATTAATAGCTGGAATATATTGAACCAGAAACAGGTAGGCGATCGCAATCCCAATTAAAACCGCCGGCACCCAACTTTGTTTTTTTTGTCTTTTAACTTTATCTATTGTCATATCTTCTCGCCCAAGCTTGTAAGAAATTAATTGCTAACAACATCACCAAAGAAATTCCTAATAAAACCACACCAATTACAGTTGCACCGGAATAGTCATATTGTTCCAACCGTTGGAAAATTAACACAGGTGCAATCAAATCTTTATATGGTGTATTAGAAGAAATAATTACTGTTGAACCATACTCTCCCACAGCACGAGAAAAACCCAAAGCCACACCAGTTAAAATTGTCGGAAATAAAGGCGGTAAAATCACTTTCCAAAAAGTTTGCCATTCGGAAGCACCCAAACTCCAAGCAGCCTCTTCAATTTCCGATTCCATTTCTTGCAGTACCGGTTGGACAGTTCTCACCACAAAAGGTAAAGATATAAATATCATTGCTACCCCAACTCCCAACCGAGTAAAGGATACCTTAATCCCCATTGGTGCTAACAATGAACCCAGCCAACCATTATCACTATAAACTGTTGCCAGTGTTAAACCTGCTACTGATGTTGGCAAAGCAAATGGTAAATCTACAGTCGCATCAATAATCCGTTTCAAAGGAAAATCGTAACGCACCAATACCCAAGCAATCAAAGTTCCAAACACACCATTCAGCAAAGCTGCAAATAAAGACGTAACAAAGGTAACGTTATAAGTCGCCAATGCTAAATCATTAGTTGCAATTTCCCAAAACTTAGCAGGGGGTTCTGTACTAGCCTTGAGAAACATGGCCATAATCGGAATAAATAACATGAAAGTTAGATATCCTAAAGTAATCCGCCAAGTCCAAGGAAGATGAAGCAAATTATCTATAAACACCTTCCAAATCGGAGGTTTAATATTAGTTTGTACAGGAGAAGATACAGCCATAATTTAGTTAGTTGTCAGTTGTCAGTTGTCAGTTGTCAGTTGTCAGTTGTCTTCTAACAATTACCAATTACCAATTACCCATTACCCATTACCGCCTATTTTTAGCTTGAATTTGGTCAAAAATTGCCCCATCATTAAAGAACTTTTTCTGCACAGCATCCCAACCACCTAATTCTTCAACTGTACTTAAAGTCTTTATTGGGGGATATTTGTCAGCAAACTCTTTACTCTTAGCTACTGTTTCATCCACAGGGCGAAATCCTACTTTCGCAAATTCCTGTTGTGCTTCTGGAGTGAATAAGTATTTAACAAAAGCTTCCGCCACCTCCCGATTACCATGTTTATCAACATTTTTATCCACAACAGCAATAGGATTATCAATGGAGATATTTACATCAGGAAGAACATAGTTTGTTTTTTCACCCTTATCTCTGGCTAAAACAATTTCGTTTTCATAGTTGATTAGAGCATCACCTTGACCTTGTTTAAAAAATGCGTCTGTAGCTTCACGAGCATCTTTAGTTAATACAGGGACATTCTTATAAACCTTAGTAACAAACTCTGTTGCTTTAGCTTCATCTCCACCAGTTTTAATTACCGAATTCCAAAGTGCGAGAAAGTTCCACCGCGCTACCCCAGAAGTTTTAGGATCTGCGGTAATTAGTTTAACATTATCTTTAGCTAAATCAGCCCAATTTTTAATACCTTTAGGGTTGCCTTCACGAGTTACTAAAGCGGCGACAGATTTAGTAACAATTCCATTATTAGGAAATTTTTTCTCCCACCCAGCTTGAATTAATCCCGCCTTTTCGATTTTTTGCGTATCTAAAGCTAATGCTAGATGCACAACATCTGCTTCTAAACCATCAACTACAGCACGAGTTTGTGAACCAGAACCGCCATAGCTTTGTTTGAAAACTACAGTTTGGTTATGTTCCTTTTGCCATTTTTCCACAAATTTGGGAATAATGGCAGCGTGAGCAGCTTTAGTGACAGCAAAAGATACAAGGGTTAGTTCTACATTCTGTTTTTTACCCGTATCATTGGTTGCATTAGATGGAGAATTACTGGTATTTGTCCCAGAACAAGCAGCAAGAGATACACTCAATACCGTTCCTACTAAAACCAGTGATACAAAGCCTTTGAGGGAGTTGGGGTTAAACCTCAGTTGTAATTTTTTCAGTAATTGTTGCCACAAATTCATTATTTTTCTTCCTGTAAAACTACGGATAATTAGTTTCTTAGCTTGCACTTATGCGATAAAGCATAATTGTCAATACAGTTTTAAACAGCATATTGACGATAGGGAATATGGTGATTTTACCAGTTTCAGGACAAATTACAACGCCTCCAATAAAGAAGTATCAATTTTCAATTGTCTTTATAGAGGTTGCAAAATACAAATACTTTATATAATAGTTACTTTTGGTACATATAGTTAAATCAAATACTTACTATTAAAATAGATTTAATTTATTCAAAGCCTTTTCAAATTGGCTTTTTAGGTAATCAAGCATTAAAAAATAACTGCAATATTGAATACATACAATACTCGATAGGAAAATAGTTGTTTTTAAGTGCAAAAACTATTGATTTTATTTATTACATCTGGTAAGCTCTTTTTCGATAGGTTAAATACGGTATCTCGATCAAGATATTGTAGATTATATTTAAGCCAATTTAAGGACATCCCACCCATGACAGATAATTCTTTAAAGGCTTTTATTTTATTTCTTAAAAATATATCTAAAGTTAGATATCTATAAATACCGTTTTTATTTACAATCGGTTAAAATTATAAAGAAATTACTCGCTATATAAAACTATACAAATGGGTATGCTTTCAGGCATCACTCGAAAATTCTCAAACAATCACCTGGAAATGCCAGAAGCCTATACTTCATATTTGGTTGTTTCTGTCAATGCTTAAGCCCTAGTATATTAGAAAAATAAAATTTAACCTGTTTTTAACACCATTATCTAAATATTAATGATATAACTTCATAAAATTTTCATAATTTTATCATAAATCTATTATCAAGCTATTATCAGGTAATAATTATGGACTTAGATGTTTTGTTGAGCAAATTTGAAGAATGTATTCAATTCCAATACAATGGCAACTTAGATTTTAACGATACATGGGGAAATAAATGGACTTTTTATTACCATTTAGGGCAGATAATATGGGCAACCGGGGGGATTCATCCTCGGAGACGTTGGTTGAGAAATATCGCTTTAATTTGCCCACATCTTGACATTGATCAATTCCTGCTGCGGGAAGAAGAGATGTTAATAGATTATTGGGATTATTTACTACTAGAGAATTTATATCACAAAAAAGAATTAAATCAGACACAATTTAACGACTTTGTGGTGAAAACTGTAGAGGAACAGTTATTTGATTTAGTTTTAGCACAACAGGTAAATGTTAGTAATTTGAGTTGGGAACTCAAACAAGATACAATTTTAAAAACTATTCTCAGTTCTACAAATACAAATATTTTTATTCAGGAGGTAAAAAAGTCTTGGGATGATTGGTCAAGTGCTGGTTTAAGTAGTCTTTCTCCTCACTTATCACCTGTTTTAAGACAACCAGAAAAGCTCAAACAACAAGTAAGCACTATTGTCTATAAAAACTTTGAGCGGTTGATTAATGGTCAGCATACTCTCTGGGATTTAGCTGCAAAAATGCAGATAAGTATTGTGTCTATAACTAAATCATTACGTCCTTTTATAGATAAAGGAATTGCAGAATTTATAGAAGTACCTGATGTCCAATTATTAACTAAAAAAGTTCAACAAAACTCTCAATCAAAATCTGTAAGACAGAATAATTCTCCTCTAATTGTTTGTATTGATGATAGTCTGCAAGTAACTAAAATCCTAGAAAATATTGTTACATCTCAGGGGATGAAGTTTATTGGCATTCAAGATCCTTTAGAAGCTCTATCTATATTAATTGAGAATAAACCAGATTTGATTTTTTTGGATTTGATGATGCCAGTAGTGAATGGTTATCAAGTTTGTGAACAATTACGGCGGATTTCTATTTTTTCTCAAGTGCCAATTGTGATACTAACGAGTAGCGATGGAGCTTTTGATCGGGTTCGAGTTAAGGTATTTGGAGCAACTGATTTTATTAATAAGCCTATAAAAAAAGAGCAGATATTTACGATATTAAATAAGTATTTACCAACGAGTTCTAAAACTGAGTATTTCCCGAATTTCGCTTTGTCTTATTAATAAAATAGTTGTCAAAAATCATGCAAATTTTAGGGGTAATCCATCCTCAAATATTAGTAGTTCTCCCGGTTGAATTTGTGTCCAAACTTCGTTATCTGTTAGGGGTGTGGTAACGATGACAGCAACGCGATCGCTTGGTGTGGTCAATTCACTAAAATCTACGGTCATTTCTTCATCAATTAAATGCGCCGCAGCAAAGGGTGCTTGTCTAATAATGTAACAAAGTTTAGTTGAGCAATAGGTGAAAAAATGCTCACCATTTGATAATATGTAGTTAAAAGATCCAAAAGCTGCTATTTCTTTGGTGACTTCATGCAATTTTTGGTAAAGTTCCTTTAATGGTGGTTGTCCTTGGGGAAAATGCGATCGCAATGTGTTGAGAATTAAACAAAATGCTTTTTCACTGTCCGTAGTTCCCACTGGTTGAAAAGTCCCATGATTTTCTGGATGAAAATCTGGTAAGTTGCCATTATGGGCAAATACCCAATATCTTCCCCACAATTCCCGACGGAATGGATGACAGTTTTCTAAGGATATTTCACCTTGAGTGGCTTTGCGGATATGCGCTATCACATGAGTAGAGTGAATGGGATACCGACGGATAAAATCGGCAATTGGTGACGCTATAGAGGCTTCAGCGTCTAAAAAAATCCGACATCCCTTACCTTCAAAAAAAGCAATTCCCCAACCGTCGCTATGTTCGTCTGTTTTTCCTCCTCGTGCAGAAAAACCTTCAAAGGAAAAGCAAATGTCTGTGGGTATGTTGCAGTTCATTCCTAACAGTTGGCACATTAGTGTTGTAGTTGTAAAGATCAACTCCAGAATAACTGATTAATTTTGATGGCATAGGTGCAATTTGTACATTATTATCCTGATGTAACCGTTGGGTTATAAATACTCATAATCCGATAGAGATACCGTATATTTGAATTTATTCTAAAATTATCACATATTCTTCTCAAGGGAGCAAGATGTTTTTAGATGATTTTCGTCAATTTCTCGCCAGAGAATTTATCAATCTTGTGGAGTGATTTGGCTCAGGAAGAGAAAAATAGCAAATAATAGGATTATGGACAAACGCCATTTTTTACAAATTAGTACCCTCTTAGTCGGTACAGCCTTTTTTTCCCGCTATATCAATTGGAGTTCAGAATCTATGGCACTTTCTAATACAGAGTTTGCAGTGACAAAAACAGAGGAAGAGTGGAAGAGTATCCTCACACCAGAACAGTTTCGGGTGTTGCGGAAACATGGTACAGAACCCTCCCATAGCAGTCCTCTGGATAAGCAATATGAACCTGGTACTTATGTCTGCGCTGGTTGTGGACAGCCTTTGTTTACTGCCGATACTAAGTTTAATAGTGGTACTGGCTGGCCCAGCTTTTTTAAACCCATAGAGGGAGCGATCGCCACCACTACAGATAGAACATTTTTCATGACCCGAACAGAAGTCCATTGTAGTAATTGTGGTGGACATTTAGGCCATGTTTTCAATGATGGCCCCAAACCAACTGGTCTCCGTTACTGTATGAACGGTGTATCTTTGCAGTTTACACCTGCGTAAATTACGAATACGGCTCACTTTTTAAACTCTCTCAAGGGGTGCAAACCCCTTGTTTTATTCTGTCAAAAGCAGGAAATTGGAATATAGCAGGTAGTGTTTACATAAAATTGTCGAAAACAAGGATAAGGATTAGATAATGCAAGTTCTCAAAAGATCCATCAAACCAGAAAGTTATATATCGTTTCTCCACATTTACCAAACTACTTGGGGAACTGCTGGTGATATTTGTTTAGTTCGGGAATCTGTAGCTGAATCGAGCGCATCAAAGTTTGTGGGTCGTAGAATTAAATTAGCTCTTCCTAAAGGGATGGAACGTGATTACTTAGCGAATATTCCCATCATTAAAATTGCAGGTCACGTAGGTGAAGGGCATCCTAAAGATCCACAGTCTGAATGGGAAGCCTATGATGGTATAGATCCAGAAATAGCGATCGCAGTTTTGAAAATTTGGGGCTTTAAGTTAATTGAGTTATAAGAAATTTTACAAAACCATGAGCAACAGCACAAAAAATTAAGAGTGCGTCAAGAATTATCTTCCTAACGCACCCTATAAATTAAAAATTTTTGGGTAAACTTAGTACACAACAGCGGAAATTAACTAACTATTAAAAATAACTAAAAAGCTGGTAATATCCGCCTTTTTAATTTTTAATTATTAATTTTTAATTCCGCCTAGTCGGTACTAGCGTTTGCCACGATAAGGAACAGCATTCAGGTAATCAATATCAAAAGAAGATAGCTTTTGAGCATAGTTACCTTTACCAGATACAGAAGCTGCCATACCTCTAAACTTGCGAGGATCTCCTTCTGCCATCCGCTTTTCTTTAGCTTTAGCAGTATAGAAATTCTCCAAAGTAAAGCGCCAATCGGTTGTGACTGTACCGGCTGTTTCTTGGAAATCTGCACCGTAACGAGGAGTTACCAAGTTAAAGGGACGATCTACAAACCGCTTGCGTTGGTAAGGTACAGTATTTTCACCAAAGTTTTGGTTGTACTCTTCACTATCTAATAAAGCATCAACGAAACCGCCAAAGCCCTTGTTACAAATCACAATTGACCAAGCAATTTCTTCTTTTTTATTGTAAGCACAACGACCCAACAAACGCTTGAGGGTGATATCTACCAAACGGTAGTTGTTGTTAACAGAAACAACCAAACGATAGAAAGCTTCAGATTTAGCTAAACCGCGAATAAAATCACGAACTGACAAAGAACCATTTTTCAGTTGAGATTCTAAAGTCCCTTGACGGTTAAACTTGAGAATTTCATGTTCACTGAAAACTTGGCGATAAGCAGCCCAAATGATATTAGTCATGTCAGTGTAAGAACTAACATCTTCAATCCGATAGATATAAGGTGTATCTTCATTTTGGTCAGCAATGCCAAAGCTGGCCACCCGGTGATTTTGACTACTTGGATTGTATTGAAGTAATGGCAATGCCATATTATTTTTCTCCTTTTATTATCAAATTAAACAAAGATAATGAATCAGGGAACAGGGAACAGGGAATAGTTTTACCCTATTGCTGATTCCCTATTTCCTCTCGATCTTATTTTCCCCTCAAAAGGTTAGTAGATATCACTAATTCCTAACCAATTGAGAATCAACAAGAAAGTGATGCCTGCGGTTATTACCAGTAATACAGCAGACAATGCCCCCAAATCAACATTTTGCCCAGAGCCTGGGTAGAAACCTCCACGCCATTGACGAATATACGGCCATTTTTGGACAATACCTGCCCGGTCACGATAATCAGCACCATAGCGGGGAGTAAAGCTAATGGGGCGGTCTGTGGTCATTCGTTTGCGTTGATAGGGTACGGTATACTCACCAAAGGCTTGTTCATACTCGCTACTATCAATCAGAACATCCACAAATTTTCCCCAACCTAAAGTAGCAATTTGAATTGACCAAGCAATTTTCTCTTGCTCATTATAGGGAGAACGACCCAAGATTCTTTTCAGAACCATTTCTACCAACCGATAGTTGTTATTAGGTGTCACAACTAGCTGATAAAACCTTTCTGATTTCACCAAACCACGAATGAAGTCTTTAACCGTAATTGACCTATTTTTGAGTTGGGTTTCTAGGGTAATTTGACGGTTAAATTTGAGAATCTCCTGTTCGTTAAAAATTTGGCGATAAGCAGCCCAAATTAGTTGTTCAAGTTCGCCGGAAGAATTAGCATTTTCAATTCGGTAGATATAAGGATTGTCTTCATTAATATCTGCCGTACCGAAACTGTTTACTCTTTGGTTTTGAGTTGTAGGTTTGTATTTAAGTAAAGGAATTGCCATTTTAAAGAACCTGCCTTTTAGTAAAGTTGGCATCTTAAAATGTCGTCATACTTAGCGAAATAACTAAAATTAAAATCCTTAAAAAAATGCAAACTTTGTCACTTTTATCACCGAAATTTCCCAGCTAGTTAAAAAACTATCTTAGCGCAAAGGAAAACTAGCACTAGGACTAATAGAAACAGGAATACCTGTTGATGTTGTTTCCCTCGTGGTATCAGGAATTTGGATATTGGCAGTGCTAACTGGTGTTATTGTTACTGTTTTAATCTTAATGGAATTTGCCATATCCAAAAAGTTTTTAATGTCGCCCCATTTGTAACGAGCATCTTCGATTTGGTCGCGCCAGTAGTCGCTGTATCGTGGTGTTACTAAATTAAAGGGTCTATCTTTATAACGTCGTCTTTGGTAGGGAACGATATTTTCCCCAAAGTTATTTTGATATTCTTCAGAATCTAGTAAAGCATCCACAAAACCGCCCCAACCTTTGGTAGCAATCACAATTGACCAAGCGATTTCTTCTTCTTTGTTATAAGGTGCGCGACCTAATAACCGTTTTAGTCCAATTTCTACTAATCTGTAGTTGGAGTTACTCTGAATTACCAAACTTTGGAAAGCTTCAGATTTTGCTAAACCCCGAATAAAATCACGGACGGTAATGGCTTTGTTTTTGACTTGGGATTCTAAATTAACTGGGCGGTAAAATTTGAGAATGACGTGTTCACTGAAAAGTTGCCGATAAGCAGCCCAGATTAATTCTTCTACTTCTCCACCAAAGCCATAGTCTTCGATGCGGTAAATTTTGGGTGTATCTTCGTTGGGTACTTCATAACCAGAAACACGCTGGTTTTGAGAACTGGGTTTGTATTCTAGTAAAGGTATTGTCATGTTTGTCCTTTGTCCTTTGTCAGTTGTCAGTTGTCAGTTGTTGGTTGTTGGTTGTTGGTTGTTAGTTGTTAGTTGTCAGTTTTTAGTTGTCAGTTGTCAGTTGTTCTTACCAATGACCAATGACTAATAACTAATGACTAATGACTAATTTTTAGCGATCGCCGGAATATAACGATAAGGTAAGGAAACTGCTACAGGTTTAACTGTGGGTTGTTCTTGATGATCTCTGCTAGTGTCAGGTATTGCGGTATTACTAACGTAAGATTGGGCTGTGGCCAAACTGCGTTGGTAGTTAACTTCGTTGGTAATAATAGACCCAGCGATGATAAAGAAGTTGGCAGGAATTGCCCGACGGATATCTGCTGTGGTCAGTTGTCCTGATGTGCGGATGTTGTAGTAGGAACGACCAGCCAAACCACGCAGGTTTTGAGTATCGCGCCAGTCAGTACCATAACGAGGGTTAGCTAGATTAAAGGGGCGTGAGCCAAAACGACGACGTTGGTAAGGGACTACATCATCACCAAAGTTGTCTAAATACTCGTCTGATTCTAATAAAGCATCTATAAAACCATGTAACCCTTTGGTAGCAATCACGATTGACCAAGCAATTTCTTCGTCTTGGTTGTAAGCAGCCCGACCTAAGAAACGTTTTAAGGTGATGTCAACTAGGCGGTAGTTAGAATTTGTATCTGCTACTTGGGTACGGTAAACCTCTGATTTACCTAAACCTCGGATAAAATCACGGAGGGTAATCGCCCGATTTCGCAGTTGTGATTCTAAAGCGGTTTGCTTATAGCTGACTAAAATCAAATGTTCGCTGAAAATTTGGCGATATGCAGCCCAGATGATGCTATCAATATCTTGGTCTGATGTAGCTCGATCTAAGCGATAAATAGTTGGGGTGTCTTCGTTAGGAACTTCATAACCTTCTACTCGTTGGTTTTGCGACTTGGGCGCATATTCTAGTAGTGGTATTGACATCTTTAATTTTACCTTGTTATATGGTATATAAATCAGTTTACTGGGCTAAGGCCAACTGAATGCGAGCGCGAACGGCTTTTTCAGTATCGTTAGTCAGCATTAATTGAAATTTAGCCGAAATAGGCGATCGCACGATAGCCACTTTTGCTAAAGCTTGTAACCCAACAATAGCAGCATAACGAATTGACCAATCTGCATCTTCGCAAATCAACAGAAGTGTCTCTAAGGCGCGGTTAATGGCTATTTCAGCTTCATTAGGTGCTAATTTCTGCCAATGTATGTTTCCTAATCCCTTCGCAGCAGCACGGCGGACGCTAGGGGCAAAGTCAGTCAATGCAGTGGAGATGAGAATATCCAAAGCACGGGGATCTGCGATCGCTGCTATTGTGCGAATCGAATAAGCCCGTGCGCCATAGTTATAATCATCAATTTGGTCTAGCAATTGTGGCACTGCTATTTCTCCCAACTCCGTTAACCCGGCTGCTGCCACTATGGCCGCTGCTGGATTGTTATAACCAAAGACGGCAATTAAGGTAGGAATTGCCAATGGATCTTTGACTGCTGCCAGATTTTTAACTGCTGTCACCATTTGCTCAGGTGTTTCTGCTACGGTGACAGCCTGAATTAGTTCATCCATTTGATTAGTCGTCAGTGGTCAGTGGTCAGTGGTCAGTGGCTTCGCCGTGAGCGTCAGCCGAACGGTCAGTAGTTTTGCGACTGACAATTAACAACTGACTACTGACTACAAAAGTGAATCTATGAGATTCATGATGCGGATAGCTGGTGCGGATATATCAAAAGTATCAGACTGTTCTGGCAGTTGATACTCTAATAATCCTTTTAAAGCAATAAGTTTAAAGCTACTTTCCACTTGCGCTTGGGCGATCGCCTCTGCTGCTGCCAAATACCCAATTGCTCCCAAATCCCCCAACACAACACGACGCATTTTTAAATCACCTGTGGCCAAAGTTTTCACTAATAACTCACCATAAATAGAGTCTTGTGTCAGTTGGTACATGGCTCTCGCGGCGGAGCATTGTAATCGAGGAACAGGATGGTTGAGAAAAGGCTGCACAAGGGAAATAGCCTCAGTTGCACCCATAGCTCCTAAGGCTTCTAATACTGCTGTATAGGGCTGGGCAAGGTGGGGAAAACCAGGTACTTGTACGGCTTGGTCAACTCCCCCATCGAGCAGTTTGATCAGTGCTGGTAATGCGGTTTTATCCTGAAGCATAGCTAAAGACTGGGCTGCTGCTTCGCGGACATAAAAATCACTACATTCTAAACACTTAATCAAACCTGGTACGGCTTTTAGGTTGCCCAATTTACCAAGCGCCCTCGCGGCATTACGCCGTAAGGGATAACCACCCAGTTCGGTTCTGTCAGATTCATCCTCTAACGCCCTGATCAGTGCGTCTATGGCTTCTGGCTGACTGACCCGGAACTTACCCAACCACCAAGCAGCATAATAGCGGAGACTTAAATCTGATGATTGCAGGTTAGCGATCGCTATCTCTGGTGTGAGATTTGGGGCATTCTCTACAGAATATTCTTCTCCACTGGTTTCTATCATTGCCAGGGCGTTATGTTTATTCTGCTACTGTCAAAGTTTCAATTTTGACGATTCTGCCACCTAAACGGCTGATTCGTTGCATTTCCTCATTCATGCGGCTGTAGGGTACGGTAATAAACACGCTACCACTACGGCGAATGTCGAATTTATTTTTGTCGCTTTCTTCGTTTTGCTTCAAGCCGATAACTTCATAACGAAATACGCGGCTTGCAGATGAGGAAACGCTACCAGCGCCAAGTGTGGTTTGACCGAACATTACTTCTATATCTCCTATGATGAGTTTTGTCGGTGAACAGCACCGGAATCTTAGGTTGAAATTACGCTGACAATTTTGCCGCCAACTCGATGAATTTGCTGCATTTTGTCTAGGAGGCGCTCGTAAGGTACAATAAATACTGTGCTGCTCCGGCGCACGCTGGGGTATCCTGGATTGCGGATGCCTGTAACTTCAACTCGGTAGGTACGATTTGATTCTCCTACGGCATTACCCAAGTTTTGCTTAGGAGCGTTATCCGCAGATACACGGAAACCCCAGTTTTCATTACTGCCAGATGGTCCAACAACTGAGGAAGTCTGATTGCTGGCTAATTCCCGCGCTAAACGAGATTTAGAACCTTCAACTTGAGCAGTATCGCTGTTGGCATAACCCCGGTATAAACGGAACATCCGAGTAAATCCGGCTGCATTTTGTCCTGCTTGGAAATCAAAACCACGATAGTAGGGAACAACATTTTCCCCAAAGCTATTTTGATATTCTTCAGAATCAATGTAGGAGTCAATTTCCGCGTCGTAACCTTGGTTAATATATAAGTCTAAGTGGTAAGTTACTTCAGACTCATTGTATGGTGCGCGACCCAACAAATGTTTGTAGTTGAGTTCAATTAACCGAGTTTGAAAACTGTTGTAGAAGAATTTAGCTTTGTAGAGTTCTGATTTAGCAACGCTGCGAACAAATTCACGGACGCTCAAGTTGCCATCGCGTAACAGTGATTCTGCACTGATTAAGCGATCTGATGCCAATATATAGTCATTTCCTAAAACGTGCCGATAAACAGCACGAATTACCGCTTCGACTTCTTCTCGGCTGGCGCTGGGGCGTAGCTCAACTCTGCGTGCGTCGCTAAAAGGCTCTGTCCCCAGTCTGGATGCTGCTGCTGTAATTGACATATTTTTCCCCTTTATTGTGCCGAATTTTGGCTGAATAAAGCTTGGTCAGTGGTTAGTAGTCAGTGGTCAGTAGTCAGTAGGATTACTCTTTCTTACCTCTTGCCTCTTCCCTATTCCCTCTTGACCTATTTTATTGGTACATAAAACTATGCCCGGAGCTAGATCCAATTGCTAGGTGAACCAGAGTGATCATGTATGGTCTTAACGCCACTCAATTCCCAGTCGGAATATTTTCCAACTTACGCAGTGACTCCCCATGAACGACTGGTGAACCCCTTTAGGGGTAAATCCATCTAACAATTGTATCCCTCTCCGGGCATGACGCTATCTAGCTAAGAGCGTTGATTGCGTAGTCAATGTAGGTATTAGCTTCGTTAGCAGCTTGACCACTCAAACCATGATTAGCTTTGATGGATTTTAAAGCTTCTACGTACCAGCTAGGAGACAAGTCAAATGCTGCGTTAACTTCAGCTAAACCAGCAATCAAGAACTCGTCCAAAGGACCTGTACCACCAGCAACTAAGCTATAGGTGATGATGCGGAGGTAGTGACCAACGTCACGAGCGCACTTGGATTTACCACGAGCATCAGATGCGAATTGATTGCCTTGTGTAGAGGTGGTGTAAGGGAATTTGCTGTATACAGCACTGGTAGCACCGTCAATCAATTTTTGAGCGTTAGCTGTTAAACCACGAGCAGCTTCCATGCTGGCAGCGGCACGAACTAGACGACCATTAACTGCTTGTAATTCGGTGTTGCTTAAAAAGCGTCCTTGGGTATCAGCAGATGCGATTGCTTCGGTAATTGGTGTTTTCATTGGTGAAAATCTCCTAGATAGTTTCTTGCTTTTTTTGTATGGCTAGGCCATGCAGACTATGGGAAAAGCTCAATTTAGGTTCGAGCTATTTTGTAGTGAATTATTAAGCAACAGCAGCCGCAGCGCGGTCGAAGTAGCTTGCCAATTCAGAAACCAAAGAACTGCAATCACCTTTGGTGATACCGTTAGGATCGTTAACAATAGCGATCGCTGCTTCTTTCATTTTGCCAACGCCAACTGCTACGGAGCTACCAGGAGTACCCAAAGCTTGGTATGTTTCGCGCAAGCCGTTTAAGCAACGGTCATCAAGAACACTAGCGTCACCAGCAATTGCAGCGTAGGTAACATAGCGTAAAATGATTTCCATGTCGCGTAAGCAAGCAGCGTTACGACGGTTGGTGTAAGCATTACCACCAGGAGCGATCAATTGAGGCTGTTCTTCAAACAAAGAACGAGCAGCGTTGGTAACGATTGCGGAAGCGTTGCTTGTGATGCGGTTAACAACATCTAAACGCTTGCTGCCAGAAGCTACAACTGCGGTCAAAGCATCTAGTTGTTCGGTGCTGAGGAATTCGCCTCTAGCATCAGCTTGGGAAACAACCTTGGAAAATACATCTAATGTCATGGACTCTAATCTCCTAAATTACTTAGTTGAGAGATGTCTAAATTAAAACTAATTCGGATTTGTTCGCAACGGAGTCAAATCAAAGCGTTTCTCAATTCGCTCTCTCATTTACTAGTTTACAGTTTACAAACCAAAAATTATGAGAGTGAAGGGAAATTTTATGAGAAAGTGGCAAACCTGATGAATTGCCTGCTTTTTCAACTTTCCTCTGTTGTTTAACCCCTACAGTTTATGTTTATACAATGCTATAGAGTCTTTATTCGTTACAAATTATGAATAAATGAGATCATAACTTAAGACAAGGCTCAAATCCTTCCTATATAAGGGGTATAGCTGAGGAAAATCTTATATTTATGTTACATAACTTTACAATTTTGGAAAGAAATCGCAATATTCAGCGGTTAAAGATTGTTTTAATTTTGCCGGAAATTCTTGATCTGATTAGAATACAGCCTCTTTGTCTTCTGTATGAGTTTTCTGAGTTTTGTTAAGGAGTGTTAACTTTACATTTCTAAATATTTGAGAAATTTTCCTTTTTTTCCCCCCAGGGGGGATATAAATTTTCCCAAAGGCAACATTCACAAAATGAGACTAAATGGCTGTTTTTTCAGGATTTCTTAATAAATACCACTACGACGGCGCAGGACTTCCAGTAAAGTTGTCAAGCTGCGGGGAAGAGGTGCTGTGACTGCGACTAAATCGCCAGAAGTGGGATGTTGTAACTGAAGTTTCCAAGCGTGTAATGCTTGTCCCGGCAAATTTACGCCGAGGGAATGACCTGAACTATAAATGGGGTCGCCGACGATGGGATGACCCATTTTGGCGCTGTGGACGCGAATTTGATGGGTACGTCCTGTTTCTAGTTGGAAGTGAATTAAGGTGTAGTTACCAAAACGTTCTTTGACACGCCAATGAGTAATAGCATTACGTCCACCATCTTCTACGGCAAGAATGGCCATTTTTTTGCGATCTTGGGGATTGCGACCTATGGGTAAGTTGATGGTGCCGGTTTCTGTTTTGGGGACACCGTAAATTAAGCCTAAATATTCTCTTCTGGCAGTTTTTGCTTGTAGTTGTGCTTGGAGGTGTTGATAGGCGAGGTCTGTTTTAGCGATCGCAATTGCTCCTGTTGTATCCTTGTCTAAACGATGGACGATTCCTGGCCGTTGCACGCCGCCGATTCCTGGTAAGTTGGGACAGTGGGCCAAGATGGCATTAACTAAGGTCCCGTCAGGATGTCCGGGTGCGGGGTGGACTACTAAACCTGCGGGTTTATTGAGAATTATGAGTTCGTCGTCTTCATAAAGAATATCTAAGGGAATATTCTCTGCAATTACTTCTAAAGGTTGAATTGTGGGAATTTCCAGGGTAATGCGATCGCCTGTTTTCAGGTTAATCTTTTTAGATGTGCAGATTTTTTCATTAACTTGAACATGACCCTGTTCTATTAACTGCTGGATGCGAGAACGGGATAAATCTGATAATTCTTGGGATAGATAGCGGTCTAGGCGATCGCTATTTTCGGTAACTTGGATATTATTAATTGCAGACACGATTAAGTATGGAGTGTTTTAAGAAACATGAAGATGCAAAATGTTCTGGAAGAACCTTTGTACTTCATTTTTTCATCTTATGTTTAAGATACTTTTTTATTTCTCTAGAAAATATATACTAACCTAAAAAGAATAATTCAAGAATTATAATTCAAAACCTTTGTAAAATTCAGTAATTATAACTGATCATGAGAAAAAATTTTAATAATCAATCTCAGAATATGAATACAATTCCCATTAGTAGATATAGATTTTTTCAAAAGATCCAACCAATTAGCTTATTAAAAAAGATTACTAATAATTCTTTTACTGGTTGTTTGCAAATATTTAGTGAATCAGGTGCATGGTCAATATACATGGATCAGGGTAAGTTAATTTACGCTAGTTATTCTGAGGAAATGTTTGAACCTCTTTATCGTAATTTACAGAGATTAAGCCAACAAATTTCTACTCTTCCTTTAGGTATTAATGAACAAGTACGGATGATTTTTGAAAAAGACATTGAGAATCAGTCAATTCCCAATCCAGATTACTTAGCAATTTGTTGGTTAGTTAATCAAAAATACATTAGCCACTATCAGGCTGCTTTGTTGATTGAACAATTAGCTTTGGAGGTTTTAGAATCATTACTGGATTTAAAGTATGGCAGTTATGAATTTGTTCCCCATACTTTTTTAGATAATCTTCCTAAATTTTGTCATTTGAATTTAAGAACTTTAGTAGAACAATGTCAATCAGGAGTTAAGGTTGATATTCAGGAAAATTTGAATTTTGAAAATCATCATCAGTCCCCTTCACGTAGCAGATATCAGGAACAACTACCTAAAATCAATTCTGATCAAGTTGATTTTCAACCACATATACAACAGCCGATAAATTCCCCAGTTAGAGAGAGGAAGAAATATAGCATTTTAGGTGTGGACAATGATTATAGCATATTAAATACTGTCGAAGATTTTTTAGATGAGCAAATATTTTCTGTATTGAAATTCATGGATTCTTCCCAAGCTTTAATGGAAATTTTGCGAGTCCAGCCAGATATTATTTTATTAAATGTAGAAATGCCTAATTTAGATGGCTATGAAATCTGTTCTTTATTACGGAAACACACCCATTATAAAAATACTCCGGTAATTTTCATGACTGAAAGAATGGGATTAAGAGATAAAGCAAAAGCTAAGTTTGTGAGAGCTAATGGCTATTTAGAAAAGCCTTTTTCTCAAGGGGATTTACTGAAAATAATTTTTCATCATATTGTGTGAAAATTTCCAGATATCTAATTTATCTAATTGTTTCAGATTTAATTTCTTGGATGATTTTAGAAACTTCTTCCTGCGACTCAATATGACGTGACAAAACTTGCACAGTTGTATTTAATAATCGTTCATTGAATAACTTAGATATATCTTCTCGTAAACCTTGTCCAATATAAAATTTCAGCAAAGCTTCTATAGACATATCTTTATTAACGGCTATTTCTTCTAATGATGTTAAAGTATCTCTGGGTATTTTGAGGGAAAGAACTTCTGTGACACGAGGATGCACTTGTAATTTAATTTCTTCATTATTGCTCATATAATCTCCTTCTTGATAAAAAGGATCAAAAAATGCCTCTACTGCCTCTTCAAATCTAACACCATGCTTAATAAAATTGCTCTCAGCCTTATTTATATCCCATTCAAATTCAATCCCCTGAGTTTGGTAAACAAAATTCATTACTTATTTAATTTCCTTTTTTTCTTTACCAGATAATATATCGTGCATCTTAACGACTGCACCAATTACCGCTATTGCTGGCGCAAGAAATCCTTTTGCTTCCACTTGTTGTACAATTGTTCCTAGTTCACCAATTAATTCTTCCTGTTCTGGCCGAGTTCCCCAGCGGATTAAAGCAATGGGTGTATCTAAACTCAATCCAGCTAGGGTAAATTGTTCAATAATGTAGGGTAAATTGTGAATACCCATATAAATTACGATAGTTTCTGAACCGTGCGCTATGGCTTGCCAATTTACCTGGGGTTTATACTTACCAGCGGATTCATGTCCGGTAACAAAGGTGACAGAAGAGCTATAAAGCCGATGGGTGAGGGGAATACCAGCATAGGCCGCTGCGGCGATTCCTGAAGTAATTCCTGGAACAACTTCTACAGGAATATCTGCGGCTATTAATTCTGCCATTTCTTCGCCACCACGACCGAAGATAAAAGGATCACCACCTTTGAGACGGACAACTATGGTATGATTTGCGGCTTTTTCAATGAGTAATTGGGTGGTGACTTCTTGTAATAGTGAATGTCTACCCATGCGTTTACCCGCGTTGATTTGTTCAGCTTGGGGATTGATCATTTCCAGCACTTCTGGACTCACCAAAGCGTCATAAATCACCACATCGGCACAAGCTAATAAACCTTTTCCTTTGAGAGTCATAAGTCCAGGATCTCCAGGACCTGCACCGACTAAATAAACTTTACCCAAAAACTTTTTCCTCTTCTGTGATGAAATTCTCGATTAAATCAGCAAATTCTCGACTTGTTCCTAATGGTTGTGCGAGTTGAAAACTTACTGATGGAAATTTTAATTTTAGCGTTTCTACTGCTTGTGCGATCGCATCAGTTATCCCACCTGTAAATAAAAAGTATGGGAAAATCGCAATTTGTCCATAACCAGCAGTAATTAATTCCTGTACTCTTGTTTCTAAACTCGGAGGCACAGACCAATAGGCTGTAACTGCGCCAACACTAGCTGCTATACTTTCCACAGAGGTATGAGAACCAGCGCGGCGACTACCATGAGCTAAAATAATTGCTACATCTGCTTTCACTGTCATCATCATTTTAGCAAAAAACTTTTCTAACCCAGGATAACTACCAATATAAGGGCGCAATTCAATGATCATGCCTTTATTTATCATCTGTTCTGCTAGGGTTATTTCTGCGGGAATATCAGTCATGACATGGAATCCCGGTAACAAAAATAGAGGAATAATTTGCAGCTTTTTACAGCCGCAAACCTGAACACGATTAGCAAAATCTTGAATTTGCAAATGTAAAGGTTGGATATTTGCCTCTAGGGTAGCAACTTCTACGAAATTTTCCCCCTGGGGTAATATCTCTCTTAACATTCCAGCTAATTGCTGCATAGCCATATCTGGACGAGGATCACGACTTCCATGAGATACTAAAAGATAAGCGGTAATGTTGTGAAGTTGCATATTAGGAAAATTAAACAAAAGCCGCAGCGGGGACTGTAAAGATTAAATCACATTTGCTCCATACTCTGAATTTGTTCAAAATTCATTCTCGTTACAGTAAGGATAAAATCATGAATAAACTTTTTTCATATTTTGCTTTAACAACAGGTACAGCTTTAACTCTCGGACTAACAGGAATCATTCCCTCTCAGGTGGCAAATTTAATGCCAATTGGTAGCGATCGTGCTTTAGCACAAACAAATATTGATTTGAATGTTTTTAGAAGCAATGCCTTATCTAAGCATAACGGTTATCGAGCTACCCATCGTAGTCCTAGTATGAAAATTAGTAGTTCTGCTAATAATACTGCTCAAACCTGGGCGCAATATCTGGCCAGTAGTGGCTCATTTCAACACAGTTCAGCTAGTCAGCGCAGAAATGCTGGAGAAAACTTATATGTTTACTATACTACCGCCCCTTCCATCAGTTCAGACAGCCTAGCTAACACAGCAG
This sequence comes from Dolichospermum sp. UHCC 0259, assembly GCF_009711935.1. GTDB lineage: Bacteria > Cyanobacteriota > Cyanobacteriia > Cyanobacteriales > Nostocaceae > Dolichospermum. The sequence continues at coordinate 3,384 of NZ_VIKX01000255.1, read as the reverse complement.
TTAAGTCATGGTACGATGAAGTCAAACTTTATAACTATAATAGTCCAGGATTTTCTGCGGCTACGGGGCATTTTACTCAGGTTGTGTGGAAAAGTAGCACGCAATTAGGTTGTGGTGCGGCAAGAGGCACTAAAACCATGAATGGGACTAAATTCAACGCTTTTTATGTTGTCTGTCATTATGTACCCGCTGGTAATGTGCAAGGGCAGTTTCCCGCTAACGTGCTAAAACCGTAGGGAAAAAGTCATTTTTCTGTTTTCTATTAAACTTACAGCAGATTGCAGATTAATATTGAGGGCGGGGAAACCCTATTGAGGGCGGGGAAACCCCGCCCCTACAGGTTTGGCGATTTACTAACTTTGGATTATTTCTAATTTACCATTTTTAATTATTTTAAATTTCGTACCTCGCCATTCAATAGTATTACCAAAAAATCCACAACACCAAATTATAAATCTCACTATATCCGCAACAGGAATCAGCCAAAAGAACTTTTTAGTAACTGCATCATTAAGAACTTTTATTCCTATTACCCAAGCCATAATCAAGCGCATGAGTAAAGTTATGGAGAACACCAACCAAGAGAGAGTAGAACCACTGCTAGTTATTAATAATAGTAAACTAGAAACTGTGCCGAAAGTAAATATTAAGCCGGCATAACCCCAAGGACGAGAAACACGAATACAACGCGCCCAACGAATTTGACGATTGATAGAATCTAATAAACTACTATGTCCTAATCCGTGTTCGACGATATAGTTAGATAAGACTACTTTGTCACCTGCTTGGGTTGGTAAATAGCCGAGTTGATAATCATCTGCTAGATAATCAGCTACGGCGGCAAAACCGCCAATTTTTGCTAATGTGGTTTTACGAATGACAATGGTTGAACCCAAAGCGAATTTTATTCCCTCTAATTGTTTACTAACTAAAATACCCGGTTGAAAATCTGTGGCTGTACAAATAGCTTCTAAAATGGTGGCTATTCCTTCGGCAGTGGAACGATATAAACAGGTAACAACACCAACTTTCTGATCTTGTAATGGTTGAATAACTATTTGCAAATATTCTGAACTGACACGAATATCACTGTCAGCAATGAGGAAAATATCATATTTGGCGGTGGTGACAGCATTAGCTAAGTTACTAATTTTCAAATTTGCACCGATAATATGATCTTTCACCACTAAACTAATATCTATTTCGGGAAATTGTTGAATTAGTTTCTCAACTACTTCTATACTAGGATCTGTAGAACTGCGGACACTAAAAATTATTTGATATTGGGGATAATCTTGTTGACAAAATGAAGCTAGGTTGGTGTTAGTATCCTTATCAACACCACATAGGGGTTTAAGGATAGTGACAGGGGGATGAAATTCCGGGTTTATGGGAGGAGAGGAAAGCAAAAAAGCGATTCCTACATAAACCCCATAGGTGTAGAATAAAACGGCTGATAAACAGAGAATTAATAACAGGGGGAAGGAGTCAGCAAATAAAACTACTGACAACTGACAACTGACAACTGACAACTGAGACATGAATCTAATTTACTTTCTTTTGCGTTCTTCTTGGACAATGGTAGCGATCGCTATTATCACCGGTTTCTTGAGTGGTGGTAGTAGTGCAGGATTAATCGCCCTCATTAGTAGTGCTGCGAGTAAAAGCAATGCTGCACCTTTGACAACTATAGCCTGGGGTTTCGTCGGTTTAGTCACCGTAGCCTTAATTACCGGCGTAATGTCTCAAATCATGTTAATTCGCTTATCACAAAATGCCGTTTTGCAATTAAGAATGCAGTTAAGTCGGCAAATATTAGCATCGGAATTAAGTCATTTAGAACAATTAGGAAATCCTCGTTTATTAGCCACTTTAACAGAAGATGTCCAAGCAGTGGCAAATGCTGTATATGTCATTCCATTTTTATGTATTGATATCTCAATGGCTTTGGGATGTTTATTATATATAACTTGGCTATCTTGGTTAGTATTTTTAATGGTTGTGGTTTTAATGCTAGTAGCTATTGGTAGTTGTAAATGGTTATTAGATAGAGGAGAAAAATTATTAGCTTTAGCCCGCGAAGATCAAGACGCTTTATTTAATAATTTTAGCACCATTACCGGCGGCATCAAAGAACTCAAACTCCACTATCAACGCCGTCAATATTTCCTGAATAATCGTTTAGAAGCCACAGCCAGTAAATTTAGAAATCATAATGTCCAAGGTTTAACTTTGTTTGCGACAACTACCAGTTGGGGTAAACTAATATTTTTCTTTGCCATTGGTTTTGTTCTCTTCATTTTACCGCATTTATTCGCCATTGATGCCGAAACCTTATCCGGTTATATTCTCACATTTACTTATTTAATGTTGCCGATGGATAATATTTCCAATAATTTACCATTAATTAGTAAAGCCAGCGTTGCTTTACAAAAAATCGAATCATTGGGTTTATCTTTAGCCAGTCGTGCCGAAGTTGCCACTGCACCCCCTCATACTCTCACAACTTGGCACAGTTTACAACTGATAAATGTTACTCACACTTATTACACAGACAAAGAAGATAAAAGCTTTATTCTTGGGCCAATTAACCTTACTCTTTACCCCCAAGAATTAGTTTTTATCGTGGGTGGTAATGGTAGCGGTAAATCATCTTTAGCGAAATTAATCACTGGTTTATATATTCCCGAAGATGGCGAAATTATTTTAGATGAAACTTTGATTACAGAAAATAACCGCGAATGGTATCGCCAACATTTTTCTGTCGTATTTTCTGATTTTTATTTATTTGAAGAACTGTTAGGATTAGCCAATAATAACTTAGATATTCAAGCCCAAAAATATTTAGAGAAATTACAACTTGATCATAAAGTTAAAATCGAAAATGGGAAACTTTCCACCACATCTCTTTCCCAAGGACAAAGAAAACGCCTCGCATTACTAACAGCATATTTAGAAAATAGGCAAATTTATCTATTTGATGAATGGGCTGCTGATCAAGATCCATTATTCAAAGATATATTCTATACTCAATTATTACCAGAATTGAAAGCACAGGGAAAAACCATTTTAGTAATTAGTCATGATGATCATTATTTTCATTTAGCTGATAGAATTATTAAACTAGACTATGGCAAAATTGAATTTGATAAACTCCCACAAACTTAGAAATCATAACCAAGAATACCTTAATGGTACAAGTGACCGTGAAATCAATCCAAAATCCAAAATCTAAAATCTAAAATCTAAAATCTAAAATCTAAAATCAAATGACAGAAGCTAAAAACGTACTGGGTACAAACTTAGAAATTTGCTGCACTTCTCCCATGACTGGCTTTTACCGTGACGGGTTTTGTCAGCAATTCTCATTTTGAAAAAAATAAA
>NZ_VIKX01000254.1 GCF_009711935.1 Dolichospermum sp. UHCC 0259 | reverse complement strand
TTTTCTCCATAAAAGAGGCGCAAGAGCCGATTTACCTTAAATCAATTTGCGTTGCGGCAACGCTAACGAAATTAAAGTTTTTAAGGTGCAATTATCAGAAAAAATGTGATAGCAAAATTCTCACATTTGACTTAGATTGGATATATTTGATTATTCCATCCTAAAATAGGATACCACGAATATTTAATATCCGAGAGAATACTAAAGGTTAAACTTTGACAAAGCTTTGGTAAAAGTTTACTTTTCTAGAAAAACCCTTAGATAGATAGAGTTTTTCTTCAGTTTGCACCCTGAACATCAATAGATATACCTAAAAAGCTATTTATTCTTTAACTTTTTCTGAATCTTTTATTAATCTAAATATGTATTTGCCAAACTTTTTCTAAAACTACAAAGCGGAAAAGAGGAGATAAATAACGGATAATTATGGGTAAGCAGCGCGTTTTGTCGGGAGTTCAACCAACTGGTAACTTACACTTAGGTAACTATTTAGGTGCAATTCGCAACTGGGTAGAAATTCAAGACCAGTATGAAAATTTCTTTATTCTCATGTCTATGCTCCTCCTTACTATATCGTGTTACCATTATTAATAAATAACCTTGGAAGTTTGACAGATGAATAATTTTAATGTCATCACTTTACCCGATCAACTATATCAAGAACTACAAAAATTAGCCGAATCTGAAAATGATTCCATAGAATCTCAAGTTGTGACGCTATTACAGAAAGCCTTACAAGAAAAACAACAGCAAACAGAAACACAACGTCGTCAAAATGTCCTAAAAGTCCTAGAGGAAAGCCGCAATCGTCGGCGCTTAAATCCAGCCGATTTTGGATTACCAGATAGTACAGAAATGATTAGAGAAGATCGAGACAGATAAGATATAATTGTCTTTGAGGATCACTCACCTAAAAAAATGAACTTCTAACCATGAAAATAAAAGTCATTATTCACAAAGAAGAAACAGGTTATTGGGCAGAAGTTCCTGCTATTCCTGGTTGTGCTACCCAGGGAGATACTTTTGAAGAATTACTACAAAATATATATGAAGCCGTTGAAGGTTGTTTACTCGTTGATGTTGATTCATTAGAACTTGATGAATCTGCCCAAATATTAGAAATTGCCGTATGAAATCAATTTCAGGAAAAAATTTTGCTAAAGTATTAGAGTCTCACGGATGGCAACTTTTACGGATTAATGGTAGTCATCATATCTACGGTAAATCCGATAAACCAGCCCGAATTTCTGTTCCTATTCATGGGAATCAATCACTAAAACCTGGACTATTAAGGCATTTTCTCAAAGTGGCTAATCTCAGTGAAGACGATATTTAATATTCTCAGTAAATATGAATAACTATAATGGAATATGGCGTGGTATGCACTACAGAGTTTTTTGCTATACTGTAGATTAAAAGATATTTAACCCATAATTTATTTATTATGCCTTCACCATTTCCAGGGATGAACCCCTACTTAGAAAATCCTGAACTCTGGACAGAGTTTCATACTTGGTTAATGGTTGCACTTGCTGAGAAAATCTTACCTCATATCCGACCAAAATATAGAGTAGCAGTAAAAAAAAGAGTTTATCAAATAATAGATAATAACTCTGTTTTAATTGGTGTTCATGATGTGACTATTGTACGTTTTTTAAAACCCACAAATCAAGAATCATCTAACATTGCTGTAGCGTCTCCACCTGTTAAACCCATAACCGTAAATATCCCCATACCTGAAGAAATTAGAGAAACTTATTTAGAAGTGAGAGAAGTTGCTACAGGTGAAGTGATCACAGTAATTGAATTACTATCACCCAAAAATAAACGTCAGGGAGAAGGAAGAAAAGCATATCAAACTAAACGGTTACAAATATTAGGAAGTTCTACACATTTAGTCGAAATAGATTTATTGCGTGCTGGTGAATCTATGCCCATATTAGATAATAATATTAAATCAGATTATCAAATTTTAGTTAGTCGTAGTCAATTAAGACCTAGAGCAGAATTATATCCTTTTAATTTATCAGAAGCAATTCCCGCTTTTTTCTTACCTCTACAAAAAGAAGATATAGAACCTTTAGTAGATTTACAAAATGTGATTCAAGACTTATTTGATCGTGCTGGTTTAGATTTAGCAATAGATTATAATTCTGAACCAGTTCCGCCAATTCAAGAAACTGATCTGATTTGGGTAAATGAATTATTAAAAGAGCAAGATTTATAGTCTAAATTCATACCAACTCTGGCGACTAGAAGTCACGGCTACACAAACAAAACCCACCTGCGTGGGTTTGAAACCTTTGATTTTCATTAGTCCACGTAGGTGGACTTCGCTTGTGTAGTAGCGATTTATAATCGCCGTCAACTAATGCCTATAAATGTAACCCAAACTCTTATAATTTTCATAACTCCTAAATTCAAATTTTTTCTCCATGTCCAATCCAATTAGTCTCCAAGTCAACGGAGAAACCCGCAACTGTGTATACCCAACAGCTTTACCCGAATTACTGCAACAATTGGGTTTTAATCTGCGCTTAATCGCAGTAGAATACAACGGTGAAATCTTACATCGTCAATTTTGGTTAGAAACTCAAATCAAAAATGGCGATCGCCTAGAAGTAGTCACAATCGTTGGTGGTGGTTAATTCCCGGCTTTTCTCTCCCAACTGCACACCATCAAATAAACCAGGAATCAACACAGAATCAGCGATGGAGAAAATAGTGATCAAATGGCAGCGTCAAACTAGAAAACTGGGATTTTTAGCGGTTATGATAGCCGTGAGTATGGTTGCATCCATCATGCTATCATTCCCCTTAAATGCTCAAATTCCCAAATCCACAGAATTACGGGGAGTCTGGTTAACAAATATTGATAGTGATGTTTTATTTGAGAGTAACAGACTAAAACAAAGTTTACGAACATTACATCAACTCAACTTTAACACCGTTTATCCCGCCGTCTGGAATTGGGGATACACCCTTTATCCTAGCAAAATCGCCGCCAAAGTTATTGGTAAATCAGTAGACCCCACCCCCGGACTGCAAAAGCGAGATATGCTCAAAGAAATAGTCAGCGAGGGACATAAACAAAATTTAACAGTCATTCCCTGGTTTGAATTTGGCTTTATGGCACCTGCTGATTCCCTTTTAGCAAAAAATCGTCCTACTTGGTTAACAAACCGCAGAGATGGCACAAAAATAGTCAAAGAAGGCATACATAACCGAGTTTGGTTGAATCCCTTTCGTCCCGAAGTGCAACAATTTATCCAAGATTTGATAGTAGAAATAGTCAAAAACTATGACATTGATGGCATTCAATTTGATGACCATTTCGGTTTACCATCAGAACTAGGATATGATGCCTACACCACAGCATTATACAAAAAAGAACATAAAGGAAAACTTCCCCCCGCAGACTTCAAAAATCCAGAATGGGTAAATTGGAGAGCCAACAAAATCACCGACTTTATGAAGCGAGTCTTTACAGCAATTAAAGCTAACAAAAAAGATTGTATCGTTTCCGTTGCTCCTAATCCTCAGCGTTTTTCCTATGAATACTTCCTTGCAGATTGGCAAAAATGGGAAAGAATGGGAATAATAGAAGACCTAGTTTTACAGATTTATCGTAATAATTTAAACGTCTTTATCAGCGAATTAGAATATCCAGAAGTCAAACAAGCTCAAACTCATATTCCCGTCAGCATTGGCATTTTAAGTGGTTTAAAAAATCGCACAGTCCCAATGGAACAAATCAAAACCCAAATAGAAAAAGTGCGAGAGCGAAAATTTGCTGGTGTTTCCTTCTTCTTCTACGAAACCCTCTGGAACATGAGCCAAGAAAACCCCCAACAACGCCAACAAACATGGCAAAAAATCTTCCCCACACCAACAAATTACCCCAACCTATTAGCAAACTGGAAACCCTAGAAAATTGGTAATTAGTAATATCTCGTTCCCAGTCTCCGACTGGGAATGCTATTAAGAGGCTCTGCCTCTTGTTTCGTTGAAGGCAGAGCCTTCTATAATCCGTTCCCACACAGAGTATGGGAACGAGATAATTCTTCTATTCCTAACTACCGATACCCAAACGCCCAGCCAAAGCCGGAGTTAAAGGTAAAAGAGTAGCAATCATCAAAAACAAAGCCAAAAGACATAAAGCCGCCCTAGCATCATCTGGTTCACTAATTTCATTTAAACTAGGACGTTCTAAATCCCGTTGTAAAAACAAAATCACAATAGCCCAATACATCGCCAAAGGATTACCCAAAGATACAATAGCCAGTAAAACTATCGTCGCAAAAGTAGTTCTTCCTGCGGTTTTGCGGCCATAAATTGCTTGCACAATTCGCCCCCCGTCCAATTGGCCAGCCGGCATTAAATTCAACGCCGTGATAACTAATCCTAACCAACCAATAATCACCAAAGGATGAATATTCACCACCGAAGACTGTAAAGCCGAACCCAGGACAACCCGTGCCAAACTACCGACTAAAATTGAACCTTGAAAAAACTGATTGGGTAATTGAAACAAACTCCCTGGGTGAGAAAGTAGCAACCCTATCACCAGTAATAACAAAGAAGTAATCCCCCCAAAAGCCGGGCCAGCCAACGCAATATCAAATAAAGCATTACGGCTAGGGACAAGGGACTCAAATCTCGTAATTGCCCCAAAAGAACCAATTTGCACCGCTGGTAAAAAGAACGGCCAACTTAATTTAACTTGGTGACGACGGGCTAACAACCAATGTCCAACTTCGTGAGAGATCAAAATTACCGATAAACCCAAAGCAATAGGTAAAGCTTCTGCAAAACGTTCAGGGTTACTAAATAAATCGAAATTCTGTAATATACCCCCCACTTCCAAGCTAGTAGCGATAGTTGCGATAAACAAAATCACTGCAAAAGCTTTTTGTGCTAACTGGGCGCGTTGAGGGTCTGTGCGGCTAGGGAGAATAATGATAACAGGTTTGCCGTCAGTATTTTCTACCAAAAATAGGCGATATTTATCTTCTAAGCGTTCCTGTAAACTTTTTGTCAGTCGGTTATGAACGGCTTCTGGTTCTCCCCGCAAGTTACCTTTAAAAACCACTCCTTCTTGGTAGGGGATAGTTTCTGTGGCAAAAAATGTGTCAATGCCGAAAATGCCTCTAATCAGGCTTAAATCTGCTTCGGGTATGGGAGTTGGTGCTAATTGTAGTTCTGGGACTATCACAGAACTGTCTTTATCACCTTGGGCTGCAAGTCGCTCTGTTGCCCGTTGCTTGAGAATAGCATCTTGACCAGCTTCCCGTAATTTTCTACCCAAGAAAATATACAATCCAGCGGAAGCTACCACCAAGAACAAGATACCCACAATATTGATATAAATCCCAGCGGCAAATAATCCAAAGAACAAAAGCCAGGGAGTCATTAAGACGACGGATTGTAACCAGGCTAGGATGCCTAGTTTACCAAAAGGTCTGGCACGATAAAAGCCCCAGCCTAAAATGCCGGACGCTATCAGCACAATGGCTGCAATTATAGGAGTTTCCGATGAAGTAAACATCTCTAAACCTTTGCTATTGAGACCGAAGCTAGTACAAGTCCGGTTTTCTATACACTATTCATAATAACTTTGTTTGGATTCTGCCCGAATTATCCAGTTTTTTGAGAATAAAGCCCCAATTATTTTAGATGATTTTTATGTGAGGCGGCACAGAATCATCAAATTCATTCATCCGCGTTCATCCGCGTTCATCTGCGTTTAATTATCTTATAAATCTGATTCCATGCAGTTTCATCTTAATTTGGTATGAACTTTTAACACCCTTTCGGTAGAATGTTCTTCACAGAAAGCAATTTAGTCCAAAGGAATCTGGGAAATTATGGCACGTTTAGCCCTGCTGAGTGTATCTAATAAAACTGGTGTAATTGATTTAGCCCGGAGTTTGGTTGAAGAATTTGGCTTTGATATCATCAGCAGTGGGGGAACAGCCAAAACCCTGAAAGATGCGGGAATACCAGTTACTAAGGTTTCTGATTATACGGGTTCACCGGAAATTTTAGGCGGTCGGGTGAAAACTCTTCATCCTCGCATTCATGGGGGGATTTTAGCACGGCGAGATGTGGCGCAAGATGTCACAGATTTAGAAAATAATCAAATTCGTCCCATTGATTTAGTCGTTGTTAATCTTTATCCTTTTGCGGAGACCATTGCGAAACAAGGTGTGACTCTAGCTGACGCGGTGGAACAAATTGATATTGGTGGCCCGGCTATGTTAAGGGCTTCTTCCAAAAATTACGCCCATTTGACGGTATTATGTGATCCTGCTCAGTATGGTGAGTATTTGCAAGAATTACGCCAAAATGGAGAGGCATCTTTAGAGTTTCGCCAAAAATGCGCTTTAAAGGGATTTTTACATACTGCTAGTTATGATAATGCCATAGCAGCCTATTTAGCTGGTACACAAACACAAGAATTTACTATTTCTGGTACACAACTCCAATCTTTGCGTTATGGGGAAAATCCCCACCAACCCGCAGCATGGTATCAAACGGGAAGTACCCCCACAGGTTGGACAGCAGCGACAAAACTGCAAGGTAAGGAACTCAGTTACAATAATTTGGTAGATTTGGAAGCTGCACGGCGGATAATTGCCGAGTTTACAACCAGTCCTGCGGCGACAATTATCAAACATACTAATCCCTGTGGAACTGCGGAAGCAAACACAATTTTTGACGCTTATCAAAAAGCCTTTAATGCTGATTCCACCTCTGCTTTTGGGGGAATTGTAGCTTTAAATCGGCCTATTGATGCAGCGACAGCGACGGAATTAACAAAGACATTTTTAGAGTGCGTGGTTGCTCCTGGTTGTGACGAAGAAGCTCAGGAAATTTTAACTAAAAAAGGCAATGTCCGCGTTTTGATTTTACCAGATTTGCTGACTGGACCGAAGGAAACGGTGAAAGCTGTAGCTGGTGGGTTTTTAGTCCAATCTGCTGATGATATCATTGCTGATCCTAGTCAATGGCAAGTTGTCACTGAACGTCAACCTACTCCCAGTGAGTTAGCTGAATTACTGTTTGCCTGGAAAGTTTGCAAGCACGTTAAATCTAATGCTATCGTCATTGCGAGCGATCGCACAACTTTAGGTGTCGGTGCTGGACAAATGAACCGTGTCGGTTCTACAAAAATCGCTCTCGAACAAGCTGGAGAAAAAGCCCAAGGAGCATTTCTCGCTAGTGACGGCTTCTTCCCCTTCGATGATACCGTCAAAGCAGCCGCAGCAGCCGGAATTACCGCCATTGTCCAACCCGGAGGCAGTCTCAAGGATAAGGATTCTATCAAAGCCGCTAACGAACTCGGTTTATTAATGGTTCTCACTGGTGTACGGCACTTTTTACATTAGGTCAGTTGTCAGTTGTAAAAATCTTGTTCCCTGTTCCCTGTTCCCTATTCCAAGCAATTTCTAAAATTGTTGTCTGAGGTACTTGCCATTTAAAAAAAAGAGTGATAGATTAGATTAGTGTGTGAGGAGCAAGTTTAAAAAACGTCTGGGGTGGAAACACGGCAACACTCCCAGGCGTTTTTTAATGGGAATAAAAATTTTCTTATCGCAAATAATCGTCAAACACTTTTAAACTAAATTAAGATGAAGTTGCATAGAAGAGTTCAAGAATAATTAAACGCAGATGAACGCAGATAAACGCGGATAAATATGGATGATGATGATTCTGTGCTGGTTCATATATAATTAGTATTATGCGGTTGTTATTAGTTGAAGATGAACATGATTTAGCAAGGAGTATTCATCATGCTCTTACCCAGCGTGATTATGTAGTAGATTGGGTGGAAGATGGAGAAACTGCTTGGGATTATTTGCAGACAATACCACTAAGATATGAAATTGCGATTTTAGATTGGATGTTACCAAAGTTGTCAGGATTGGAATTGTGTAAAAGATTAAGAGCGCAAAAAAATCAATTACCAATTATGTTATTAACAGCTAGAGATAGCATGAATGATCGTGTTACGGGTTTAGATGCAGGTGCAGATGATTATCTTGTTAAACCCTTTGGTATGGAAGAATTATTGGCGCGGGTAAGAGCATTACAGAGAAGATTACCAAATTTTCAACCACCGCAGTTACAAGTAGGTAGTTTAATTTTAGATTATAGTAATTTTTCAGTTGTGAATTTAGCAGCGGAAAATTCTTCACCAATTATCCTCACAGCTAAAGAATTTCAACTTTTAGAATATTTCATGCAACATCCTCAACAAATACTAACTCATGAACAAATTCGCGCTAGATTGTGGGATTTTGAAAGTGATACTGTGAGTAATGTTGTTGCTGCACAAGTGAGATTATTAAGACGTAAATTATCAGAATGTGGTTTTTCTAAAGCCATTGAAACTATTCGAGGTTTTGGTTATCGTTTTTCCGCATAGTTAAGATCCCCGACTTCTTTTTTATTTTGTCAATAAGTTATCAATTAATACCAGAAGTCGGGGACTTTATATTTACAAAATCTAAAATTATATGAATAATAATTCACTATTCAATTATTCTCGATTTAAATTAGCCATTACCTATGCTGGTGTGATGGGATCAACTTTATTACTATGTGGTTGCATCGCTCACAGTGTCATGATACAAGCTTTTACTCGCACAGTTGATCGAGAATTAGAAGTTTTTGGCAAGGTATTTGAAGATCAATTAAAAACAGAGTTAAAAATTCCTGGAGAATTATCTATTACTACTCAGAAATCTTTACCAGGACTTTGTTTAAAGCAACAATCTTGTTTACCCATTAAATCAGAATCAGATTTACTGAATTTATTAGCAGAAGGATATTATCTCAGGTTTTTAACACCAGCAGGAGAAGCTATTGCGGCTATTGGTAATAATCCCGATGAATTTCCTGCTAATATTCACCTCAATCATTCTTATGATATCAGAAATAGTCAGGGTGAACTATATCATTTACATTTAATGCCCTTAAAAATCAACAATAATCAATTGTGGGGATATTTACAAGTTGGACGAACTGTACAACGATTAAATGATTATATGAATAGTTTACATTGGTTATTAGGATTGGGTATTCCCTCTTCTATGATCATCATTGGTGGTGCAGGTTGGTGGTTAGCAGGTTTAGCTATGCAACCAATTGAAAAATCATATCAACAATTACAACAATTTACCGCTGACGCAGCACATGAATTAAGAACTCCCATTACATCTTTACAAACAATTGTCGAAACAAATTCAATTAACCCAGAAACTCAAAAAGCACTGGAGAGACAAATCCAAAGATTAGTGATATTAACACAGGATTTATTATTATTATCTCGGTTAGAAAGTGGATTACAAGAAACTAAATTACAGCAAATTTGTTTAAATGATTTAGTTGCAGATGTGGAAGAAGAATTAATGCCTATAGCTATGGATGCACAAGTTGTATTATCTAGTCATATTCCTGATCAATCTGATTTTTATATTCAAGGTAATGAAAGTCAAATTTATCGAATGTTGTTGAATTTAGTTAGTAATGCCATTAAATATACTCCTGAATCTGGGGAAGTAGAAATTAATCTGACAACTAAGGATCATCAAGGTATAATTACTATTAAAGATACAGGTGTTGGTATTCCTAATTCTGATATTCCCCACATTTTTGAGCGCTTTTATCGAGTTAATGCAGATCGTTCTCGCAATACTGGTGGTTCGGGATTAGGTTTGGCTATTACTTTGGCAATTGTCCAAACTCATAAAGGCAAATTAGAAGTACAAAGTCATGTAAATAAGGGCAGTACATTTACTGTGATTTTGCCGCTCGTTTCCAAAGTAAACAGGTAACTTCAACTAACATAGATGTAATCATGGCAATAGCGGCGGCCATTGCCCCATTCATGCCTTTGTTAATAGCTAAAGTAGCAATTATTAATAAAGTTCCTGTTCCTAACCAAGTAGATAGATTGACGTGACCTGTGCGATTTTCACTGACTAAAAAACCCTGAGTTGCATTTTGTAAAGCCACAAATAATGGCACAATTGTACAAATTAAAAGTACAGGTTTGATGCTGTTAGCTAAGGTAAGATCATTCCCAATGAAACTTTGAACTATGCGATCGCCTATTGGTGTTAAACTCATCAATAATAGTAAGCTGGAACAAACTGCACCCACACTGATAGCAAAAGTCAGCAGTTGCTTATCGCTCACTTGATGACGATATTTAATCACCATTTGCTGTACCATGCGGGTAGAATTGGCAATTACTAAAACCAGTCCCCAAGCCGCAGACCAAGCAGCAATGGCAATTGTCGCATCTTCAGCGCGGGCAAGAATGCTAATTAATATCGCCCTTCCGCCCCAAACCACCATCATAGAATTAGCTAAGGGTAAATAGAATTTCCACACCTGTGCTAAATTGCGGGGTAAATTAGGTTGTTCTATTTGTGGTGGTATAGTTGCACCAGAAAGCCGAGCAAAAATTGTTACAGCTATTGCCTCAACAATCACCCCACTGATGAGAGCAAGTCCAGCAAGTACACCCCCAGATAGGGAGAAGAAAAATCCGCCCGTGAGAACTATTGCTAATGTGAATAACCTGAAAATACTGGCTTTGGCGACAGCGCGAGACTGACCATGATAAATTAATAACCCTTGAAAATAACGCCGCCATGCGATCGCAAATGGCCAACCACCCATTAGTAATAATACTTGACTGACTGTAGTTAACATTGCTGATGGAATCCCTAACAGACTCACACCGACAAAATTAAAAATGATTGGTAATCCTAACAAACTTAATAAACAAGTCAGTCCTGCACCTACAAATAATGTAAACCGCCATAATGCCTTACGTGAATCTTCAGAACCAGCTAAAGCATTAGCAGCGTGCAAAATCATAATAATCGGACTTTCAAAAAATATCGCCAAAGATTTAGCAATACCTACAGCCGCTAAGTTAATTTGAGCATCAGGAAGATGAGCTAATGTAGTGGTCATCATCGGATCACCACAGGCCATAGTCACATCACTGAGGGACAAAGGCAAAAATTCCCGCCATAAAGTCCCTAAACTAACTGGTTGAGATTGGGGTTCTTGTAATTTCACACTTGACTCCTACCGACAATATCCAATGGTACAGGTAGAAGATTAGCAATTGCTTCTGTGAGATGGGAATGTTCAAGGATGTTAATTCCTTGTGCTGTTAACCAATCTGCATTGTAAACTGTTTCTAGATAGCGATCGCCCCGATCAGGATTAAGTAGTAACATAGTTTGAGGCTGAGTAAATCTTTGAGTATCTGCTAAAGCTGCGGACACAATTGCACCAGTGGAAGCACCTAAAAGCATACCCTCCTGTTTAGCCAAAGCATGACAAACAGAAAACGCCAAAGCATCATCCACGCTATAAGCCGCATCTAACACCTGTGGGTCAAAATTGGGGGGAACGAAAGATAAACCCAGTCCAGTCATCTTATAGGGGTGTCTGGGTGTCCCAAAAATAGCTGATCCTGCCACATCTACACCAATAATTCTAGTTTGGGGATAATACTTTTTAAAATAGCGACTAATACCACCTAATTGTCCGGCTGTGCTCACTCCAATCACAATAGCATCTGGCGCACCACCAAAAGCTTCTTCAATTTCCTGTGCCGTCCAAAGTTCATGGGCATCAGTATTACTAGGATTTTTATGTTGACAAGGATACCAAGCACCAGGAAGATTTGTAGCTAATTCCTGAGCTTTTGCCATTCTTGCTACCTGCATTGAACCTTGAGCATCAGCCGCACTTAAAGGCACTTCTACCAATTCTGCACCGTAGGCTGTGAGCATTCTTCGCATGGTGACAGGGGTTTTAGCATCAATCACAATCATCACCCTGTAACCCTTGGTAGCACCCACAATTGCTAACCCAATGCCAAAGTTACCAGAACTAGATTCAACAATTGTCCCACCTGGCAACAGTAAACTTTGTTTTTCCGCTTCCTTCACCAAATAAGCCGCATTTTTTTCTTTAATACTCCCACCAGGATTACAAGATTCTAATTTTAAATATAAATGATGATGTTGACAACTTGGATGAATTCGATTTAATCGGACAATAGGAACTTTACCTAATGCGTCTGTCACCGTTGCCAATAGAGGTGATTTTGGCAAGTTGCTTCTGAAGGTTGGGTTTTGAGAGTAAGTAAGCATTGTGATTAGCTCGATACTGTTCATCTCACAAGATGCCAACTCCAGATGAAATAAAGGTGAAACTATCAATCTAACTCTGGCAAACCAAATGCTCGCTTCACTTGCAAAATATAGAATTCCCGAAATGTTCCGCTGATGATCTTATATTTTGGCATTTTGGCAGATAACCATTTTAGTTTCCAGCTTTAATGGAATATCAACAGGGTTAAAGAGAAAGTTGAGAAGTTATGGATGCAGGGATTACCCCGACCACTAGAGACTTCCAAGATGATAAGCGATAGATGCGGTGCTGTCAAACTCACAAGAAATATTGCAATATTCAAATCATAGCCAAGCTACAGCTAACAGCTATTGAATAACAGTTGCCAAGAAAATTATATATTAATCAAACTGGCCGATTGCCTAATGAACAAACGGAACTATCAAGTACAAAATTGTCATGTACGAGTAGGAATTAACTTGAAAATAGTTAGACTATGAAAAAATGATGGAAAATTAATAACTTAGCTTTTAATCACGAAGCATTTGGGAAATAATGGCATCAGCTTGTAATCTTTTGTAAGTCAAGTGAACTAGGTTAGCTTCATCTGATTGTCCACAAACATAGCAAGCTAGGCTCAAAGCATCTAATAACATTAAGGTAGTAATACCTTCTGCTGCTAAAGATGATATATAAGCAGAAACTCCTTTTGCACAGGTTTCTGCTGGCATCAGTACCAGTAGCAACCGAAGACAGTCGGCTGATGCCATCGTTCCATCTAATTCATGGGTCTGGGTGGCTAATTGAACAATACCCAAAACGATTTGATTAGGGGAAATACCTTCTTTGATAAGTAGGGTGAAGAAGGAAGTTAAATGACATGGGGTGCTGTGATCAAGCTTAATATTCATAGTGCTTATTAAAATCAGTGTAACAATAATCGCAGATTTTTTGGTTAATCCGGAAAAATCTCAAAAAAGTTTTTTGGGTTTTTTCGGTTTTTTTACGCCAGATTCTAGAACCTTTTAACAGATAGCACCCCAATTTGTCAACTTGAGTTTTGATCAATTTTCGTAGATTAGGTAACTCACGATTTAACTCACAATTCCGTATCCCTTGATGCTAAAAACAAGCAAGTTGTTCCTCTTTCCTGATTTTTACATCTTGTGACGCTAAACTAGCGAGTAATTTTTGCGCTACACCAAAATAAACTGCTTTGGTTTGCCTATTTTAACTAAAATTAGTAGCTTATGTAACCGACAGCAGAAATTTAATGATGTAAGATAGGCAAAATGGGCTTTATTCTCATTAATGGGACACAATAGACAATAAATTTAAAAATTTTTACCTAAAGTTAAAGCCCCATAAAGGTGAAAGTGACTTACATCTAATGGTTCTGGATGTGAACTCCTGAAACCGGGAAAAAATAATTGAGAACTTAATCAAGTTTTACCTGTGCAACAATAAGTCTAGCCTATGTCATAGTAATTTGCATGGCTGTGATCTCTATCAATACTTTCTCCTAATTTTGATATCTTGATTTGGGAAGACAGGTAGATGAGATGCTGGCATTTTTGGTAGCATAATAGTAGATTAAAGCAGTGACTATATTACTTAAAAAAAATCTGTATGGCCAGCTACCTAGAAACCCAATCTCCTGATGATTTACTGGATGAAGTTATTCAAGAAACCACAGCCCCAAATCATGTGGAAGTTATTGAAAATGTAATTGATACCCTGGCACAAGATCAAAGTGCAATGGTTAGTCATGGTTCTGAGGGTGAGTATCTGTGGAAATTCCAGTATGGCAGTGTAGAAGTATTTGTGCAGTTAACGGGAATTACTGATGAAGATACAATCACGGTTTGGGCTGCGGTGCTAAAGTTACCTGTCCAAGATGAAGCCAGATTGACACGATATCTCTTAGAGTTAAATTGTGTTAGTACCTTTGAAGCTCGTTTTGGCATTATTGATCATCAAGTGGTGGTGATTTCTACACGCACTTTAGCGGAGTTGTCTCCGGGGGAAGTTTCTCGCATCATTACTATCGTTGCGACTATCGCTGATGATAATGATGAATATCTGCAATCCGAGTTCGGTGCAATTTAGATTTCTATAATTTAGTTGAGGGATGTGATATTTAATGCCGGATTCGCAGGTGTGGCGACTTATTCCCATTTTAGCTGCCGCTGGTGATGTTCAGATGGCTATAGACCGCTGGTTATTAGCACAACATGAGTCGGGACAACATCCGCCAACTTTACGTTTTTATACTTGGTCGCCACCCGCAATTTCTTTAGGTTATCATCAACGTCAATATCCTGAATTTTGGCAAGATTTGACGTGGAAAGGGGAGAAATTAGATTTGGTGCGTCGTCCTACAGGTGGTAGGGCTGTTTTACATCAAGGTGATTTAACTTACTCTGTGGTCACGTCTGGACTGAGGGGAAATCGTTTAGATGTGTATGGGCAGATTTGTGAGTTTTTGATTCAAGGATGGCGATCGCTCGATATAGAATTGTACTATGGTCAAGCTGGACGCGGTTATATTCACAATCCTAATTGTTTTGGAACAGCCACAGGTGCGGATTTAGTCTTAGCAGATGGTTCTAAACTGATTGGTAGCGCTCAATTACGGAAAGGTGACGCAGTTCTTCAGCATGGTTCTATGCGGTTAAATCCAGATCCGGAGTTGTTTGCAAAGGTATTTAATCAAGAGTTTTTTCATCCTATCCAATTTCCAGAAACTATCAATCAAGAAACAATAATTAAGGCTTTAATAGTCGCAGCTTGTGATTGTTTTGGTATGGAAATAGAGGTAATACCTTTGTCTCAAGATGAGTGGAATTTGATTTTAGCAAGTTGTTGATTAGGGTAGGTTTTTAGGTGTTGCTGAGTAAAAGTATGATTTTATTATGCCTACGGCACGCTGCGCGAACACGCAGAGACGAAGAGGCGCAGAGAGTAAGGGTTTGAGAGATGGAATTTTCGACTTTCATACCCCAATTCACCAACGCCAAAAATCGCTCTTATTAGAGTTAATATAGAAACTGTGTGTTATTTTTTTGTGATTCGCGCTAAAGTAGTCAAGTATCGAATACAGCAAGACTAACCGTATGGAAACGAAAGAGTTAAAGTTCATCTTAAAACTGTTGGGATGTCCCAATTATCGTACTGGCTTGAGTTCTAGCATTTTTGATAGTTTTAAAAGTGAGAAAACCAAAATTTGTCGAGATTTGGGGGAACTGGAATATGTAGACTATTCCCGCGAAATTGCCACAGTCAAGATTTTACCTCCTGGTCAAGCACTACTGAAACTCGACTCGGCACAATTACCTATTGATGATAAAGAACTCAAGGTACTGGAGAAGATAGGTAAGAGTTCTGGAAAAATAGCCCCCAGTGAAATCAAAGTTTCATCGCTAAAATCAGATGAACGAGACGCAATCTTAAAAACCTTGAGTGAACGGGGTTTGATTGCTATTGAAATCAAGATGAAAAGACTTAAAGCTGAAGTTTGGTTAACGGAAAGAGGAATTGAAGTTTTGCGGGATGAATATAATCCCGAAGGAAAAGCAAATATAGACTTTAATTTGCTGGGTAATTATGTGCGGTTTTTACGGAAGAATTTGCGGGTTAAGTCAGAACAAGTTTCTACTTTAGTTTCTGATAATATGGAATCACATTCTGATATTAATGGCAATATCAGTGATGAAGAAATTTTAGAAACTATCAAGAAATTAGATCGGGAATTGGGTACAGAGAATTATTTACCAATTTTCCATGTACGGCAAAAGTTACAACCGCCTTTATTACGAGATGATTTAGATCAGGCTTTGTATAGGTTGCAAAAAAGTGACAAAATTGATTTTAGTACCTTACAAGAAGTCAGTGCTTATACACCAGAACAAATTGACGCGGGAATTCCTCAAAATATTGGTGGACAACTGTTCTTTATCATAGTTAATTAACAGGTTTTCCAATATTTTTCATTTTTTCATTACTTCCTCCTCTCACTCACCCATATCTATGACAGACATTAACGACATTATTAAACGCGAGGTCAACCCTTTTGACATGATCAATTTAAAGCCCACTAATTTTTGGGCTGAAGAACAAGATTCAAAACTCATGGTTGAGTCAATTCATAAAAACGCAATCATAGAAATTGAAGGTTTACTTGATTTAGTAGGTAAAGATCATCGTAGCCGCACAGTTTTATTAGCTGGTGAGTCTGGTTCTGGCAAAAGTTATTTATTAGGTCGGCTTAAACGTACTCTTAACCCGAAAGCCTTTTTCGCCTATATTCTCTGCAACTGGCCTGATAGTAGCAATATCTGGCGGCATATTTTACGTCGTACTGTTGATAGTTTAATTCAAGTTCCCGAAGGTGAAAAAGAATCACAGTTAATGTTGTGGCTAAAAAGTTTAACGGCGTTTACAAGAAGTGATATCAAACAACGAATATTTAATGATAATTTTTGGGAAGCATTACAAAGTAATCGGCAAAAATTTATCAAACACCTCAAGGATAGTTATAAAAAAGCAGGTATTTATAACCCTGATATATTTTTTGGAGTGCTACATGATCTCGCAAATCCAGAATTATATGATTTAGCTTGTGAATGGCTGCGTGGTGATGACTTAAATGAAGATTCCATGAAAGAAATCAAGGTCAAAACTTGCATTGATACAGAAGATGCTGCAAAAAATATCTTAGCCAACTTTGGCAGAATTTCTACACAAACCCAACCAATTGTTTTATGTTTTGATAATTTAGATACTATGCCCCAGTTACCAGAAGGTTTCCTGGACATACAACCTTTTTTTAATGTCAATACCACAATTCATGGGGATAATTTAAAAAATTTCTTGGTGATAATTAGCGTTATTACAAATACATTAAAACGGCATTTTGATCGAATTCTCCCAGCCGATAAAGCCGGAATACATAAAACAATTCAGTTAAAACCTATTACTATAGAACAGGCAGAAGCACTTTGGGCTTATCAACTTCAGCCATTACATCAACTAGCAAATCCTAGACCTGAATCTCCTATTTTTCCTCTAAATCGGGAAATTTTAGAGAAAACCTATCCTGGTGGTAAAACTATGCCTAGAAATGCACTAACTCTAGGTCGTGATGAATATCAAAAATATAAAGGTTCATTATTAGATGAAAAACCAAAGCCCGAACCAGTTACAATACAAATAAAGGTGACAACACCCGATGAAAAAACTATTCCTAAACCTATAATTATTGTTCCACCACGACATCAAGATAATCAAGATACAATTCAAGCAGAATTTCAATTATTATGGCAGCACGAGTATACAAAAAGCCAGGGGAAAATTACCAAGATTTCTTTGTTATCATCACCTGATTTAATTCAGATGTTGCAGCAGTCTATATCTACTTTAAAAATACAGGGAGTTAAGTCTAAACTTTTAAGCGGAAAATATGCTAGTTATTCCTTGAGTTATCAACATCCTACAAATCGGCAAAAATTGGGTATAGTTTGGACAGAAGACTCAAATATGACTAGTTTTTATCATGTAATGAATGCTTGTCAAATAGTAATTCAAAAAAATCTCTGTCAAACTATGCACTTAATCCGTGCTGGAGATTTAGGAAAACCAAATCTGGCTGGAAATCAACTCTATAGACAGATTTTTACGAATACTAATCATGTTCATATTAAACCAAGTCTGTCTTCTATTCACTACTTGGCAACATATCAAAGTTTGGTAAATTCTGCCAAATCTCAAGAATTGGTAATTGGTGGGAAAACGATTAATTTACAAAGACTAGAAACTTTAATTAATGAATCTGAGATATTGAATCAATGTACTTTATTACAGGATTTAGATATTGTTGCTAAATCAAATCGAAAGTCAGAAACAAATGGTAAAGAAGGAAAAGATTTAAGACCTGTTAAAAATTTCCTATTAAATCTCGTGAAAACTCAAGCATTTATGGGATTACCTACTTTAATTTCACAAGCAGTTAACCAATTTCCTGATGTAAAAGAAAGTGAAATTCGGAGTCTGATTGAACAACTATGTCAGGAAGATAAAGTTAAAATTGTTAACCCCGACGAAAAGCCAGAAGCTCAATCAATTTGTTTAGTTCTTCACAAGTAATCTATCCAGCACATTTTTTATATCAGCCAATGCACTACCTGACAGAAGCTTCTGAAATTTACAAGCAAATTTCCCAACTGTCCCTATCTAAAACTCTATGGATAGATACGGAAATTGCTGATTGGTATACTGATAAACCAAAATTAGCACTAATTCAGGTATTGGCTGATTATACAGATTTAAATGGTGAATCTGCTTACATTTTTGATGTTTTAGATCAACCTGATTTGACTGTATATTTCATTAACCAAATCATGGTTAATTCCCAAATTGAGAAAGTTTTTCATAATGCTGGTTTTGATTTAAAATATCTAGGAAAAGAACTAGCAGAAAATGTGACTTGTACCTTCAAAATAGCGAGAAAAATCACCAAAGAAGTCTTACAAACTACCAACTTAAAACTAAAAACCCTAGCTGCTGAACTCTGCAATTTTTCCAATGTAGACGCAGAAGAAGGAAGCAGTGATTGGGGAAAACGTCCCCTGACTCAAAAACAGTTAAACTATGCAGCAATGGATACAGTTTATCTCGCTGCTGTTCATCGTCGCT
Source organism: Dolichospermum sp. UHCC 0259 (assembly GCF_009711935.1). GTDB lineage: Bacteria > Cyanobacteriota > Cyanobacteriia > Cyanobacteriales > Nostocaceae > Dolichospermum. The sequence continues at coordinate 17,555 of NZ_VIKX01000254.1, read as the reverse complement.
TACTGGAAATATCCAATCCTGATGTTATCAGTCGTGTATTTAATATGGTAAATAATAAATCTGAAAACTCTTCTTTAACTCCTACTAAAGTTAGATTAGCTTTTGAGTGTCCGCGACTATTTTATCTAAATCACCATTTTAATAGTAAATCAATATTCTCTCCTAAGTATACCCTTGGGGGTGTTGGTAATGTTTTCCACAAATTAGCGGATGATTTTATTAACTTACTGCTGATTGAACCCAGATTTAAAAGTTTATTCAATCCATCTGCAACACAATTAAGGATAGATGAAATTACGTTGGAAATTCAACAATTATTCTATCAAATTAAGTTCTTTCCCTATTTACAAGATGTAATTGCAAAAGACGCGAGTAAAGCACCTGTATTACTACAAGTTTGGCAAGGTTTACAAGGATTAATTAAAAAGTTTACTGAATTGTTAGTAATTAATCGTCGTTATTGTAGTGCGGAAACGGTTATTCAGAATACTTTTATTTCTGGAGAACACAATTTGGAATATTACTTTGATTTACCTAATGGGACAAAACAATTAATTAGAGGTGAGTTTGATTGTCTGGTTTTTAACTTTGAACTCAAACGCCTTTGTATTGTAGAATTTAAAACCTATCAACCTGTAGATTCAGCAGCACAATTAGCACAAGCCTCTCTCTATAGTTATATGTTATGGAAGCAGAAAAAAGCACCTGTTGATTCTGCTGTTTATTGTGTTTTACCAGAATTTAAAGAATACAAATATTCTTGGGAACAGTTAGAAAATACGGTTCATCAATTAATTCCCTATAAATTATTACAAATGCAACAATGGTTGAGTTGGGAATCTCCCAATCCTAACCCACCACCTGCGACAACTCAACCTCATTTATGTGAAATTTGCCCCCAACAACAAAAGTGTCAGACTTTTTTCGATGTTGAATCTAATGCACCGCCAAATAAAGTTATTCCAGATAATGACAATCCTGATTTTATAGCACCTTCCAAAAAACAAGAAGATATATCTGACTTTTCACATTATTTGGAAAACCCAACACGAAACCTAACCCCCCAACCCCCTTCCCTACGAGGGAAGGGGGAGAATTCAAAGCCTCTCTCCTTGCAGGAGAGAGGTTTGGAGAGAGGTTTTTCAGATACTTTTAAAAGTCAGAAAGATACATTTATTAATGCTGATGAAATTGGCGCATCTTTAGTGGCAATTCTAGAATCTTTTAAGGTTAATGTAGATTATTATGGTGCTGATGTAAGTCCGGCATTTATTCGGGTAAAAATTAAACCACATTTAGGTGTGAAAGTTCCTTCAATTTTGAAATTATCCACAGATTTACAAGTACAATTAGGGTTAGAAAATCCCCCTTTAATTGCTCCCCAAGCTGGTTATGTCAGTGTTGATTTACCCCGTCAAGATAGACAAATTGCTAAATTTGAAGATTTTATTCAAAAGGAATTTTTACCCCCAACAGCACCCGTAAAAATTGCTATTGGAGTGGGTATTGATGGAAAGTTGTTAGAGGCTGATTTATCAGATCCGAATACCTGTCATTTTTTGGTTGGGGGAACAACAGGAAGCGGAAAAAGTGAGTTTTTGCGATCGCTCCTCCTCAGTTTAATCTATCGTCATTCTCCCCAACATCTCAAAATTGCCTTAGTTGACCCCAAGCGGGTAACATTTCCCGAATTTGAACAAATGTCATGGTTATATTCACCAGTTGTCAAAGATAGCGATCGCGCCGTAGAATTAATGCAGGAACTAGTTGCAGAAATGGAATCTCGTTATCAGAAATTTGAAAAAGCTAAATGTGCAGATTTAATGACCTATAATCAACGTTCTTCCCCAGCTTTACCGCGTATTGTCTGTATATTTGATGAATATGCCGATTTTATGGCAGAAAAAGAAATTCGCACCATCTTAGAACAAAGTATCAAACGTTTAGGCGCAATGGCAAGAGCCGCCGGTATTCATCTAATTATTTCCACACAACGTCCAGAAGCGAGTATTGTCACCACAATTATTCGTTCTAACCTACCTGGACGAGTCGCCCTGCGTACCTCCAGCCAAGCAGATTCATGTATTATTCTGGGTGGAAAAGAAAAAACAACAGCCGCTTATTTATTAGGCAAAGGTGATTTAGTTTACCAAGGTAGTTCGCACGGACAACGTCTTCAAAGCTTATTAGCACAAACTATTAAACTACCTTAAAAAAAAGATCCCCGACTTCTCTAAGAAGTCGGGGATCTAAATTTATTAGATAATATAAACGCTATATCATTGGGAAAGCGTCAGTAGAGGAATTAAAATGGGATATGTAATTGCAACCGCAAACATGAAAGGTGGAGTTGGTAAAACCACCATTACCGTGAATATAGCCACCTGTTTAGCCAAAAATCACGGAAAAAAGGTACTTGTTTTAGATTTAGATAGTCAAATCAGTGCCACACTGAGTTTAATGTCACCTGTTGATTTTGCCAAACGTCGCAAACAAAGAAAGACATTTAGATATTTACTAGATCAAATTATCAACCCTGAACCAGAGGCAAAATTTACAATTGGGGACATCATTCAACCTGAGATTTGTAACCTGACTGGATTAAACTTATTACCAGGAGACATAGATTTATATGATGAATTTTTGGTTTCAGAAATGCTGCATAATCAATCAGTAGCGTTAGGAGAACAGGATTTTGAAACCATCTGGAATCGCTTTGAAAGGGTCTTAATTAGAGATATTTTAGAACCTATCCGGAATGAATATGATTTTATTCTTTTAGATTGCGCTCCCGGTTATAATCTCTTGACTCGAAGTGCTTTAGCTACCAGTGATTTCTACATTCTTCCCGCTAGACCAGAACCCCTATCTGTAGTCGGAATCCAACTTTTAGAAAGACGCATTGGGCAATTAAAAGAAAGTCATGAACATGAAGCCAAAATAGATATTAAAATGTTGGGAATTGTCTTTAGTATGTCCAATGCTAATCTCCTGAATGGCAGATATTATAAACAGGTAATGCACCGAGTTATCGAAGATTTTGGAGTAGATAAAATCTGTAAAGCTCAAATCCCCGTTGATGTTAATGTTGCCAAAGCTGTTGATAGTTTTATGCCCGTTTCTTTACTAAGTCCGAATACAGCGGGTTCTAAGGCATTTATGCAGTTAACTCAGGAATTATTGCAGAAATTGTAAATTAACAATATAGCAGTAAGTAGGTTGGCGTTGAAAATTGTCGTTATGGCAAGGCAAAAGGCAAGAGGCAAGAGTGAAGAGGGTTTAGGCGATTTTACATTTCTTTACACAGTTTGGTTTTATTGTGTTCACCTACTTATACACTCCTGAACTCCTGATAGCGTAGCGTGGCGTTAGCCATACTTCTAGCCCTCACAGATAACTTTTTCAGCAAGCCCTAAATAGTATTAATTTAGAGGGTGTTTGAAAAGTCACGATTGCTGTATCAAATGTTTTACCCCTCCCTAACCCTCCCCTTATAAAGGGGAGGGAACTGGATTTTCTTGTTTCTCCCCTTTGTAAGGGGGGTAACAATGTGATGAAAATTACGGGATACCACTTTTAAAACATCCTCTTAGAGATTGGATAAGGGGTAATAAGTAAAAATATTACCCATTACCAATTACCCATTACCCATTAAAATCTAAGCAGCGAAATTTGCAGCGACAAAATCCCAGTTCACCAAATTATCTAAGAAATTCTTGATGAATGCAGGACGGGCATTTTTGAAGTCAATGTAATATGCGTGTTCCCAAACGTCAATGGTTAACAGAGCTTTTTTACCGTGTGCGAGGGGGTTTTCGGCGTTGGGGGTTTTCATTACTTTCAGAGTACCACCATCATCAACCAACCAAGCCCAACCACTACCGAATTGAGTTGCAGCAGCGTTAGAAAATTCTTCTTTGAATTTGTCGAAACTACCAAAATCCTGATCAATTTTAGCAGCTAATGCGCCTGTAGGAGCGCCGCCACCTGCGGGTTTTAAGCAATTCCAAAAGAAGGAGTGATTCCAAACTTGAGCAGCATTGTTGAAGATTCCAGCTTTGGTAGAATCACCAAAAGCGATTTGAATTACTTCTTCCAAAGACTTGTTGGCTAATTCTGTGCTATCAACAAGCTTATTCAAATTATCTACATAAGCTTTATGATGCTTACCATAGTGATATTCAAAGGTTTCAGCCTTCATGCCATAGGATTCTAAAGCATCAGAAGCAAAAGGTAAAGCTGGTTGGGTAAATGCCATTTTGTGAAATCCTCTCTTTACTGTTTTCTAGTTGAAAGCTATTGCCATAGCTAGGCAAATTACAGGTTTCGTATTTAGTAAGCCCTACTTAATCCTGCAATACAAAACTTAACATTGTCATTCTACTACCAAAGTGGAAATTTCCACCAATTAGTTTATAAACAAAGCAAATTCCATCTATTTAGCTTAAACTCTTAACTTCTCTCTGTTGACTCTGCGCCTCTGCGTGAACAAAAAGCCCGGTTTAAAATATATAATTATTAACTCAGACTAATATCCACCTCAAGAAAGATGAATCTATCTGAAACTAGTTTAGGATGTAGTTCAAAGCACTAAAAATTAAAATGGTGAGTTAGTCGGCGCTCACCACTGTTTTGAAGTCCTTTGAGACTTCCAAATAAAAAAATGTCCCAAAACTGATGCAGAAATTCTCTCTCTGTGTACTCTGTGCCTCTGTGGTTCGTTTCTTAGGATAATTTATTTCTTGGAAGTCTCTTTAGGAATTTGGGCGCAGGCCCTGCGCCCCTACGTTCTGGTGATCTACCAATGGGATAGCCGCTGGTTGTAATGGCTAATGATTTGTGCTGCTACTTCAGAAGCAGTTAAACCGTCGGTTTGGAGTTCAATGGCATCAGCCGCTTTTTGCAAAGGGGAGACTTTCCGAGTGCTATCTTTGAAGTCGCGTTCAGCAATCTCCTGTTCTAGTTGTTCTAAACTCAAGATTGAACCTGTTTTTTGAAAGTCTTGTTGACGACGACGCGCTCGTTCACCGACAGAGGCGGTTAGGAAGATTTTAATTTCCGCATCTGGGAAGACGTGAGTGCCTATGTCTCGACCTTCTGCTACTAACCCCCCGCGTTGTCCCCAACTTTGCTGCTGTTGAACCAAGGCTTGACGAACTGCACTTTGAGCCGCGATCGCCGATACTAGAGATGTTACCTCAACTGTGCGAATTTTTTGAGTAACGTCAATGTCATTAATCTGGACTCTGACGGGAGTTTGCAGACTTTGACTGGGAGTAAGTTCAATTTTGCAGCGAGTGGCTAATTCCGCCACAGCACAATCGTCATCAATGGCGATTCCCTGTTCCATGACTAGCCAAGCGATCGCCCGGTACATAGCACCAGTATCCAAGTACACCAAACCTAATTCCTGAGCCACTTGACGAGCCACCGTAGATTTACCAGCACCAGCCGGACCATCAATAGCAATAATCGGTTGGCGGATTCCATCATTGCCATCACGCAGAATCGTATTATCAATTAACCGTGTAGAACCAAGACGAGCAGCGATCGCCAACATTCCTTCATCCTCAACTTTTTCTAAAAACATCAACGTATTCGGTTCAACCAATTCAATATATTCCAAGCTGATATTCCTAACTTTTGCGATTTCTTGCCGCGCCAATGCTATCAGTTCACCACTGTCACGAACGCCAGCCCGAAACGCCGCTTCAGCTTGCCGTAAACCTTTAAATAACACAGTTGCTTGCTCTTTTTCTGTAGCCGTCAAATATTGATTACGAGAACTTAAAGCCAAGCCAGACACTTCCCGCACCGTAGGACAAGCAACAATTTCGACTGGCAAATTTAAATCAGCTACTAACCGTTTAATAATTGCCAGTTGTTGACCATCTTTTTGTCCAAAGTATGCTCGGTCAGGTTGTACCAAATTAAAAAGCTTGGTAACAATCGTTGCCACACCTTGAAAATGACCTATCCGCAAATTACCACACAAGCTAGATATCATATCAGATGGAGGGATCACTTGCGTCACCTGAGTTGCTGTTATATTCTTCCCCGGTACACCGATTTCCTCCGGAGTTGGGGCAAAAATCACATCAACTCCCGCCTGTTCACAAAATTCTCGGTCTTGTTCTAAAGTACGAGGATAGCGTTGATAGTCCTCATTTGGTCCAAATTGCAGAGGATTGACAAAAATACTCACAATTACCGTCGAATTTTCCTGTTTAGCCCGTTGAATCAAACTTAAATGCCCCTGATGTAACCCCCCCATAGTTGGCACTAAACCAACGGCTGTGGGATACCAACTGGTTTGTTCATCAAGTCCCAAATCCTCTGGTAGCCTCAAATGGCCTTGCCAGCGACGACGATTTAAATAGCAGCGTAAGGCTGCAACTGTTGTCAGCACACGCACAAAATACCCCTAGTTTCTATCCTTTCCCCCGTTAGTGTATATCCGATAGCGCGGCGTGGCGCAAAGGATCATGGGGAGATAAAATAGAAGAACCAGGGGAATTTAATCGTGAAAAGCGAAAACAGATTTGGAACTAGGAAACGGGTTATTTTCCTAAAACCTCAAGACTAACTGGAGCAACACCACTGCTGATCATCCCCAAGATCCGCGCTGCACCTACGGAAAGGTCAACAATTCGACCCCGGATAAAGGGACCTCTATCATTGATTCTGACAACAACAGAACGACCATTACGGGTGTTAGTGACACGGATTCTTGTTCCCATTGGTAAGCTACGATGAGCCGCAGTTAGTCCTTCGGGATTATATCTTTCACCACTGGCGGTTTTATTGCCAGACCAATCATATCCATACCAAGAAGCCATGCCTTGGAAAGTGAGATTGACATTAGCAAAGGCAATCTTCTGGGGTTGACTGGAACTAGAAACTGATTTACTAACAGGTAAGTTAGCAATGGACTGAATGGGAGATGCGTTGCCAATGAGTCTCCGCAGTCTATTAGTTGCTTGTAAGGCATCCTGGGCGAGATTTTTTGTGGTATCTGCTAATCTAGTACCTGCATTGACTTCTACCAGTTCTTGACCATCAATGGTAATGGTGTAGCGATCCACTGACGGTTGTTGAGGAAAGAAGCCTTTTTTATCGGCTTTATTTTTAATTACGGAATTATCCGCTGTTTTCCAACTGACAGTAATCTTGCTGGCATCTACATTGTTCTGGATTAGTTCATTAATTCTAGCAGCGATCACACTAGCTTTCTGAACTGGATCATTGTCAATGGAGCTAACTTGTTTGTTAAAATTGATTGTATTACCAGAATTGCTAAAACTGGCAACTTTGGCTGTATTGGTAGCAACAAGAGAGTCAGGGTTGATATTCTCATGATTGCCAATCACGCCAACTTTAGTTTTGTTGTTAGTAACTGGGGTAGAACCCAAAAAAGTCAGAACAGGAATGTCCCGAACATAAAGAGTAGCTGCTTGTAAACCTTTAATACTGTGAGGATGAATCCTCGTAATTACAGTATCTGAGGTGGGGTTTTCTGTTGGGGATTGGTATTCTCCTACTTTGACGGCATCACTGATAGATGATGCTTGTCTAGTTGGGGAACTTTCCTCACTGGTTTGAGTTCGACCAACTGAGGGTAAACCCAAAACGGCCAGAATTACGGCAACTGTAGTCCACAAATGTCTTTGATTCATGCGTCCGATTTTAAAGCGACTTTAGAACTTAAGTTTGCTGATTAGCGGGGGTTTCACTTTTGAACAGTGACTCTCGCTGGAAACTTGAACCCGTTCCGCTTTCACTTTGTGTTTTGTAACTCGAATACATTAACACGAATTTTCGGACTTGGGGATCAGGGTTTTAGCGGAAGTCTGAAGGATATGGCTAAATTTATAGTTGAGTTTAAGCTTGTAAACCTTGTTCAAGTCAGGATTTTGGCTATGTAACGTTTTTTTAAAAGATTTTTATATTTTCTTGAGGAAATTTAAGATTAAGCGATCGCCCAATTCAATCATTACTACCTAACATTTGTCCTCAGTAGTTGGAAATTCTGAAGTATCGAAAAGCCTAGCTGTCTACTTGGCATTTAGATGAAATTTTACTGCAAATAGTTTACTCCTCAAAAGATATCACCAGCGTCAACATAATCTGTACAAGGACTAAATTGTCAAAATACTTGGACCATTTTTGCCTAATACATAGTTTTTTATCTCCATTTTTAGTAAGTAAATATATTGAATATATTCAAATAATTAGTCACAATCAATACGATTTCCATCAAGCAATAGCAATGATCTGTCGCCCCTAAGTATTTATTCTTATCCCTAAATAAATAATCAATGAGACTATACAAAAAATTTAAGCAACTTCGCACAAATGCGCTTAACAAGTATATAAAAATACATATTTGCTTGTTGTCCACAGGGTTAAATCAGTAATCAATTTTATATCAGGCGATCGCACTCATATCTAGGGCTTGCTGATAGCGTATACTAAAAACGTGCCGCAGTTTTACTGTTAAACTCACTAAAGTGCAGTCCAACACAGGTAAGAGAATTTTTAAAAGAACTGGTTTACCTTGCTTAAAAGTAGGGTATGTGCCGGGAATTTTCAATGTTGTTAAAACTAAAAATTAACTAATATTTTCATTGAGTTTGCGAATTAAACGAGATAACTCACGAATAATATTCACCGCAATTTCTGGAGTTTCTTCAATAGCATCATAAAGTTGCTCTTGGGTAAGTTCCAAACATTCACAAGATTCTAAAGTAGTAATAGCAGCAGAACGAGGTTGAGTATCGAATACCGCCATTTCACCAAAGTAGTTTCCCTGATCAACTTCTGCTAATTTGGTATCACCAATATGGACTTTCACCCGACCGGATATTAAGATATACAGAGATCGCCCTTCTTGTCCTTGCTGAAAGATTGTATAATTAGCCGGGTAGGATAACTCATTCATCACGGAAGCAAGCCTGACAATGAAATCATCCCGCAGTTCTTTAAAAATGGGGACTTGTCTTACAAACAACAACCGATCAACACTGGTAAGCATAATTATTGGTTACAAATAAAACATTAACATTGGTATCAAATCATAAGTAAGAAGGTAATTAGCCTTTGGATGACCTGATTCTAGAAGCTAAGTTGAGATTTTTGACTGCTGAATCCTGAAACTCTATCTTGAGCATTGTGAGAAAATTACCGAATTATGATGTACTTTCTAGAAAATTATTCTCCCATAGAAACTTACAATTATGTACACAGCACAATTAAATATGAGCATCAATCTTCTCTTAGTCAGTTCGTAGTACCAAATGATATTAATGGATATTTACCCATCAAAATAAGCCCAGCATCTATTAATCAAATTGATTCAATACCCAAAGAAAACCTGACTGATTCTGATTTTTTAGTTTCTAAAACTGATCTAGCTCAGAATGTTCCTGAAGTTGGTAAAAATAACTTACAAACAGAACCAACAACGCCAGAACAGAAACCATTTAAACCCCAAAAATTGCCCTTAATTTTGGAAAAACCGTTGTCTCCAGCAGCATCTCCTAGTATTACCATGCTGACACCATCAGCCTATGGTAAATCATGGGGTAGAGCTTCTATTGGTTTAGGATTCCAATCTCGCGCTCGTTTTACTAACAAAGCAGATGGAGTTTCTGGAGTTGGGTTTGGCTTAGGTAATGCTAAAGAATCAGTGGGTTTAGATATAAATATAGGCATTGTTGACCTGAGTAATTTTCAAGATGGTAACATTAGTTTTAAAGTGCATACTCAACTGAAAAACGATATAGCTGTAGCTGTTGGCGTTAAGAACTTTATAACTTTTGGTAGTACAGATGGAGGAACATCTGGCTATGGTGTAATCAGTAAAATGTTTCGGCTTCAAGATAGCGAAAAGAAACCTTTTAGTCGTATTTATCTTTCGGCTGGTATGGGTGGTGGACAATTCCGGTCAGAATTCGATATTAACAATAACATTGATTCAGTGGGTGTCTTTGGTAGTGTAGCTGTAAAAGTTGTGCAACCTGTCAACACAATTATTGAATGGAGTGGACAAGATTTAGGACTGGGTTTATCTGTCACACCATTGAAACAAGTTCCTTTAGTAATTACTCCAGCTATTACTGATATTACTGGGAACGCAGGTGATGGGATCAGATTTATATTAGGCGTTGGTTATAGCTTTTCTTTTTAACCAAATTTATCGAGATTTGAGGAGAATATTTATGAAATTGTCTCGTTCTTTTTTATCTATTTTTTTAGTAGTTATCTGCATTATCTTGTTATCAAACTCTGTTCAAGCTCAGTTAGGTAATCAATCAGACATTACTAATCCTGATCCTCAAGAAGTGATAATTCCTGATGATTCAGTCAGCAATCAATCAGATATTACTAATCCCGACTCTCAGGAAGTGATAATTCCTGATGATTCAGTAGAAAATCAATCAGACATTACTAATCCAGATAGTCGAGAAAGTACCATTCTGACTAATTCATCAGAAAATCCGGCAAATACTACTAATTTTGATGCTCAAAAAATTAGTACACCTAATAATCCATCAATAAAGCAGTCAGATAATACTAATCAAAATAGTCCTTCATCTTTGACTGGAATTAATATAAATAGACAGGTATTTGATAATAATTTTGCCGCAGCAACAGATGATGAAGCTGTTGCTCAGGTTGAAGAAATGCAAGCATTACAATATGGTGCCCAACTTAATACTAATTTATTTGGTGAACTTAGCTCATCTGAAGATATTGCCGATGAACTTAGCAAATTGGCAAAGGTAACACAAAAGAAGGCAGCAGTTATTTATATAACGTCCTTAAAAGATAAACTAAGTTTAATCATGATTCCCCCCATTGCCAAAGTAGATAATTTAGGTAAAAAAGCTAAAAATTTACCAAAGAAATTAATAATTTCATCTGAAACTAATTTAGTTGAAAGTGGTCAAATTGTTCGCAAATATGTTGAAGAAGCCAATAGTTTGAATGTCCAAAAAGTTGCTAGAGAATTTCGATCTAAAGTAACTGACTTTCAAGATAAATCTTATGTTAAGAGTGCGAAAGAACTTTATGAATGGATAATTGATCCTCTGATAATGGAGATAAAAGCTAATAAAATAGACACTTTAATATTTTCGATGGATAACAAATTACGATCCATCCCCATTGCTGCTTTATATGATGGCAAGCAATTCTTAATTGAAAAATATAGTGTGGGGATTATTCCCAGTTTTAATCTTACAGATACCCGTTATTTTCCTATAATTAAAGCTGATATCTTAGCGATGGGAATATCACGAAGTACAGAAGATCAAGATCCTTTACCCTCTGTACCATTGGAAATAGATACAGTGAGTAAACAAATCTGGCAAAGTCAAAATCAAATATTATTAAACGAAGAATTAACCACAGAAAAAATTGCATCTCTAAGTTCTCAAAAGAATTTTGGCATTATTCACTTAGCTACTCATGGTGATTTTCAAGCTGGACAAATCAGCAATTCTTACATTCAACTTTGGGATAAAAAACTTAACCTAGATGAACTAAAAAAGCTATCCCAGGAATTAAAATGGAATAAAGATCCTAAAGTAGAAATGTTAGTTTTGAGTGCTTGTAGAACCGCTCTAGGAAACCAACAAGCAGAGTTAGGATTTTCTGGTTTAGCAGTGCAAGCAGGAGTAAAATCTGTATTAGGTAGCTTGTGGTATGTTAGTGATCAAGGATCTCTCGCACTAATAACAAAATTTTACGAACAATTAAAACTTACCTCTTTACGCTCTGAATCTCTCAGACAAGCTCAGATAGGGATGCTTAAAGGAGAAGTCCGCATTACAGACAAATATTTATATTTGTCACCAGAAAACCGGATTGCTTTACCTCCAGAAGTGGCTAATTTAGCTAAAATAGATTTATCCCATCCCTATTATTGGTCTGCTTTCACAATGATTGGTAATTGGAATTAACCTATTCTCTATTCCCTGTTCCCTATTCCCTGTTCCCTGTTCCCTTGCCAAAATCAATATTTTAGAAATGAAACCTATTAGAGTTTTTATAGGATGTTTGGGTTTGTGGCTATTCTTAGATATAGCCGCTTATTTGGGTGCGGAAATTTTTTGGTTTCAGGAAGTTGGTTATATAGAAGTATTTTTACAAAGATTGTTAACTCAGGGGAGTTTATGGTTATTGGTTGTGAGTTTGAGTGCGGTTTACTTGTTAGGAAATCTTACTTTAGCTCAAAGGTTGAAATATCCTCCTTTTCCTAATTCTATTCCGGTACAAGAGATAAAAATTAGTCGAAAATTAACAAATTTTCTTAGTCCTCAGTATCCTCGAAATAATCAATACCTTCAATGGGATAATTATACCAGTAAAATTAAATTGCGATCGCTCTTGCCTCTCATATTAGGGTTAATTTTTTTGGTGTGTCTGATGCTAACACACTATGGAAACGTTGCCCTCTCCTATTGGCCAGAGAAAGTTAATCAATCTAGTTTATCAGTACCACTGTTATTTCGAGCCGAGATAATTTTACAGTTGGGAAGACAGATAATTTCTCAACCTTGGTCTTTAGGACTATTAGGGGGATTATCTATGGCTATATTAATTTATAGCGAATTGTGCTTGGGAGCGATCGCTATTATTTTTAGTCTCTGTTTTGGCTGGATATTATCTCAATATTGGGCAAAAATTCTCTTATCTTTTCAGCCTATTTCCTTTGATCATTCTGAACCATTATTTGGCAAAGATATCAGTTTTTACATTTTCCATCTCCCCATTTGGGAACTTTTAGAATTTTGGTTAATAGGATTATCTCTGTATGCTTTTATTAGCGTCATTCTTACCTATTTATTATCAGCAAATAGTCTCAGTCAAGCTGTTTTTCCTGGGTTTTCTTCTCCACAAATGCGCCATTTATCGGGATTAGTCGGCTGTTTAATGTTAGTCGTATCTTTAAATTATTGGCTTAGTCGTTATCAACTACTTTACTCGGTTCGTGGTGTGAGCTATGGAGCTAGTTATACTGATGTTAAAGCCCAATTACCAGCAGATACAATCCTATATATTTTATCGGTAGCTATAGCCTTATACTTATTATGGTTAACTGTATTTTGGCAACAAAAATCTTCACATCGTCGCCGGGTGATTTATGCTTTAGGTATTTATATAACTTTGATATTCACAGGTAATTTTATTGTACCTATGGCTGTACAAAATTTTATTGTTGAGCCAAATGAATTACAAAAAGAACAACCTTATATAACGCGAAATATCGCTCTAACTCGTCAAGCATTTAATTTAGATGTCATTGACTCTCAAATATTTAACCCCACAGGAAAACTCACAAAAGCAAATATCAAAGCTAATGAATTGACAATTAGAAATATTCGGCTTTGGGATCAAGAACCATTATTAAAAACCAACCGTCAATTACAACAAATTCGCCCTTATTATAAATTTCCCGATGCTGATATTGATAGATATTTAATTAAAAATAACGGTAATCTGGAAAAACAACAGGTACTAATTGCAGCTAGAGAATTAAATTATCCAGATGTTCCTCTCCAAGCACAAACATGGGTAAACCAAAATATGATTTATACTCATGGTTATGGCTTCACTGTGAGTCCCGTTAATACCGTTGCTGCTGGTGGATTACCAGAATATTTTGTCAAAGATATTAGCGAAAATGGCAGCGTATTAAATACTTCTAATGCCAATATTCGTGCCAGTATTCCCATCGGACAACCCCGAATTTATTATGGAGAAATTAGTAATACTCATGTCATGACTGGGACAAAAGTTAAAGAATTAGATTATCCCAGTGGCAGTGATAATGTTTATAATAGTTATGATGGATTAGGTGGTATTTATATCAACTCTTTATGGAAAAGATGGCTATTTTCCATATATTTAAAAGACTGGAGAATGATATTTACACGGGATTTCCTACCAGAAACTAAAGTATTATTTCGACGAAATATTAATCAACGAATTCGCACCATTGCTCCTTTTTTAAAATTTGATAGTGATCCTTATTTAGTTGTAGCAGATGCCCGAATAGATGGTCAAAATCAACAATTTCCTGGCAAAGAAAATTATCTTTATTGGATAGTTGATGCTTACACCACAAGCGATCGCTACCCTTACTCAGACACAGGTACAAATAGTATTAATTATATCCGTAACTCTGTCAAAGTCGTAATAGATGCTAACAACGGTACAGTCAGATTTTACATTGCTGATGCTTCCGATCCATTAATTACAGCTTGGTCAAAAATATTTCCCCAAATGTTTCAACCACTGAGGAATTTACCAGTCAATCTCCGCACTCATCTCCGCTATCCAGTAGATTATTTCAAAATTCAATCTGAACGCTTAATGATCTACCACATGACAGATCCCCAAGTATTTTATAATCGAGAAGATCAATGGCAGATTCCCAATGAAATCTATGGTGACGAAAGCCGTGAAGTTGAACCCTACTATTTAATAACCAGTCTTCCTAACGTTTCCTTTGAAGAATTTATCCTCTTACTTCCCTACACACCCAAACAACGTACCAATTTAATTGCTTGGTTAGCAGCACGTTCCGACGGTGAAAATTATGGCAAATTACTACTATATAACTTTCCTAAAGAACGCTTAATTTATGGACAAGAACAAATTGAAGCCAGAATAAATCAAGATCCAGTTATTTCTCAACAAATTTCCCTCTGGAATCGTCAAGGTTCAAGAGTAATTCAAGGTAATCTTTTAGTAATTCCTATTGAACAATCATTACTATATGTTGAACCAATTTATTTAGAAGCCACACAAAATAGTTTACCAACATTAGTGAGAGTAGTTGTAGCCTATGAAAATCGCATCGTCATGGCACCAACCTTAGAACAAGCACTACAAGGAATCTTTCAACCAGAACTCGCACCACCAGCAACTATTATTCGTCCCCTAGAAGACGAAATACCCCCTGGTTAAATAACTAATATTTCCACCCATAATTACACTGATTTTAGTTCAAACTAACAAAATAAAATTTTCTGGAAATTCAAAAATTTAAAAACCTATTACCAACTCTATTTTTAATACCCACGTACCACTTCAGATATATATTCACATAATAAAAAACAAAACTATTGACAGAGATAACTAATCTTTACTTTTGATAAACCTATAATCATAAGCCATATACAGCTTTACCCCTAAGCATTCAGCTATCAGTGGTCAGCAGTCAGCTAAAACCGGATTTTAGGGGTTTTGAAGTGAGGAGACTAACATTAGTAATTAATATTCAGAATGCTTATCAATTCAATTCTTGCTGATAGCTGTTCGCTGACGGCTGAATGCTTACCTTTACCCAAACCAATCATAGACTTAAATTAAAAGTTCCAAAATCGAACATCAGTCACAATTAAAACAGACTTTATATTGAGGGGTTTGCCACTTGGTTCTGTCACATTTGTCAATTACAGCACTTTCTAATGTTATGAGGTACAGTTTTTTATCGCCAAATCCGTAGGGGCGCAGGGCCTGCGCCCTCCATTGTGTTTCATAAGAACGAGAATTGCTGTAAGAACCATTATAGATAATTAAGGAAAATAAGATGTATATAGAGCAGGTATTGGGAAATACATTCATAACCGACAATACCAACTTGTCCATTGCTCAAAGTCCAGTTCAACAAGAAAAAGTACAAGTGCAATATCACAATATCCAAATACCAGATTTAGCACTATCTTTAGCTCCTCTGGGATTTATTTTTGTTTGGGCTATTTTTCTGCTGCTTTTTCATAAAATCCGCACCAATACAGATGATAAAGTATGCGTAAAAAACAAAATTCTACAAAAAGTCCCCTGTAAAAAATGTCAATTTTTTGCCAATAACCATTATTTAAAATGTGCTGTCAAACCTGATTCTGTTCTCACCGAAGAAGCCATAGACTGTCCTGAATACGTGCCGAAAAAAGTTAGCTTTTCCCATAAAAATTTATTTCGCTAAATACTAAATCATACCAGATCCCCGACTTCTTCAAGAAGTCGGGGATCTATTTTCTCAGTTGTAAGTCTACTCCAATCCGATGAGCGCAAGCAAAACCAGAAAAAGCCACAGCATTCAAACCTTGTCCGGGAAATGTACTATCTCCTACACAATACAAATTAGGAATCACAGTGCGATTGAAAGGCATTCCCAATAAACCCCACAACTTACGTTTAGGTATTGGTCCATAAGTTCCATCTATCCGGCGTAAAAAGCGTCTGTGAGTACGTGGAGTCCCGATTTCTAAATAATCTAACCCAGCATTTAAACCAGGAAAAATAGCCTCTAATCTGTCAATAATTTGCCCTGCTGCTATTTCTTTTTTAGCCGCATACTCGCTTTCGGATAGTCCCTGCCAATTACTAATCCAGTCAGGTGTAAAGGCATGAATAATATGATATCCTGGTGGTGCTAAATCCTGGTCAAGTAGGGTAGGAATAGAAACAAAAATTGTTCCTGTTGCTGTGGTCATTTCCTGCCAATCTGTTAATAAAATATGATGACATTCTGTTCCTACAGGTAAAACTGATGCTTTTACTCCTATATGCAAGCTTAAAAAACTGGGTGATTTTATATATCGTTGTTGCCAATTTTTTTCTTTAACTGGCATTTTTTGGACTGGTAATAGTTTTGTAAAGGTGTCCCAGCGGGTGGCATTAGAGACTATTTTTTTACCATAATAAATTTGACCATTTGCTAATTGCACACCTACAGCTTTTCCCTGTTTGGTAATGATTTTTGTCACTCGCGCTTGGTATTGAATTTCACCCCCAAATTGTTTTAAACCTGTCACCAATTTTTCGGCAATTTTCCCAACTCCACCTTTAGGATAATTAACTCCGCCATAATGTCTATCAGAAAAAACCATACCAGCATTAATCATTGGTGTCATGTTTGCTGGAACTACTGACCAACAATAACACTCGATATCAATAAACTTTAATAATTGAGGATCTTGAATATACTTTCGTGCTACTTCTCCTACATTCAATGGTAAATATTTGGCTAAACCTAGACAAGCTAATGGGTTTTTGAGAAATACTCGCAGGAGATATTTAGGTTCTTCTAATGATAATAATTCAATATTATTCAGGCAATTAAAAACTTTTTGACATTCATCATAAAATCTTCTGATTCCCTTGGCTTCGTGGGGAAAATAGGCAATTAGATTTTGGAGGAATTTTTCATAATCTCGATCAATTTTTAAGTCCAAACCATCAGGTAAATGATAGTGAATCTGAACAGAATCAGGAATGGTTTCGAGATTAACATTAACTGCATCTAAGGCACGGGTGAGTAAGTTGGTTGTTCCTTTATTTCCCATACCAAAAATCATTGATGCACCGACATCAAATGTATATCCTTGGCTTTGAAAATAACCGGCACTACCACCGGGAATGAGATAACTTTCAAAAACTATAACTTTTGCGCCTTTGGCTGCTAATTGGGTGGCTGTAACTAGTAACTGTTCACACTCCCCCACTAAAAAGGAATTAGGAAGTAACAGGGATAGGAG
>NZ_VIKX01000253.1 GCF_009711935.1 Dolichospermum sp. UHCC 0259 | reverse complement strand
TGAGCTTTCAGGTATCCTTTTTTCTATCATACTTTCTGCATGAAGGAAATCCCTGGTTTTCCTGTCAAAATTAACACACTAGGTATGGACAGTCTGTCCAATTTTTGAAGAAGCAATGAAAGAAGGGATGCCAAACATCTTGATATTTGTCACACGAAACGACCAAAATAGGTATAGTCATTTAAATTACAATTAAACAAATGATAGTTTTAAGTAGGTAAACATAATAAAAACGATATATGTTTAGTTTTGTAAAAACCGTGAAATAACCTATTTGCAAGGTATTCATTGAATTTACATTTCGTCACATACCTTTAAATTTTTCTCTTTACCTACTTAATCTCACAGAAAGCAGAATTATAGACTTTGCTATATCTGTCAATACTAGCACACTATACTTACGAATAAATCAGTATTGCTATATAAATTTATATACCTTTGAATTTTTCTCTTTACTTACTTAATCTAACAGAAAGCAGAATTATAGACTTTGCTATATCTGTCAATACTAGCACACTATACTTACGAATAAATCAGTATTGCTATATAAATTTATATACCTTTGAATTTTTCTCTTTACTTACTTAATCTAACAGAAAGCAGAATTATAGACTTTGCTATATCTGTCAATACTAGCACACTATACTTACGAATAAATCAGTATTGCTATATAAATTTATAACCATTGGAGAAAATCAGGTATTGCTTCATTACTAGTTATCTCCATGCTGGGGTCATACATATATGTCATCGAAAACCATATACTCAATAAGGTAATAATACCTGAGAAGTATATAACATAATTTTTGATTCGTATAGACTGTAAGTCAAAGCAAGCAAATATAAATGGTGTAAATGGGAAAATATATCTAAAGGTCAGGATAGGGTTTAGAATAATCACTATTATAGACAATAGTGAGTAAAATAATATCATTGATTCATAAACAGAGAATTTTCTCTTTTTTGTTTTCACAAAGAACAAAAAAACTAGAATTAAAGATAAATTAAATGGAAAAATTAATGAGGCAATAATTGAATATCCAACATCAAGAAGAGGTAATGGCGACACAAAAATACTTAGTGTCCTTAGAATTGGAGCAAAAAGAAATATAATTGATTTAACGATGAATGCTGGATATTGCAGAATTATATTTTGACTATAATCTCTCATTAGCAAGGCAATATCATAAATTCTTGAAGTTGAGAATGAGGATATAACATCATCTTGATATAAACTAGAGACAAGTGTATTCGTGAATGGTATTGAATTTAATAGAAAAAAAGCACCTAAGAACGTTAATATTAACATTCTGGGTTTATTACATTTAGTTTCAATTAGTGAATAAACAGCTATACTAATATATAAAGGTAATGAAACTATTGGGCGAATGAAGATAGGGATTGTGGCTATGACCATTAATGATACAATTCTGATTTTCCCATTTAATACAAAAAAAAGTTTCCAGAAGAGCAGGCATATGAAAATAAGTATAGTCTCTTTATTTGGTCCAA
The DNA here is from genome assembly GCF_009711935.1 of Dolichospermum sp. UHCC 0259. Classification (GTDB taxonomy): domain Bacteria; phylum Cyanobacteriota; class Cyanobacteriia; order Cyanobacteriales; family Nostocaceae; genus Dolichospermum. The sequence goes on along the minus strand of NZ_VIKX01000253.1, from coordinate 1,204 downwards.
TTGCACCTATCAATAAATATGGATTTGCAACTATAGCTAGTCTGGCATAGTTAATTGCTTTAGATGATATATATTCAAATACATCTCGACATAAACTGAGTGATAAAAATAATAATGACGCATTAAAAATAAAAAAGCTATGCGAACCCATAGCATACAAAAACCTATTGAATATATTGTATGTTTGTGCCGCTAATCCCGCAGTTTCAATATCTTTAATACCCAATAATCTTAGTTCATAGGTATAACTATCAGGAATATAGAAATTTGATATTGCAAGTACATTATTCTTTGCTAAAGATTGAATAGTTACTATTAATACAAGACAAATTATTAAGGTTATGTACCAGATTGTGTCAATGCTTTTACTTGAAGTGATTTGGCGTTTCATGACTATATTCTTTAGTGTTTTTATGTTTACAAGTAAGTTTGTTTTGAACTGTAATAAGCTGTTACGCAGCTAAATTTAAATTTAGTAGCTTAGACACCTTGCAGTAAGCTTGTGGGTAAAAAAATAAATGCGTAATAGCTTATAACTATATTGCTGATTTTAATATTTAATATTTCTTTAATTCAAAAAGTCCACATGCGTATGTCATTTCTGGAACTTCAACTATCTTAGTCCTATTGTGAAAATCATCATTATCATCAATGTAAGAAAAAGAAATCAGATCATAATCTGATTTAGTTAAGGAGAGAATAGTTTCAACTGAAAATACACGATGTCCATTAAATTCAACTCTCTCAAAACCAATAGGAACTGATAGCAATAAAGTTCCACCTGGTTTTAATAACTTTGTTAAAGAAGTTAAACCTTTAATATGCCCTTCGGGATCAATTGGATCTCCATATCGCCCCAGTCCAAAATGCTCTAATGCATGTAAACAAGAAAGAGAATCACAAATGTTGACTGGTACGCTTTCCGATTGCATCAAATCAGCTTGACGAAAAGTCATACCAGAAACATTTGAAGCCATAGGTCTAACATCGAGAATTTCAATATCACGGAAAGTCAGCACATGGGATACAAAACCATCAATTCTTGAGCCAACATCTATGTGATGCTCTGGATTATTTTGATAGACTTTGCGTGCTGCCCATAGGTCTTGGTGAAAATAATGTTTAGTGATATGACCAGCCCCTTCATATGTAGTTTTTCACTCTCCCCCCACTTTCGAGAGTTTATAGGGTAGGTAGAAGTAGG
>NZ_VIKX01000252.1 GCF_009711935.1 Dolichospermum sp. UHCC 0259 | reverse complement strand
TACTGTAGAAGGAATTAATAATAAACTCAAATTAATCAAAAGACTTGGATATGGATTTCGTAACTTTAGTAATTTTAGATTACGTAGTTTATTAAACTGGCACTTTAGTATTAATTCTCCATAAAAGGGACGCAAGAGCCTCTGTTCTCTAGTAAAAACTTGCCGGGGATGGGAAAGAAGATATTCTAATAAATCAAATTCTTTTGCTGTTAATTCAATTGATTTTTTACCTCGATAAACTTGGCGAGTTCGGCGATTTAAATTCAAGTCTTCAAATTGTAAAATGTCCTCATCTGGTTCTTGCGTGCGACGAAGATGAGCGCGAATTCTGGCTAAAAGTTCTTCAATGCTAAATGGTTTAATTACATAATCATCCGCACCTGCATCTAAACCAGCTACGCGATCGCTTACCTCATCTTTTGCTGTAAGTAAAATTACTGGTATTGAGTTACCTGTTGCCCGCAAACGGCGACAAATTTCTACACCTGATAAACCTGGTAACATCCAATCTAAAATTGCTAAATCTGGTGATGATTCTCGTGCTAATGTTAACCCAGTCATGCCATCATTAGCAACACTGACGTTGTAACCTTCGCTCTTTAATTCTAATTCAACAAATCGCGCTAGTTTGACTTCATCTTCTACTAAAAGAATATGTGCTGACATATTTTTAAATTATTATTAATTATTAAATAAACTAATTGTAAATATACTTCCTTCATCCAATTTTGATTGCACAGTCACATTACCTTTCATCCCTTCTACAAGAGTTTTCACAATTGATAAGCCTAAACCAGATCCACCTGTTGCAGGACTGCGGGATTCATCTACGCGGTAAAATCTTTCAAAAATTCTGGCTTGATGTTGTAAAGGAATGCCATAACCATGATCACAAACTTGAATAACTACTTTATCATGAAACTGATCTAATTTTAAAATTATTGGTGTACCAGCAGCAGAATATTTGACGGCATTATCAATTAAATTTAGTAAAACTTGTTTTAAGCGGTTGTAGTCTGTTTTTATTTCAATGGGGTAAGTTGTTGATTCGATAGTAATAGTGTGATCGCTATATTTTGCTGCCATTGCTACTACTTCTTCAACTAAGTCATTCAACACATAAGATTTAATCTGAAATCGTAAATAACCACTATCTGCCCTGGCTAAATCTAGTAAATCTTGTAATAAACGGATGGTATGTTCAGCTTCTGATGAAGCAGTTTCTAACGCTTCTATTTGAACTTCTGTTAAATTATTTTGTCGTCTTAAAACACTTTGTAAATAACCATGTACAATAGTTAAAGGCGTGCGTAATTCATGGGAAACATTACTCACAAATTGTCGTTCTTGTTCCCAGGATTGGGAAAGACGTGATAGCAACATAGTTAAAGTTTGAGCTAGTTCTTTCACTTCACTGGGGGCATTATCAAGATATAGCTGTGCTTGTCCTAAATCTTCTATAGAAATTACAGAAGTCATTTGACTTAATTGACGTAATGGTTTTAGAGAACGCTGAATATAAAGTGCGATCGCCACAGTAATCACAATAATTGCTAAAATACTGGCAATACTCAAACTCCTAACCATTGCCACAAACATAGTTTGTTCAGTCGTAATATCCTGAACTATAAATAATGTACCCAACAACTTACCCTGAACCTGCAAAGCACCACCACTTAAAACAAAGTAGTTTTTGTTAACTTGGTAAACTTGGGGTTTAATTGACATATTGGTAAGAGACATCAACTCAGCTACAGTAGAATCAGATAACAAATCTAGATTTGCAGATTTTACTAAAATTTTATTATTAGCATTTTTTAGCCATAATAATGTATTGGTATTTGCTAAGTTATTAATAGCCTTTTGCACACCTGTTTCGGGTTGCATCATTTCACTATAAAGTTGGACATCACGAGGCAACCTATCAACTATTTGTTGAATATTATATTTGTGAGTGTCAATCAAAATTTTCTGCATTCTCCAACTAGTCCAAACAGCCAGACTACCTAATGTTAAAGCTGAAAAAACACCAATTCCAACTGTTAGACGTAACCGTAAAGAAAAAATATCAAATTTTTTAATTTGTTTCACTTTTCGTAATTATTATTTTGGTATTGGCTAATTTTTCTTTAAAATATATAAATTATTGATTACAAATAATTCTATTTGTTAAAAATATCGAAATAAGTCAATACAATATTTAGATTTCACTCCAATATTATAGATATTCCACCCTTAATTTATACTATAAATAGTTAAGTTTAACTATCTTTAAAATCTTTTATATTTTTCTCTATTAATAATCTAAACCAACTTAATAATAATTAAATTAATTTAATCTGAGAATACGCTTAATATTTTAGCAAATGTTTGTCTTTTCTGGAAACTTTAACCCTGATTAAGCTTTCATACAGATATGAAAAGGTTGTGGGGTTCTATCGGGATAGTCGTTGTTGAGTAAGTGCTTAATGTTGTAAGCCGCTGCTTTGCATTTAGATACCAAATCTTGTAGGGTCTGCCGTTCTTCTTGACTTAACTGGACAATATAGGTCTTGAGCACAATCAGTTATGAGGATATCTGCTGAGATTTATAGTAGCCTCTCTATTTTCCCTCAAACTCACAATTTTTCGCTTGACATACCACTCACTAGCAACGCTCACCCGTGCTGAGTTATTGGATAGGTTATCCCCCAAACATCACGGTATTAGAGCAAACAAGACAAAAGCCCGTGACGAGGATTGAACTCGTGACCTCACCCTTACCAAGGGTGTGCTCTACCACTGAGCCACACGGGCGAAAAATTAATCAAAATTAAGACTTATAATGCTGTACACTTAGTCTGTGGTACAGCATTTATAATTCTTAAGCTTTGTAGGATATGGGCCGAGCTGGATTTGAACCAGCGTAGGCGTAAACCAACGGATTTACAGTCCGTCTCCATTAACCACTCGGACATCGACCCGTTTGTTTCCCACGTTTAACTATAATAGCAGCACCCCCTAGTTTTGACAAGGGGTGGGAGAAAATATTTTTTGGTAAAGTCTAAATGCTTTGCTCCAAGCTAGTTTCCGCAGTTTATGCCATTAGTTCGTACCATTTAAGTACCTGGACAGAATTAATTACATATTATTTACCACTACCGAGATTTTCAACTACAGCATTGTTTTCATCTCACTTATCTGTTTTATCTGTCAAGTATTGTTTCTACGCAATCTCTTATACTTATGTTGTTTAATTTGCCAAGTACATATTATCCCAAATTAGATGAGCTTACCCTGATTCCTAACTACTTTTAGGATTGCTTAATTTCTGGATCAAAAGTTGTATTGATAAGGCGAATAAACCTAATGCAACTAACCCAAATATTCCCGCTCCCAAGGCTACTATACCTACAACTAGAGTCCGCACAGCAGAAGCAATATTGATCACAGTTTGGTTGTCAGAATGGGTGGGTTTATTGGCAAAAGTAGTGGCGATCGCTATCATTAAAGAATAAGTAGCAAATGCAAATCCTCCCGATATCACAGAACCAGTTATACAGCGTAAAGGAGTTGCTTGAACTTGATTAGAACTATCTACTGAAGGCATTTCTGGCGGTTGATTCATAGCAAAGTAATAAATTAGACAATTTTTAGGGGATGTTATTGAGCGATTTTAATTCCATGTTTAATTGTATGGGTGACAAACAATTCCAAATCCTCATCAGGAATCGCCTCACGTATCCGCTGCTTAACTATTTCTCCTTGATTTTGAGATTCAACAATAGCAAATACAGAAGGACCAGAACCAGACATCATTGTGCCTAAAACCCCAGATTGACTGGCGAATAATTCCCGCAATTGCCATACTTGAGGATAAGCTGGTAAAACAACTTTTTCCAAATCATTATGTAGTTTTTTGGCAATGTTTTCTGTATTCTTATTCAAGATAGCTTTTACCATATCTTCTGAATGAAAAGCACTAGCACGAACCGCGAAACCTTCCGAATCTTGAATATAATTAATCCCAAATTGTTGCCGATAGGTTTTATATGCCCAAGGTGTAGAAACTTCCAAACTGCGATATTTAGCCAAGACTATATGTAAATTATCCAAACTTTGCAAAGGAGAAAGTTCTTCACCTCTACCCGTAGCAATTACCGTTCCCCCACCAATACAAAATGGCACATCTGAACCAAGACTAGCCCCCAATTCTTCCAATTCTGATTGAGTTAATCCCAAATTCCAAAGTAAATCCATTCCCACTAACACCGCTGCGGCATTACTAGAACCCCCCGCTAAACCAGCAGCAACAGGAATATGCTTTTTGATAGTAATATCCACACCACCAAAATTACTAAAAGCTTTGGGAAATTCCCTAGCCATTAATGCAGCCGCTTTATAAACTAAATTAGTTTGGTCTGTAGGTACTTGAGGATGATCACAATAAACACGGATATTTTCAGTGCTGGCAGAATGGATATCAATTTGGTCGGACAAATCTATACTTTGGAGTATCATTGCTAATTCATGATACCCATCAGCACGACTCCCGATAATTTCCAAATATAAATTGATTTTCGCAGGTGCAATTAAACTGTAAGAACGCATAACGGTTATTTAGCAGGGAACAGGGAATAGGCAATAGGGAATAGGCAATAGGGGAGAAATTTCATTCTCTATTCTTCAATTTCTTCCTCCTGACTCCTGACTCCCGACTGCTGCTATAGTATTTACCAGTGATACCCATTGGTCAACACCAAGGTCTTCAGCCCGAACTTGAGGATTTATTCCTAATTGTTCCAGTATTTGGGTCAAGTTGTCTCGTTCAATTACCGATTGTAAATTATTTCTTAACATTTTTCGCTTTGACCCAAATCCCAATTTCACCAGAGTTTCTAACTGTTTGGGGTCATGAGCCGGAATTTCTATCTGTTTAGGACTCAACCGCACCACAGCCGAATCTACCTTGGGTGGAGGCACAAATGCCGCCGCAGGAACAGTACAAATTAACTCACAATCTGCCAAATATTGCACCCGTACCGACAACGCCCCAAAAGTTCTCGAACCGGGTTTAGCGTATAATCTTTCAGCTACTTCTTTCTGTATTAACAAAACGATCGCATCAAAAGGCTCTGGATTAGGATGAGAAATCGTCCCCAGTAGCTTTTCAATAATTGGTCCAGTAATATTATAAGGAATATTAGCAACAACTTTATTCTGCTTCTGAAAATTAGTAAATGCTGTTAATTGTGATGGTAAATCAAGGGTGAGAAAATCTCCCTGTAACAGGAGAAAATTTTCTTTTTCTCCCAATTGTTTAGCCAGTAACTTACACAAATCTCTGTCAATTTCTACTGCAAGCAAAGATTTTACTAGCGGCAATAACCGACGAGTGAGAATTCCTGTACCCGGACCAATTTCTAAAACTTTATCAGTTTCTTGACAATTAGCCGCTTGGACAATTGCATTCAGAGCCTTATCACTTTTTAACCAATGTTGAGCAAACTGTTTACGGGGTTGAATCATTTTGTTGACATTAAAAATTAGACTTATTACAGGATTACGTTATTGGACAATAACAATCTCTATGATAATTAATGATGTGAGTGTGAGTCCACTTTTAATAATACCACAAATTACTTACATACACCATTTAAGATGTAACTTAAAACCTCATATTCACATATTTCTTTCATAAAATTCATTGTAAATTCAACGGTTTCGATCCTCACGTAAAAGTTCAACACTATCACTAAAAATTTTATCTAAATGACGCTGACGGGCAATATCTATTTTTCCCCAAGCTTGTGCAGCAACCGATTCTTGATTGACTACTTCAGCCTCTACAAAATTTTCCAAAATTGTCTTAACTTCATCTTCCAAACTGCGGTTATGGCTTTGAGCTAAACTCTGTAATTTTTCTAATACAACAGGATTAATATTTCCTAATACAACTTGTGTTGTCATATTGCCTCGCTATTATTACAGAAAAAGACACAAACTCCGGGATATCCATTCTAAACTAATTGTAACAGCTTGCCACCTTTGCGGCTAAAGCTTTCATGTGTCTTCCTAACTGAGTACCACTAGCCCAAAAGTGAGAAGGTAAATGACCTATTGGTGCAGATAACTTAAAGGATAATTGTTGACGGGGGGAAGTAGCATAGGGTAAATACCAACCTACTGTACTACAAAATTGGGCATAGTCGGTATCACAGCTATGATAAATTTGGGTTTGAATGCTAAAACCAAAATGTCCTTGACTATATTTTGTCCACAATTGATCAATTATTTGTAAATCCTGACAAGGCAAACTTGTAGTTTTTCACTCTCCCCCCACTTTCGAGAGTTTATAGGGTAGGTAGAAGTAGG
>NZ_VIKX01000251.1 GCF_009711935.1 Dolichospermum sp. UHCC 0259 | reverse complement strand
TGAGCTTTCAGGTATCCTTTTTTCTATCATACTTTCTGCATGAAGGAAATCCCTGGTTTTCCTGTCAAAATTAACACACTACCACGCGACATACTGGACATGGATAATTTTCTTGAAAGTTTAAAGATGTTGATAAAATTGGAGATTTTGCCATAATTAGGGCTTGTTTAATAAACCTAAAACCTTGATAAATCAATGAATTGAGAAGGATAAAATGTGAATAATGTGCAAGGAATAAACTTTGAAACTTATCTCCTGAATCTTGACTGGGCGCAGGCCCTGCGCCCCTACCTCCTGACTTCTTCTAATAAAACAACCTAGTTTATTGATAAAACCAGGTTGAATTTGATATAATGACAATATTGAGAATGTAATTAGTCTAGAAAACCCATTAAAAGTTCGGAGTCATCAAAGGTGTTGGGTGCTATTGGCCGATTTCCGAAGACAGAATAGTTGTCAGAAACTACCAAGGTGCTAGAAGCGATGGGACGAATACCAGACAAGTTAATACTATCAACTACTTGGAATGTGTTTGCACCGATGGGACGAATTCCCATAGAGTTAAAGGTATCAACTACTTGTAATGTCCCGGTGGTAATGGGACGCATTCCAGCAACTATGATTGTTCCCTGAGAACTTTCTTCAGTATTACCAACATTATCCTGATTATTTTCTGTCATTTTTATTTGTCCTTTGTATTAGATGACACTTATTCAAACTGAATCTTTGTTTGTTAAGTGAATTTTACAATAATTAAGGAAAGAAGTATTTTTTTCCTATATATTTAGAGTTTAACCTGAAACCACCATAGATCACAGATTGAATCTGAGATTGATAGATTTTTTTCTGAGGTTAGAACCTTGATTATATCAGCTAATGGACATTTATTTTGGTACAGAGACGCTATATCAAGTTATAAAATTATTTTATCTTTTTGATAAGATAACTATCATAACTGGAACTCGTTTCATTAAAGAATTAAGTAACTTTGCCATTTTGATTGAGAATTTTGATGGGTTTTTTCTGGTATTAATAACCGCCAACTTTTTCCTTCTTTTTGAATTTGTAGGTAAACTTCAAAGGGTTTTTTAAGTTGTTTGAAACTGCGTTTTGGTAATTTTACAGTAAAGTCGTAATCTCCCTGTACTCGATAAGCTGGTAAGTTTTCAATTGTGAGGGGTTGTTGTTGAGTGATAGATATGCGCTGAATATTAAACTTTTGGAAGTTTAAATCTAGCTGTTGGTTAAGTTGCTGTTGGGTTTGTTCTAGTTGGAGTGCGATCGCTTTTTGCACTAATTCTGGTGTTGGTAATAAGGCAATACTAGTACAAGCTGTGAGGAAAATTATGAAAATTGTTGTAAAAATTAACTTAATCATATTTAATTTCTTTTTAATGTATTTGCATATATCCTCATTAACCACCATTCACTGGGGGAATTAAAACCACCTCATCACCATTTTGGAGAATGGTATCTGGTTCAACAAATTGTAAATTCACGCCAAAGCGGGTTATTTCTCGCCATTTGCTTAATTTTGGGTGTTCGGCAATTAGGCGATCGCACACAGCTTGAACTGGTGTACCATCAGGAAAATCTAATACTAATTCTGATACATCAAAGGCTTCTTGATAAACAGCAAATAACTTAACCGTGACAGCGATAGATTGGGACATATAATTTTTTATACAACCTGATAATTTAATCATTGGGAATGATTGTAAATTTACCCCCCTTAATTCGCACAAGAATAGATTGACCTTCCCGCTCTCTTTCTGATGTAAACTTGAGAGGATAACCCGATGTTTCACTGGCAGAAAGACTGACATTTGCCAATCCTTTCAATACTGTACTACGAGATGGATTATTAGATAAAGCTTTAATCAAAGCCTGAGTTGCATCAAAGCTAGTTGCAGTTCGCCAACTAATACCTCCTCCCCACTGTTGTTCTGATTTCCTGGCAAAAGATTGAGCTTGTGATGTTTCTCTAAACCAGGGGACTGCAATTATTAAACCCTCTACATTTTTCCCGCCATTGGTTAAAATATCACCCTTATAAAGATTATCTCCGGCTAACATTTTTAATTCTCTTCTTGGTGGATTTTGAGTTCTGAGTGTTTCGTTTCTTTTAGTAATTTCTTTGGCAATATTGAGAGTAATATCAAGCTTTTGTGTATTAGAAAATAACATTACTGCTTCTGCTTGATCACCATAGACACTTTTAGCAACTTCTTTTTCCGCATCAAATGTAGGAGAAGTTAAATCAATTAAAGGTTTACGAACTATCTCACCCCCTAGTTTCTCAAACTGATTTGTAAATATCTCTCTGATACTATTACTATATGAGTTAGTTGGGTTGGCAAAAATTACTGCTTTTTTTAATTGCAGATTTTTATAAGTATATTCTGCAAGTGTTTTTCCCGCACCTTCATCAGAAGAAACTGCTCTAAAGAAAACTGGATTGTTTAGTAAAATGCTAGTGCTAGTAGGAGAAATAACTGCTAATTTTGCTTTCTCATATTCTCGTAATGCAATTTTAGTAGCATCACTAGAAATATGTCCAATAACTCCCAGTATTGAAGAATCTTTGATGAGTTCTTGAGCTACTTCTTTGGCTTTTTCTGTGTTGCTATCATTAGCAATCACAATTTCTAGTAATTTGCCATTTAATCCCTTCTGTTGATTAAATTGTTTTTGTGCTTGAGCTACTCCGCGTAATACTTCTTGAGTAGTAATCGTGCTTTTATCTAATGGTACAACTACTGCTAATGTCAAAGGAAAACCTTGTTGACGAGCCAGGGAATTATTATAATAAATTAGCACTTCTGGATCATAGGGATTAGCTTTTACAGCTTGTTGAAATAATGCAGTTGCTTCTTGATAATTACCTTGTTGGAAGGCTTGAATGCCTTTGTCACGGGGGATATTATTAATTTCAGGGAATAAAGTGCGATCGCCTCGACTAATTCTACCATTAATTATACTATTGTCTGTCACACAAAAAACACCTAATTGCTTTCTTTCACCTAGTTCACATTTAGATCCGCGAGCAAGACTAGCTACTATAATACTAGAAATAATAAAAACAGCAGATGCTATTGCAGTTAAAATAATCAAATTGGATTTTGCTCGAATATCTGGAGCATTAACTTCACTTAATTGATGTAAATTAATATTAATACCACTATGATTGACAACGCCACTATCAATAGTGTTTAATTGAGTGCTTGAATGCAGAATTATACTACTAGGATTTTTTTTTTGCTCAATTTTATCTAATTCATTAATCTCTTCTTTTAGTGGGTGACGTTGTATGATCCACAGCCGGACAAATTCTATTTTAACCTTCTCCTTTATTTCATCTAAAAATCCATTACTTCTCAAAAGTTGGTTCGTTTCTGTAATTAATTTATGTTCTGTGTCAGGTCTATATTTTTTTATTAATTCAACATAATCATTTGAATTTTCTTGCGCTTCTGCTATCGCTGCAAACACAACTTTTTCTAAAATAGAAAACCCGTCCCAAAACCATGTTAAACCAGCCTCAGCTAATTCAATCGCTTTATTAATAATGAGTTTTACATCATCACTACTAACTGTCCATTTATCCTCTTCTCTCGCTCTCCCAAAAATAGTAAAACATATCGCTTGGGTAAAATAAGGATGTCCTGCGGATAGATAAAGAATAGCTTTTATCGCATCTTCTTCATATTCAAGGATACTTTTTGCTGGGTTAATAATTAATTTTTTCGTACTGTCTTCATTTAATAACCCAATTTCTCGAACAGGCACATCCTTAAATATCTTACTTATCCTGTGGTTATTGACTGATTTTTGTTCTATTAGTAAAATTAAAAATAATTTTTTATTAAAATTAATCAGGGAAAAGAAATATTGATGAACCCGCTCTAACAATTCTGAATCATGACTATTCATCAAGGCATCAAATTCATCGAGTACCAATACTAAATGCTTATTTTCTAATAATTGATATACTTGCTGTAAGAATTGATGGGAAAAAATTCCCGTATCTAATTCTAACTCTGTAATTTCCGGTAGTTTAATATTTTGATCCTCCAACGAAAGATCATTAAGGATTTCTTGAGCCAAATCCACCAAAATTTCACTCAGAGATTTTTGGCTGTAATGTTCTAAATTAAATGTCACAAAAACAAACTCATTTAAATCATTTAATTCATGAGAAATATTCCTAATGACAGATGATTTACCAATGCGTCGTTGACCATGTAACAAGATGATGTGGCGATTATGTTGAATATCATCTTGAATAGCCGAAAATAGCTTTTCTCTCCCAAAAAACAACTGTTGGTCAATGGGACGACCAATCACATAAGGGTTTCTTTGAGACTTAAAAGAAGTAATCATACTTTCATAAAACCTCTAAAAGTGTTAATTTTATCTAGAAAATCATGGTTTTACTGTATCCACTGGCTCAAATTCACCTCCTGTAATTTTAACCAGAATAAACTCCCCTTGACGCTCCCTTTGTGGTGTAAATTTGAGGGGATAGCCTGATGTTTCATTGGCGGGAAGACTGACATTTTCCAGTCTTCCTAATACTGTACTACGAGATGGATTATTAGATAAAGCCTTAATCATCACCCAGGTTGCATCAAAGCTAGTTGCAGTTCGCCAACTAATACCTCCTCCCCACTGACTATCTGCTTTTTTGGCAAAAGGTTGGGCTTGTGGTGTTTCTCTAAACCAGGGTACTGCAATGATTAAACCCTCTACATTTTTCTTATCGCTGATTAAGGTTTCACCCTGATAAAGAGTATCTCCACCTAACATTTTTAATTCTGGTCTTGGAGGATTTTCGGTTTTGAGTGTTTCGTTTCTTTTGGTAATTTCCTTAGCAATCTTGAAAGCAATCTCAACACTTTGTGTGTCTGGCAACAACAATGCTGCTTCCGCCTTATCACCATAGACGCTTTTAGCAACTTCTTTCTCTGGATCAAATGTAGCAGCAGTTAAATCAATTAGGGGTTTATGAACCACCTCACCGCCTAGTTTTTCAAATTGATTTGTAAATATCTCTCTGATACTATTACTATATGAACTATTCGGATTTCCAAAAACTACTGCTTTTTTTAATTTCAGACTTTTATAAGCATATTCAGCAAGTTTTTTACCCGCACTTTCATCAGAATAAACTGCTCTAAAGAAAACTGGATTGTTTAGTAAAATGCTAGTGCTGGTGGGGGAAATAACTGCTAGTTTGGCTTTTGCATATTCTGGTAATGCCGCCTGGGTAGCATCACTAGATTTATGTCCAATCACTCCCAATATTGAAGGATCTTTGATAAGTTCTTGAGCTACTTCTTTAGCTTTTTCTTTATTGCTATCATTAGCAATCACAATTTCTACTAATCTGCCATTTAACCCTTTATTTTGATTAAATTGATTTTGTGCTTGAGCTACTCCACGTAATATTTCTTTAGCACTATCAGTAGTTGTGTTGTTGTCTAATGGTACAACTACTGCGAAGGTAAAGGGAGAACCTTGTTGACGTGCCAGGGAATTATTATAATAAATTAGCACCTCTGGGTCATTTTGATTGGCTTTGACAGCTTGTTGAAATAGATTAGTAGCTTGTGGATAATCACCTTTTTTAAAAGCTTGAATACCTTTGTCACGAGGGATATTATTAATCTCAGGGAAAAAAGTGCGATCGCCTCGACTAATTTTACTATTATCTACCACACAAAAAACACCTAATTCCTTTCTTTCTCCTGTGGGACAAGTTCTAAAAACTTGAGAAATCCCTGCACCAATAACTACAATTCCAGCTAATCCTAAAGCTGCTCTGAGTATTGAATTAAGATTGAGCCACTTTGGCATCGTTGCAGAAGGCTTATTTAAAGGTACATAATTTGTATCTCCAACGTTAAGATTAGTTTTAGACTTATAACTTTGAATTTCTTCTAGTCTTTGTCGAGATATTCTTCTTTGAGGATCAATTTGTAAAACAAACTCAAACTGTTCTTCAGCCGCACCCCATTTTCTCTTAAGTATTAATTGATGTCCATATTCTTCTGATGTCTCTATAAAAGCATCTTTGCTACTTTCTTCATCAATTTTGTAGGCTAGTGTGTAAATTTCCAAAGCTTGCTCAATATTTTCTTCGTCCGAGTATTTTTTGGCTAGATTTAATAAAGGCAGCAAAACAGATTTTTGATTATCATTGATAGAATAGAATTGGTAGGCTCGTTTACAAAATTCGTAGGCTTGATTGAGTTGTCCACTCTTCAAATATTCTTCAGCCAAAGACATGACAGTTGTGAAGTTGTTAGGATTAGTTTGTAAAGCTTCTTCATAAATATGCAATGCTAGTGTCTTATTTCTTTCTCTTACTCCATCGGCTGCTGACAAAAGTTTCTTTACATCTTCTTCGTCAGATTTTTCTAAGGTACTAATTTCATCTTTTAGCTTATGCTTTTTTACCAACCAACGGCGGACTAATTCTATTTTAACTCTGCATTGTGTGTCATCTAAAAAACCATATTCATCTAATTCTGCGTATGCTTTAAACAAATGTTCTGTTGACATTATTCCATAGTTTCTTAATAGCATTAGTGGATTTTGGAGAGCTTTATTTTCTTGAATAGCTATATTTTGAGCCTCTGCTACTGCTGCAAAAATAACTTGCTGCTCAGGAGTTAATCCTCCCCAAAACCAATCTAAACCGCCTTCAGCTAATCCAATTGCTTCGTCTACGATACTTTCAACATCATCACCCTTTATATTCAATAAAACCGCATCTGTTGGATTTTTTTCATAGCGATCGCGTGCTAAATTATAAATAGTAAAACATATCACTTGAGTAACAAAAGGATGTCCTGCGGATAAGTTCACAATTGCTTCTATTGCTTCTTGTTCATATATTAAACCATTCTCAGCAGGTTTAATAATTAACTCTCTAGTATGATTTTTATCTAATAAACTAATTTCTATATTTGGTGCTTTCCGTAATAAAGAAATCAATTTTGGCAATTTTGAGATGTGTCTTCCCACTACAGGGATAATAAATAAATTATTATTTTTTTCCAATAGCTTGATAATATAGTCACAAAAATCTTTACTATCTTGATCTAATTCACTATCTCTTTCACTCAAAACATCAAATTCATCCCACAGCAAAACCAATTTTTTATTACCTAATTGTTGATGAACTGCCGATAGAAATTCACGAGAAAAAATTTCAGTATTGGTTTGTATATTCTCTGCTAAATGATGTAATAATTCCTGGTTAGTTTCTAGTTTTTCTATAATTTCAATCGCAATTAAACGTAAAATTTCTGAAGTAGCTAATGTTTCTGTGTGTTGAAAATCAAAATTAACAAAAACAAATTCATCTGTACTCAATTTTTTAGTAATTTGTTTGAGTATAGATGATTTGCCAATGCGTCGTTGACCATATAATAAGATTAGTTGTACATTTCCTTGAAGACTGTCATTAATATTACCAAACAAATCCTCGCGTCCAAAAAATCTTTCTGGATCGCTAATTGGAGTACCTACTGTGTAAGGATTTGGAGGGAAAGGCATTTTTGATTTTCTCACAATCTATAAACTTAGTTTCAAATCAATCATTAGCTATAAATTTAGTAGAGAAGTTAAAATAAACTTCTCTATTCAAATGTTTATCCAGGAAATACTGGTACTACCTTTACAATCCAATCTAGGAAAGATTTTACTTGCTCTGGATTTTTTCCTAACCAAGCAACTACTTCTTTAACTTGATTTACTTGTCCATGACTAATCAGATTCATAAATTCCTTTTCTCTGTCTCTGATTGATTGTTCTGGAGTCTGCAAAATCTCCTGAATTACCCATTTCTTCATAAGTGATGAAGTGAAAGAGTAAAACTTTTCGGGTTCTGTAGAACTGGAAGTAATTACACCCTGTTCTTCTAACTTTATTAAAGATCGTTCATGTTGTGTAAAAATGCGGCCAATCCCACTTAATTTAAATTTTATCTCCTTTATATGACCTTCCATATCTAATAAAGCTATCAGCATTAACAAAGCTTGCTCTTTGGGATTGCATCTATGCCAAATTGTTTTGAAAATCTGCTGAGTATCTCTTTCAAAATTTTCAGCAAATGATTTAATATCGGCATTAATCCCAGGCTGTAGCTCTCTATATAGGAAAAACCCAGCAGTTTGGACTAACATTGGATGTCCACCGGTGATATTCATGATTTCACCGCGTAATGTAGGTGGTCTAATAATATTTAATAGTTGAACTAATTCACTAGTTGTAAATAATTTCAGAGATTGAAATAAATAATGATTGTACCAAGGAGAAGCATTGGGGTTAAGTTTGGGACCCAATTCACTGAGGCGTTGGAGTGAAGCCACAATCATTGAGAGGTATTGACTTTCTTCAGCATGAACCGCCAAACTACGACACTGAGCTAAAAATGTTTCCATTTCTGTTTCCGTGTACTGCTCATTTGTTACCAATGCTGCATCAAAATCATCTACCAACAATACTAAAAACTTACCTTTTTTACCCAATCTCCGTAATGCTTGACGCAGACTATCATTTGTCGCTGGTTTTTCAAGGAATGCCTTGATTTCAGCTTGTAGTTTTGGTTCACTGTCTAATTTATTATGCAGCAGATTTAAAGCTTCTCGCCAAAAACCACCAGGAGTGAAGGGAGTGAGACTTTGACAATCTAGAATTACAGCGATACCTTGAGATGGATCTAATCCATATTCTTGCCATGTTTCCTCAGAAGCTAATTTATGCAAAAACGAAGATTTACCCATTCCTGGCCCTCCCCAAATGGCGAAATGGCTGCGGTTATGGATTTGGTCAAAAGCATAGTTAATTTCTGATGTCCGTCCGATAAAACTTTCTGGGGGAACTGGTTTTCCGGTAAAAAAAGGATTGGGAGACATAGTGAATTTATTTTTGGAGACGGGGAAAAGTAAAATTTTACTTATCAGGTCAGTATACTATTAGTAGTGTATTTGTTTTATCTCTTAGAAGCAAGATGCAATCTGAATTTAACTTTTTTCAACACTGGTATCCTCTCATACCAATTGAAGATATTAATCCCCAGCGACCAACACCCCTCACGCTATTGGGAATGCGCTTGGTGATTTGGAAACCTAGTAACTCAGAAACATATCGGGTATTTTTGGATCAATGTCCCCACCGTCTCGCACCATTAAGCGAAGGTAGAATAGAAACTAAAACAGGTAACTTAATGTGTAGTTATCATGGTTGGGAATTTAATGAAAATGGCATTTGTCAGCGTGTTCCCCAAGCAGAAAACCCAGAAATTATTGCTAAAAATCAAGAAAACTTTTGTGTTGTTTCCTTTCCAGTTCGTCAACAACAGGAACTACTTTGGGTGTGGCCAGATCAAAAAACAGCAGCAATAGCTGAAAATACACCTTTACCTTTATCACCCCAAATAGATGCAGAAAAAGGATTTGTTTGGTCTAATTATATTCGTGATTTGGCATACGATTGGCAAACATTAATAGAAAATGTAGCAGATCCTAGTCATGTTCCTTTTTCTCATCACGGGGTTCAAGGTAATAGAGAAAAAGCTAGACCTATACCTCTTAATATAGTCAAATCAACCATTAATTTAATTGAAGTAAATATCGAAAGAGGTTTACCCACAACTATTACATTTGAACCACCTTGTAGATTAGAATATACAATTGAGCTTGGTAATACCGGAAAAAAATTAGGTTTACTGGTTTATGCTATTCCTGTATCTCCTGGTAAATCGAGAATCGTTGCTCAATTTTCCCGCAATTTTGCTAAAACTTTACATCGCTTAATCCCTCGTTGGTGGAATCATATTCATGAAAGAAATCTTGTATTAGATGGGGATATGATGCTACTAAATCAGCAAGAGTATTTATTACAGAAAAAACAATTACATGAAAGTTGGAAAACTGCTTATAAATTACCGACAAATGCTGATAAATTGGTAATTGAATTTCGCAATTGGTTTGATAAATATTGTCAGGGTAAATTGCCTTGGGATGAAGTAGGGATTAATGTGAGTGAACCTGCACCTATTAATGATAATCATGCTGAAATGTTGGATAGATATAAACAACATACCCAGCATTGTAGTAGTTGTCGAACCGCAGTTAAAAATCTAGAAAGGTTACAAATAGGACTTTTAGCATATTTTGTAATTATTATATCTGGAGTAGCTGTATTACCTGATTATTGGCGGTTACAGCTAGGTTTACCATTAGTAATTACTGCACTTTTAGGTTTAGGTGCTTACAGTTGGCTGAAATTTTCTCTCATTCCTAAATTCTACTTTGTAGATTACATCCACGCAGAGAAATAAGTTATTAATTGCCAGACTGTTGTAAATTCATTTCTTGGAATGGTTCAGATGATGCCTCTAGTTTCAAGTTACTAGCTAATTGACCATTAATTTCTAGTTTGTAATTTCCTTGAGGTAAATTCTCTAAATAATAAACTCCAGCACCATTAGTAACAGAAAAACGTCGAGTTCCCTGTGTTGTTTCTATGGCTTCTACTTTCGCACCAGGAATAGCATTACCTTGAGTATCGGTAACAACTCCTGATACTGTGTAAGAGAGAATCATGGGAATCGTCACAGGGGTATAACTACCAGGAATTACATCTACTGCTAATGCTTGAATTTTAGCTTGCCAGTCAGGTGGAAATCCCGCAGGATCAATGTCTAAACGGTATTTTCCTGGTGCAAGACGTAATAAAATGCGATCACCTATGGTAGGGCGAAGCCCATCGCTTCTAATGTCTGGTTGAAAAGATTTAATAGGACGCTTATTAATTATTATCAATGATTCATGTTAAATCTCGTTGATTTGTCCGCACAAACCAAGAACCACCCAAAGCACTACCAACTGTGGTTAATTCACCTTTATAATTAGTTGATTGTCTATCACTACCACTAATATTTACTTTTTGTTCTATTGCTGATATATTAATATTTTTATTTTCGACTTCTGGTAGTCCTTCTAAGTCTAGAAAAATGAAGTTATCTATTTCTGCCAAGTTTGCGCTAGATTTATTGTCCCAAGGAACTTCTAAAATAATTGCATATTCATTAATATCAAACCTAGCTTTTATTCCCAATAGAGTTTCTAAATCTTCAACTCTCAACACTAATCCTAATTCTGCATCATTACCAAATTTTTTTGGATCTATGCGTGTAACTAACCCAGGTGATTTAATTTCCAATTGTCCATCTGCTAAAGTCGTAATATTTAATTTTAAAGCTTGAATGACAGCATCATAAGGTAATAGCCAATTGGTAAAATTAACTGCTTCTAAACCATCTTCTTTTCCTTTTACCAAAAAACTAGAATTAACCATGCGTTTACCAATATTTAACCCTACCGGAAAAACTACAAAATCTGTTATCTTATCACCTATTTTAACAGGTGATTGAGTTGTTTCTGAATTAGGAGTAACTGGGTTATCTGCTTGCGCTGGTATTGTCAGAATTTGGTAGATAATGGGAATGGTAGCAAACAGACAAATACTTATTTTATGCCATAGATGCTGTTGCATATTTTCTGATTCTCTCAACTCAAATTTGTTAATTCCTTGGTGGATGTTTTCAAAGTCTTTTTATGAGTAGCAAAGTATTCTAGATCCCCCTAAATCCCCCTTGAAAAGGGGGACTTTGAATCTAGTTCCCCCCTTTCTAAGGGGGGTTAGGGGGGATCAATTGAGTCTCTAAAATCACAGACAAGCATTTTTAAAACAACCTATTAGAAAGATATTTCCTCTGACTCCTGAATTATTACTTATCTTCTATTTACTGGTGGAGTTGGTCTATTATCGGAGCTAGGTGTGATAGTAGGTATAGTAATATTTACATTAAATGGCAATTTACTAATATTTTTATCATCTCCCCATGTCAAATCACCACTTAACTGATATTCACCAGGATTTAAAACAGGTTCGTCTTTAGTGGGATACTTTAATAAAAAATATCTGTCGCTTTGGGGAACTACAGAACCAGGATCTAATTTCCCAGTCTTCACCACATTTTCTCCATGCTTCAATGTCCAATTTATTCCAGGACGTGCGGTAGCTTGTCCACTATTATTAACAAGTAGTTGAATTTGTTTTTGCGTTTCATTAAAACTTGCACCAGATACAGCTAGTTTGGGGGAAAGATCACCTTTTCTGACATAGAAAGTTACACCAATTCGCGCTACTAAAGCTGCATTATTTCCATTAGTTTTCTTAACTTCTGTGAGACTTTCATTAAAAATTACAGCGCGGTATTCCCCATCTGGTAAATTAGGAGCTAACCGACTAATTAATCTGACTTTGCGACTTTCTCCCGGTTTGATAGTTAACTCACGGGGTGAAAATTGCAGATATTTTGTTAAATCACTGGGAGTAGTTGATAAAATTTCAAATCCATTATCACGATTATAAGTAAAAGGTGCGGCGTAAACACGCACACGAGTCAGAACATTACTGCTATTTGTCACTGTAATTATTTCTTTCGCTTGTCCCCTTTTAGCTCAACGTTGTGCTATAACACAACACGAGTTGAAATTATCATGTAAACTTACATGATAGCTATAGTAATAACACTTAAATAAATACTCGGTCAAGAGTTTATGTAAAATTACGTAATTATTTAATTTCTGCTAGAGTTTCAATCCCAAACTTTGAAAATCTTGCTGGACCTCATTCCACAAAGCTTTATTGTACGGGTCAGTTTTTAAGGCTTTTTTCAAATAAATTCTGGCTTTTGGGAGTTGTTTTTCGGTAATTAAGGCTCGTCCCCAGATTTGATAAGCGATCGCTAACCATTGACGTACCTCCGCATCCTCCGGTAAACGCGCCAGTAAAGCCTCTGCTAGAGCGATCGCCTGGGGAAACCGTTTTTCCTGTAAAAATCGCTGTAACTGCTCATAAGTCTTCCACTTTAACCGCTGTTCAATCTCCTCCAAATTTGGTGGATGCGGTGTAACCATTGTTTTCGGCGCTGCTGGTTGAGTTTGCACTTCTGTAGCACTAGAAACATGAGTTTTTACCTCATTATCATTAGTCCTTGGCTTAATTTCCTCCGGTGGTAAGACCGTTTGTAGAAACTTATAAGCCTCAGTCACCGCAATAAACTTATCTTTCGCTCTGAGATCATCTGGGTTGATATCAGGATGATATTGCTGAACCAATCGGCGATAGGACGCTTTAACATCAGCAAAAGAAACTCCCGACCTTAAACCTAATATCCGGTAATAATCTTCAAGATCCATGTTGCTTCATTTGACTTAAATTCAAAATTCAAAACTAAAAATTCAAAACGAGAAACTCAGACTTTTGAACCTTACATCTTGAATTTTGAATCATTTTCCCCTATTTAAATCCGTTCTTCAATCACACGATCAATTAAACCGTATTCCTTAGCTTCTTGAGCAGACATAAAAAAGTCACGATTCATGTCTTTCTCAATTTTCTCTAAAGATTGACCAGTATTATCAACATAAATTTGATTTAACTGGTGACGAAGCCGCAAAATCTCCTTAGCCTCAATAGCGATATCGCTGGCCTGACCACGAGTTCCACCAGAAGGTTGATGAATCATAATTCGAGAATGAGGTAAAGCCATCCGCTTCCCCTTTGTCCCCGCAGCCAACAGAAAAGATCCCATAGAAGCAGCCAAACCGACACAAATTGTCACCACCTCAGACTTAATGTGTTGCATAGTGTCGTAAATCGCCAATCCCGCAGTCACCGAACCACCGGGAGAATTGATATACAAATAAATTGGCTTAGTTTGATCATCGGAATCTAAATAGAGCAAATAAGCGACAATCGCATTAGCGATACCATCATCTACTTCCTCCGTCAAAAAAATAATGCGCTCCCGAAATAGACGATCTTCGAGATCAATCCATTGTTCATAGGTGCTACCAGGGAGACGATAAGGAACTTTGGGAATACCAATAGGCATAGGACAATTTTAGTGAAGACTATGAAAATAGAACTAGAGAATTTCCGTCAAAGTTAAAAAGCCAGAATCCAAAATAAAAATCAAACTCAAATAGAGCTTGACAAATTCTTGGTACTTTCTAGCACCCGATCAATTAGTCCGTATTCCTGCGCTTCCTGGGGAGTCATATAGAAAATACGTTCACTATCTTTCGAGATTTTTTCGGCTGTTTGTCCCGTATTTTGGGAAAAAATATCAAAAAGTATGTTTTTTTTCTGCAACACCTCTTCCGCATTCACTTGAATATCTGTTGCTTGACCCTGAGTAGCCACACTAAACTGAGTCAGGGCAATATTGGCATGAGGTAAAC
This sequence comes from Dolichospermum sp. UHCC 0259, assembly GCF_009711935.1. Classification (GTDB taxonomy): domain Bacteria; phylum Cyanobacteriota; class Cyanobacteriia; order Cyanobacteriales; family Nostocaceae; genus Dolichospermum. The sequence goes on along the minus strand of NZ_VIKX01000251.1, from coordinate 5,335 downwards.
TGAATCTCTTTCCCTTCGTCCCAGATGATAGAATCAATGCTGCCATACCCACTGCTTGACCCAAACAGATAGTAACAATTTCTGACTTGATGTACTGGATTGTGTCATAAACTGACAAACAAGACCTAATTGACATCATTCCCAAAGTTTCATCCATACCAGCCAGCACAGGATCACCCAAAGAATTGATATAAAGGTAGATTGGTTTACTCTGATCGTCCGACTCCAGATATAGCATGGCAGACATCAGGGAATTAGCCAGAGTCGTAGTCAGTGGACGATTCAAGAAAAGAATCCGCTCCTGAGCCATCCGTTGATCAATACTGACCCATTGCCACTGGTTACCACCAGGAATGTTATAAGGAACTTTTAGTGATGAATCAACAGCCATAGGGATAATTAGAAGAAATTAGAGATGATGAGAACCAACTTAAGCAATCATTGGTAAAGGTTTCGGTAGATCCTTCATGCTTTCGAGAACGCGATCGATCAATCCGTATTCCTTGGCTTGTTGGGGAGTTAAATAAAACATCCGCTCAGTGTCCTTGGCAATCTTTTCAGGAGACTGTCCAGTATTTTGAGAGAAAATATCCAAGATAGCCGTTTTGTTGGCTAAGACTTCCTTAGCGTAAATTTGAATATCTGTTGCTTGACCTCTAGTCCCACTGCGAGGTTGATTCAGGACAATAGTGGCATGAGGTAAACTAGCTCGATGGCCTTTAGTTCCAGCGGATAGAATCAGCGCCGCTGTTCCCAATGCCTGACCAATGCAAATTGTATGTACGGGTGTTTTGATATAGTTAATAGTATCACAGATAGCAAAAGCTTCCGTTTCGTAGCCGATCGCATCCCCTGTGTACCAAGATGTCCCCGTTGAATTGATGTAAAAGAAGATTGGCTTGTCTGGATTGTCAAATTTCAGATAAAGCAACTGGGCAATAATTAGCTTGGTTACATCAACGCCCATTTGCCGTTTGTATTCATCTGCTGAAACTAAAGGCATTCCCAGATAGACAATTCGTTCTTTTAAAAGTAGAGAAGCTAAATCTGGTGGCGGTGTCCGGTAGGAACTGTCGCCGTAGTAAGAAGCTTGAACTGACTTGATGGGGGAATTTTCCATAGCAACTGATGATCTGAGATTATGCCGTTAATGTATTACATCCTAGCGCGATGCTCACCCAATTTAGGGTGCGGATTTCTCCCAGATAGGGAAAAAAGCTAAATTTTAAAATATTTGGGTCTTGAGTACCAATTATGCCAAGCACAGCACAATTCAAGCAGTAGGGGCGCAGGGTCTGCGCCCTCAATTGTATGGCATCCCACCAATAATCGCTATATCTCTCATGAAAAAATCGGTTGTAAATCTAAAATAAATCCTGGTAATACATCTTCTCCAGATAAACTTGTAGAAGATTGTAAAACTTCTATTTCCTGATTTGGACGATAAATTTCTACTTGCTTATTTTTAGGATTAATTAACCAACCTAACCGCAAACCATTGGCGATATATTCTCGCATTTTGGCTTGAGTATCTGCTAAATCATCGCTTTCTGAAACTAATTCAATCACAAAATCAGGACATAAAGGTAGAAACCTTTTTCTTTGTTCTGGTGTGAGTGCATTCCATCTTTCTATCTTGATCCAAGACACATCAGGAGAACGGGTAGCACCATTAGGTAATTTAAAACCTGTAGAAGAATCAAAAGCTTTTCCTAAACCATTTTGGCGATTCCAATATCCTAAATCCAGACACATTTCAAAATTTCTATTTCCGGTTTCTCCTCCTGTTGGTGACATGATACTTAATTCTCCTTGAGCCGATAATTCTAAACGTAAATCTTTATTAGCAGCGACTATTTCCACAAATTTATCATCTGTGAATTTGAGTGATTGTGGTATTTGTAAAGTTACAGCAGTCATGATTCATACCCTCGTGACTAATCTTTATTTATTCCTCGTTCCCAGTCTCAGACTGGGAATGCTTTCTAGGAGGTTCTACCTCCCATCTTAACGATATTTTCAGAACAGGGCAGTTAGAAACCGCGTCTACTCAGATAAAACCCACCTGCGTGGGTTAAATTTATGTTATTCTGATTAAGCGAATTGTATTTATGCAATAGCGATTTATGATATTCAATATTTCTCACATATCCCCTAATATAAACCTTTTTAAAGCATATCTGATAAAATCGGAATGTGAAATTTAGTTATCTTCTTAACCAATATGAAATTAATTCCACGTATTATTAGCATCTCAACGTTTGCACTAGTTTTAATGGCAGCTTGTTCAGTTAGCCAAGCTCAAACTACTAATGATGCAAAACCATTGTCTGAAAGTCCAAAACCTGCTTGTCGCACTGTAAAAATTAATCAACGCACAGGAGAAACTGAGGAGTTAAAACAAAACGCAACTTCTGACTCATCAAAAAGAAGAAGATTTTCGGTAAATAGAAATGAACAGAAGTATAAAAAGCTGTTTCAAAAAGGCTTAAAACAGCTACAAAATAAAGATTACGATGGAGCGATCGCTGCTTTTAATCAAGCCAATTCCATAGTAAATTCATCAAGTCCTTATGATCCAGGAATTTTGACTAATATAGGAATTGCCAAACAGAGAAAAAAAGATTATCAGGGAGCGATCGCAGACTATACAGAATCCATGAAATTAGCACCTTGTAACCCTTTAGCCTATCTTAATCGAGGTATTGCTTACTATGAACAGGGAGACTATGAAAAAGCAAATGCTGACATTAATCAAGCTCTTTGGTATGCCAATGAACTCGTAGAAGGATATAACTATCGAGGAGATATCCGCAGAATGAAAAATCAAACAGAACACGCTCTGAAAGATTATGAAAAAGTAATTGAATTAGATCCTAAAAATACAAGAACATTTTTAAATCGTGGTTCTATGTATTTTACACAAGAAGACTTTACTAATGCCTTAAAAGATTTTAATAAGGTCATAACTTTAAACCCTAAACTGGTGGATGGTTATAATAACCGGGGTAGCACTTATTTAGCTTTGAAAAAACCAGAACCAGAAAAGGCATTACAAGATTTTACTCAAGCTATAAAACTTGATGCTAAAAAAGCAGATAGTTATTATAATCGAGGTATTGCTTATTTAGCATTACAAAAATCTAAAGAAGCATTAACAGATTTTGATAAAGCTATAGAATTACAATCGAATAATCCAGATTATTTCTATCATCGAGGAATTGCCTATCAACAGCAAAATCAATTAGAAAAAGCTGTAACAGATTATCAAAAATCTGCTGACTTATATCAAGAAAAGAAAAATGAGAAGAGATATAAAGAAGTAATGGAGACTGTGGATAAGATTAAGGAATCACTAAAACCATTACCACAAAGCTGATTATGTAGGGTGCGTCAGAAATAAGGCAATTTAATGATAATACAGTTATCAAATCTGACGCACCTTATTATTTTTCTTTTATTGTAAAGTTACAAAATCCAAGTTATAAGGAAGAGGCTTAAAAAATACACTTCTGTCTTGAGTAAAATTTTCGGGTCTTGTTTCTCCTGATTTTAATTTGAGCAATTCCATTTGTAGTGACAAAGTTTTAGCTCTGGCATCAGTTTTAATTTCAAAAATAGTATTAACACTTCTACTTTCATCCAGTTTGATGTTAATACCCATTTTGCCAAAATTGTTTATATCTTTTATTCCGTCTTTTTTAATTTTTTCGATATTATCTTGGCAAAGTTCATAATTAACATCTCTATAAACAGGTGAGGAAGCAGAGTTCTTATAGACAATCGTTAATTTTCCTTGTTTCTGAAATATTAAACCTATAGGTTGAACAAGCTTTTGAGGTTGATAAGCTGAATTTAACCATTGTCCAGGCTTAGTCAATGGTATGTTAATTGTTAATAATGGATTGTTAGTATCTGAAGGTGTTTCATATTTTCCAGAGGGACAAAAAGGATCTTTCTTATCATCTGTTACAGGTGGCTTTGTATCGGTGTTGGTTACAGGTGGCTTTGCATCGGTATTAGTTGCGGGTGGCTTTGCATCGGTATTAGTTGCGGGTGGCTTTTTATTACTAGAACCTTGATTATTCTCAGTACCTCTAGGAGAGTTATTCCTATTAGAACCCTCATTTTGTCCAGAGGCAGGTTGATAATCTAAGACACCCAAGCAAAATATGGATGTTATTATGGAAAAGAAAAGTTTTTTGTGTAAAAAAGTTACATTTGACATGGTTTTATCCTTGGCTAAAATGAGGTTTCGATTATTTAAAAAACAATAACCAGTATATCATTGAAACTGATTATTTAGTAAACATTGAGATATTAGTTAAGGGTTATCTTCTACCAATAACCACCATCAATAGGTTTATTAAATAAGCCCTGGAAAGGTTTATTTCCTGGATTCTGTATATTACTTACTCCTGGATTAATAGGATTAGGTGAAGTAATTTCAGCACCACCTTCCATAGCTTTTCTAATTTCTTGAAAATATGGCAGAAATTCTTTCTCAGTTTCAATTACACTTAATGGAATACCAATACCTTCTTTACTTTGATTATTTGCATCACCACTTAAAGCCCCCTTGTGGATTCCTAAAAGTTGATTGAGAGGATAATTTGTAATTGCACCACCACTCATACCTGTATCAACATTAATTGAATCTTTTGGTTCATAGGTTAAAACTTTAAACTTGATAGTTGTAGGAATTATTGTTAAAGGTACACATCTAAATTTCTTGGTAGTGTCAGGAAATCCTGTCGCATAAACAGTATTTCCTTCTTGAACTTCTGTGTTAGCTGATGGAAGAATAGCACTATTATATAGTTTATTACTTTTAAACTCTAACAATGCAAAATCTTTATCACGATTATTTGGATCAGGTTTATCAGATCCAACTTTAGTTATAGTTAGTGGAATTTGTTGTAAATTTTCGAGTTGTTCAATTGAATTTAGTTGATCATTTGTAGAAGAAGATTTTAAGTTGACAGAATCAATTATGGCTTTGTATTCTGCCTTATCTTTAATATTTTCTACTACGTGTTGATTTGTCAGAATATAGTATTTTTGATTTATTGATTTCAGAATAACCCCAGAACCAATAATCTGTCGTGATTTACTAAAATCTTCTATCTCTTCTTCTATTTTAACTACCACACCTCTAGCTGTATCCCTTACAGGACAATCAGTTTCTGCAAGCACTACTCCAGTTTGCATACAGGTTAGCACAAGTATAAAAATTCCAAATTGGCTGATTGTGTTCATATGTTGGATCTACCTCTGATAGTAGTTTTTCACTCTCCCCCCACTTTCGAGAGTTTATAGGGTAGGTAGAAGTAGG
>NZ_VIKX01000250.1 GCF_009711935.1 Dolichospermum sp. UHCC 0259 | reverse complement strand
ACTGTGGAAGGAATTAATAACAAGCTTAAACTAATAAAACGGTCGGGATATGGATTTAAAAACTTTGAGAATTTCCGAATTAGATGCTTATTAAACTGGCATTTTGTTTAATAGTTTAGCATAACAAGTACCGAAGAGCCATAAACTCAAATTAATCAAAAGACTTGGATATGGATTTCGTAACTTTAGTAATTTTAGATTACGTAGTTTATTAAACTGGCACTTTAGTATTAATTCTCCATAAAAGGGACGCAAGAGCCGAAATTAAATTAAAATTATGGATAAACTAAATTACTATCGCCAATGTTTGCGAGAATTTCTCACCCAACACGCAAAATATGGATCAAAAGATCAAAATATGGAAACCCAATTGATCTTTGATACAGAAAATGATCATTACCTTTTATTGCGAACGGGTTGGGATAAAAAACGTCGAATTCATTCCTGTATATTTCATTTTGATATCAAAGATGGAAAAATTTGGCTTCAGGAAAATAATACAGATATTGATGTTGGTGAAGAACTAGAAGAAATGGGAATTTCAAAGCAAGAAATTGTCATCGGTTTTCATTATCCTGCACTGAGACAACATTCACAATATGCGGTTTCTTAATTTGGAATTTAGTATTTAAAATATTTGACAATAAGCAGTATAATAGTATAAAGGAGTTTACATATTCCATGTCAACTATTAAACAAAGATTTACTGTAATTATTGAAAAGGAAGACAATGGGTATGTTTCCCTTTGTCCAGAATTAGATATTGCTAGTCAAGGAGATAGTATTGAGGAAGCAAAAGATAATTTAAAAGAAGCAATTGAATTATTTTTAAAATTTGGTTCACCTTCAGAAATAAAAAATCGTCTCAAAAGCGAAATTTTTATTATGTATCATTAAGAAAACAAAGATTCAAGATTACGATATCCGTTAACTACTCTAATAATTTCTACCTCATCTTTAATCAACCGATAGAAAATAATATAAGGATTAACAGATATTCCTCGTAATTCTGGTGATAATTCAGCATAACTACGCCCCATGTTAGGAAATTGTGCTAACACTTGACATTTTTGTTCAATATTATTTAAAAATTGATTTGCAGAATCTAAATTGAAACCTGATAGATAATCACAAATTTCATTGATATCTTCAATTGCCTGATCTGTTAAACTATAATTACTCATTGCGAAGATTCACCTTTTTTAGCAAGTTTTTCTCGCAATTTAGCAAAAGCAACATCACCATCAGTCAATTGTCCCCTATTAGCTTGTTCAATACCCACAGCTACTTTTTTACGGGTTTCGTCTAACCATTGTTCATAATGTTTATCTCTTTCCTCTAATAATTGCAAAGCTGCTACAATTACCTGATAGGCATTTTCGTATTTACCAGTTTGCAATTTCGCTTGAATTAACTGTTCCTGTTCTGGTTGAAGGCTAATATTCATAGTCATAAATACCAAAATTGATGAATTTAACAACTTGAGGATTCAGCATTAATCATTGTAACCTATTATTAATTGTTATTATAACCAAAGCAATAATAAAAAAGCACAAAAAAACAACTATGACACAACAACCGATACAAGTAATTGGCGGCGGACTCGCAGGAACAGAAGCAGCATGGCAAATAGCCCAAGCCGGCGTGCCTGTAATTCTCCACGAGATGCGCCCTAAAAGGTTCAGCCCTGCCCATCATACGGAAAATTTGGCTGAATTGGTCTGTAGTAACTCTTTTGGGGCTATGGCGAGCGATCGCGCCGCCGGTCTATTACACGAAGAACTCCGTCAACTCGGTTCTATTGTCATCGCCAAAGCAGATGAACACGCAGTCCCCGCTGGTGGGGCTTTGGCGGTAGATAGAGGACAATTTGGGGAAGATTTGACCAAAACTCTAGCCAATCACCCTTTAATTGATTTCCGACGGGGGGAAGTTAAAGAAATTCCTGAAGGTATTGTTGTTTTAGCTTCTGGACCTTTAACCAGTCCCGATTTATCCGCAGATTTACAGCGGTTTACGGGGATGGAATATCTCAACTTTTTTGATGCTGCGAGTCCGATTATTGTCGGAGATTCTATTAATAAAGATATTGCTTTTATGGCTTCTCGCTATGATAAAGGTGAAGCAGCTTATCTGAATTGTCCGATGAATAAAGAGCAGTATTTACAATTTAGAGAAGCACTTTGTCAAGCAGAACAAACAGAATTAAAAGACTTTGAAAAGGAAACGGCGAAATTTTTTGAAGCTTGTTTACCAATTGAAGAAATGGCCAGAAGGGGTGAAGATACCATGCGTTATGGTCCCCTCAAACCAGTGGGTTTATCAGATCCTCGCAATGGAGAACGTAATTATGCGGTAATTCAACTACGACAAGAAGATAAAGCCGGTCAACTTTGGAATATGGTTGGTTTTCAAACTAATTTGCGCTGGGGTGAACAAAAACGAGTTTTTCAAATGATTCCTGGTTTGGAAAAAGCTGAGTTTGTCAGATTAGGAGTCATGCACCGCAATACTTTTTTAAATGCACCGCAATTAATGTCTGCAAGTTTGCAATTTAAAGAACGTCCAACTTTACTAGCTGCGGGACAATTAATAGGTACAGAAGGTTATACTGCTGCATCTGCTGGAGGTTGGTTAGCAGGAACAAATGCTGCTAGGTTAGCTTTAGGAAAAGAACCCCTAATTTTGCCCGTGACAACGATGATGGGGGCTTTATTTGAGTTTATCAGATCCGCTGCACCAAAGCATTTTCAACCAATGGCTCCTAATTTCGGGATTGTTCCAGATTTGGGTGTGAAAATTAAGAGTAAACCGGAGAAATATGGACGTTACCGCGATAGATCCTTAGCAGATTTAGCAACTTGGAAACAGCAATTTATTAACTAATTAAATCATGAATACCTAATTGTGACTTGAAGCATAAAGTGAGCCAAAAGCTTATTTTATGCTTCACAAA
>NZ_VIKX01000024.1 GCF_009711935.1 Dolichospermum sp. UHCC 0259 | reverse complement strand
CAGAGACTGGGGAATTACTGATTGGTTCAATTGTGGGATACTGTCCCCGGTTGATTTCGTGGGCTGCTGTAATAATCGCACTCTGTTGAGCCTGACGAAATACCTGAGTTAGTCGTACCACTGGCACTCTGCCAGAATTTATCAGGTCAGCAAGGACACTACCTGGTCCCACTGATGGTAACTGATCAATATCTCCCACCAATAAAAGTTGTGCGCCGTTTGAAACTGCTTTGACTAAGGCGTATGCTAAAAACAAATCTAACATACTGGCTTCATCAACAATAATTGCTGTTTGAGGTAAAGGGTTGTCGTTGTCAGATTTAAAACCCCTGGTTCTGGGGTCAAATTCCAATAAACGATGTA
>NZ_VIKX01000249.1 GCF_009711935.1 Dolichospermum sp. UHCC 0259 | reverse complement strand
ACTTCTACCTACCCTATAAACTCTCGAAAGTGGGGGGAGAGTGAAAAACTACGATTACTTGTGTAATGAGAAAACAACAAGTAATTTCTCAATTAATATAATCATAAGCAAAACGTATTTTTACCCAAAACTTTCCACCATATAAATATCATTTCCTGAATCACCCATTAAAATCAAACTACTATCGTCAGTTTCCAAATTTAAACTTCCAGAAATACCACTTCGCAGAACTTGAATTAATCTTTGTGGTGTAAAAGATTCCAATTCTACAAAATTACCAGCATCTAACCAAGCTAATTCGTCAGAAGTTAAACTTTGACGAATTTCGCTGGATAATTGTTTAGCTGTGGTTGCTAAATCTGGAGAAGATTGGATAAACATTCCTCGCTTAGTAGCGATAATTTGTCTGGGTAAAAGTCCAATATCAATAATTGTCACATTGCTATTCAGAAACCAGCGTTCACTGGTGCGGATATGATTCACTAAACTCACACCTTTAGGACTACAATCATGGATTGCATAAACTTTTAAATCAGGGTTACGACGCAGCATTTCCATTGTGGTGTTAAAAATGCTTTGAGGATAACCAGTAATGCTAAGAATTGCACAGTTATTTTCAAAGTGGAAATTATTAGCAATTAATAATTGTGCAATAGTAGCACTATCACAGACTACCAATCTATCAAAACTGTAAGCAGTAACATCAGGATTTATTGTCGCTGGTGTAATTTCTTGTCGTGGTGAAGAGAGAATTTTTTCAGATATATCATTAATTTGCTCCCAGCGGGTTAACCAATCTTGTAATTGTGTTTGGGAAATTAGTAATTCTTGTGTTAATTTACCAACTCTTTCTAATTGTCGAGTTCCCAAAAATAGGGAAGAAACTCCTATACTAACAAAACTAACAAATAGGATAAATGACTTAAATACGAACAAACTTACCAATATTCCGACAACTAAAATCAACACTCCTAATCTTTGTAAAGATTTAGCACTGGCCTGACGATTGGCATTATTTAGTTTAGCAGAAGTTGTATTTCTATACAAAAATAAAACTACACAAATTTGATAAATTACATTTGCAATTAAAAAAGAATTAATACCAAATAGGCTGCTTAAAAAACCACCAAAAAATCCTGTAGTCCAAACATTCATGAAAATATAAAACCCGGCAAATTGTAATGGTTGAAATGATTTATTTCTCAAACGACTATCTAAAAAATAAAGCAGTTGTTTGGCTGTAAAAAATAAAGTATTTTTAGCAGAAATATCAGCTAATATTTTCGCAAACATAGGATCTGTAATTTTCACATTTCCCATACTTGTAGGTTCAAAAGCAAAAGGATGATTACATTTTGTACATCTTCCTTGATTTGCTGTTCTGTCTTTTAAATTATTATCTGTTCCGCATTTAATACATTTCATGGTTTTTGGTTAAATTAGAGAATTTGGTTGTTAAGTAAAACGCTGTAATCTTCCCGTTTACGAATTAAACGATGTGTAGTATTTTCTAGTAATACTTCTGCTGGTTTGGGACGATGTAAAAAATGAGATGACATTGCATAACCATAAGCACCAACATCTAAAATATTAATAATATCGCCAATTTCTAAAGCAGGAAGTTGGCAACTTTTTCCTAAATAGTCTCGTGAGTAAGTTGTATTTCCACAAACATCTGTTAAATACTTTTCCGAAGTTGGATTTTTCCAAGTTGTAATTTCTCGATAACCTCCATGTACAGAAAGCACAGAAATATTAGCGATAGTAGAATCAACACCAATAATTTGTTTTTCTCCCTGCCATTTTACAGAAACAACCTTAGCTAACATAGTCGCACAACCTGCAATAGCAGCACGTCCCGGCTCAATTATCAAATTTATTTTTCTTCCTAAATTGCCAATTTTTGTACTTAACTCATTACCAAAAATCTCCCAATTAAAAGCTACACTATCATGATGATATGGATAACCAAAACCTCCCCCAAAATCTAAATATTGCCAATCTGGTAACTTTTGTGCAGTTGCTAAAACCAAATCAATGACATCGGTAAAAGCGGTTGTTGCATTAGTTCCCGTACCCCGATAAAAATGTAAACCAGTCACCTGCAAACCCGCAGCAGAAGTAATAGAAACAGCTTCATCAAAATCCACCGAACTAACACCAATCCGACTATCCTCCGAAACATTCAATCGCAAACCAATCTTTAACTTTGCGTCTTTACTCCTTTGTGTCTTTGCGCGAAATAAAAAAACCTCACAACACAAACGCAACTGAGAAATACTATCCAAATTGAGAGTAGTCACACCCCAATCAAGAACCTGTGCCATTTCCTCCCGATTCAAATTACTCCCACTATAAACAATATTACTAGGATGAAAACCAGCATTTAACCCCAAATAAATATCACCGGGAGTATTAGCATGAAGTCCCCAACCAGCATTTTTAAATATTTTCAATAAAGCAATATTGCCATTTGTGACACTAGCAAAATGAAACTTTGTATGAGGATAACTAATAGCTTTGGTAATATGTGCAATAGTTTGGCGTAAAATATCGCCATTGTAAACATATATTGGAGAACCGTAAACTTGCAATAACTCCTGTGCAAGTGCTAGTTCTAAATTTGGGATTGCTGGTACTTTTTCCATAACCATCGAGGTAAAATAAATGGATGATATAAAGACTTTTTGCCTAATTTAGAACCAAAAACATGATAGTGCCAAAGTTGCCAGATTATGAGTAACCACAGACTTTCACCAATTCGTCGTCCTTGAATTTGTCCCCCTAGTTCACCTGTAACAATTTGTAACGCAATATCAGGAAAAAAGCAGTTCTCAGAACTGAGTATACCAGGATTTAACCAATTACCAAGATCATGCCAATAATCATTTAAACACCAAGAGGTTAAGGGAACACCCATACCGCGTTTTTGTCGCCAAACAATTTCCGCCGGTAGCCAATTTTCTGCTGCTCGTTTGAGGATATACTTCTCACAAGCACCGTGTAAACAGAGTTCTCCAGATAGCTGAAAAGTCCATTCTGCTAAAAGTAAATCACAAAAAGGCGATCGCACAACCAATCCATGAGCAAAACCCAACGCAGTCGCACGCGGATGAATATTTTGCGCTCCTTTTAACATCAAACTGGCACGCCGGAGACGATGCAATAATGAAGGACAAAAACTAGCATCTAGAGCATCCAATAGCCAATCCTGAGCATTTAAACCCTGAATCTGAGCATATATTTCCGGCTGATAAACCCTAGATTCATAACCCCAAAGACGGTGAAAAGTTCGCAGATATTGTTGAATGAAACTTTCTTCTTTATCAGGATGTTCAGATTGATAAATACCAGCAGCAATCAAAGGTTTATTAGTCCAACCGGCAAATAATTGATCACCACCTTCACCATTAAAAATCACCTGCGTTTCTTGACTAGCGACTTGATTGAGGAGATATAAAGGAACAGTCACACCGTCACCAAAAGGTAAATCTAAAGCTTTGACAGTAGGAATTAAAGCCTTTTTAATATTACCAGGACTGGCATCAACTTTCACCAAAGGAATATTCAAAAACTGTGCAACTTGTTCCGCATAGGGATATTCAGAAATTCCCACATTACCAAAATCCAAAGTGTAAGCACGAACTTTCACCCCAGCTTCCACCAACAAAGCCGCAACAATAGAAGAATCTAAACCCCCAGATAGAAAAACCCCCACAGGTTCATCTTTTAAATCAGCAATTTGTTTGTGAATAGCATTTTTTAGTAAAACTTGTAATTGAGAAACTGCGGTATTTTCATCTTGAATTTGTGACTTTGATTCACACCATTGATAAATACTGCGAACTTGAGGATTGTCAACATCTTCCCAAATCACCTCAGTTCCCGCAGCGACAGAAAACACTTCATTTACCGGAGTCAGAGGATTAGGAACATAAGAAAAACAACTATAACCATATAAACCAGAAATATTAACTTCCGGTTTTTCCATAACTTCTAAAAGTAATTGTAATTGAGAAGCAAACCAAATCACCCCACCTTGTTGAGTCCAAAACAAAGAAACCCTTCCAAAAGCTTCCCTCCCCAAAATTAACTTATTTGATTCTACATTTACCCAAACATCCGAAGCATCAGAAAACCCCCCAGCAGAAATACCCGCAATCATATTTTGTGGTAAAGCAGGTACAGAATCACAACCAACATAAACAACATTCCAGAAAAAATTTCCCTCCTTACCTCCTCTCTCCGTGCCTCTGTGTCTCTGCGTGAGAAACTCTTTTCTCCTATCACCCCAATAACCAATAAAATGATGAGAAAACATAACTATTGCACCACAAAAGTTTCTTGACTAATTTTCCTACCTTCAAGAAACATTTCCACTTGCCAATTACCCACATTTGCCGAAGAATTAATAGTATAACGACAAAAAGTATCCCAAATAGAAGTTTTAACTTCACGAGTTTGATAATTATTTTGCTTGACAATTTGACCACTGGGGTCAATCCAATGACAAGAAAGATTGAGTTTTTTACCGATAGGTGCATCTTTTAAAGTCACACGATAAAAAAGTTCTGAATTAGCTGAACGAGAGATATTTTTTAAATTCCCATTATTTGATTCTAAGGTAATTCTGTCCTGTTGTGCGGAAACATTAGCGAGTAAAGAACTTTGTTGTTGATTAAAAAATACTGTGAATCCTAAGCCGATAATTACAGCCGCAGCTACTCCAAAACTAATTAGTTTATTGCGACGTTGTTGGACTTCTAAAGCTTGTTTACGCCGAACTTGAATTAAAGCTTCATCGAATAATTCCGGTGCTAAATTCAAATCTTGTAAAATGTCTTTAACTTGTTGTTGATCAAGTTCTGCTTCTTGACGTAATTGCAGACTTTGAACTTCAGCAATTATTTGATTTAATTGTTCTTGGGTTAGTCTCTGGTTCATGATTTTTAGTAACTTCTGATTAATGTAGGTTGAGAAAACAGAGAAACCAGATCCCCAATTTCTCGAAGAAGTCGGGGATCTAAATTTTAAAGAGTATTGATATCAATTCCTTTAGCTTGTAATTTTGCTAATAGGTCTTGATAATTTTGACGTTCTTGTTCTGCACGTTGACGTTCTTGTTCCATTTGTTGATTTAATTCCAGAGAGGAGAGAAATTTCCGTCCATCAGGATAATAAATTTCTAAGTTATCTGATGTTAATTCAAAACGTATTCCTAAACGGGGACTTACCCAATTACTGATTTCTTCAATTGCTTCAAACCATTCTCCTTCCCGAATAAATCCTATTAATTCTAAGGTATCGGGATTGTATATATAGTATTCTTCTACTCCATATCTTTGATAAAATAGCATTTTTTTCGCCATTTCTTTGGTGCGATTTCCTGGAGAGAGAATTTCAAAAACTACTTGGGGAATAATATTATTTTCCTGCCATTGTTTGTAAGAACCTCTTCTACCTTTTGGTCTACCGAAAATCACCATGACATCAGGTGCTTGACGAGTTTTTACACTTCCCTCCACAGGATACCAAAGTAAATCACCTGCGATGAAAACATCATTTTCTGATGCAAATAATATTTCTAAATTTTCTTTAATTTTAACTATCCATTCATAGTGTTCTGTATTTTCTGCCATAGGATTTCCATCACTATCAGGGTAGATGATTTCTGGTTTGGTTTCTGGTGTAAGTTGCTGTACCATATCTGTAGCTCCATTTTTAATTTGACAGTGGCACTGGTGAACCTATTGATAATTATATCTAAAGTAGTTAATTAATTGAATGTGATGCCTACGGCGAGCGCAGCTATCATCTTGTTTTAAAAAGCAGATTTCTATAAGTTTGTGATATTCTTCTAAAGTGAAGCTTTTCACCTGAATTGTCGTCATATATCTTGCTCCTTGAGGAATTGCCATTATATATATTCTAAAATGTGCCAGGAATTGCTATGCTAAAACTATAATAACTATTAAGGAAACAATGCGATCGCCTACTCTTACCCCGACAATGACTGCTTTTCCCTTGGCTGCTGTAGTTGGTCAAGAAGCAATTAAAATAGCTTTGCTGTTGACAGCAGTAGATCCCGTTTTGGGGGGTGTGGTAATTGCAGGTCGTCGCGGTACGGCTAAATCTGTGATGGCGCGGGCTATTCACGCTTTATTACCACCTATTGAAGTTGTCAAAGGTTCAGTTAGCAACTGTGACCCCAATCACCCCGAAGAATGGGATGATAAACTTTTAGCGGAACAAAGACAGGAAATAGAAACGGAAATTATCCCTGCACCTTTTTTACAAATTCCCCTGGGGATTACAGAAGACCGACTTTTGGGTTCTGTGGACGTGGAACAGTCCGTTAAACAAGGTGATACGATTTTTCAACCGGGATTACTCGCTACAGCCAACCGAGGTGTGCTGTATGTGGATGAAATCAATTTATTAGATGACCAAATTAGTAACCAACTGTTATCCGTCTTATCGGACGGACGCAACCAAATTGAACGGGAAGGAATCAGTTTTCAACATCCTTGCAAACCGTTGTTTATTGCCACTTATAATCCAGAAGAAGGGGCGCTTAGAGAACATTTACTTGATAGAATAGCGATCGCCCTATCAGCAGACGGAGTTCTGGGTATAGATCAAAGAGTACAGGCAGTTGAACAAGCGATCGCCTATTCCAAATCTCCTTCAGAATTTCTCCAACAATACAGCGAAGACATAGACGCACTCAAAACCCAAATCATCCTCGCACGGGAATGGTTAAAAGAAGTCACCATTACCCCAGAACAAATTACCTACCTCGTCAGTGAAGCCATTCGCGGGGGTGTAGAAGGACACCGTGCCGAATTATTTGCGGTGCGAGTAGCTAAAGCCGCAGCAGCCTTAGAAGGACGGAACACCGTCACCGCAGAAGATTTACGTCGGGCGGTGGAATTGGTGATAGTACCTAGAACCACCATAGTCCAGACACCACCACCAGACCAACCACCACCACCTCCCCCACCACCACAAGAAAATCAAGACGAGTCGGAATCAGAAGAAGAACAAGAGGAAGAAGAGGAAGAAGACAAAGAAGAAGAACAGGAACAGCAAGAACCCCCAGACATTCCCGAAGAATTTATCTTTGATCCTGAAGGGGTAATCCTTGACCCGGAAGTGCTGTATTTTACCCAAATGGCACAACGTCAAGGTAAATCTGGTAGTCGCAGTATTATCTTCTCAGATGATAGGGGACGGTACATCAAGCCGATGATTCCCAAAGGTAAGGCGCGACGCATCGCCGTAGATGCCACATTGCGAGCCGCCGCCCCGTATCAAAAAGCACGCCGCGCTAGACAACCTGACAAAAAAGTCATTGTCGAACAGGGAGATATCCGTTCTAAGCGGTTGGTGAGAAAAGCCGGCGCATTAGTGGTATTTGTTGTGGATGCTTCCGGTTCAATGGCTTTAAATAGAATGCAATCTGCTAAAGGTGCAGTCATGCAATTATTAACCGAAGCCTATCAAAACCGGGATCAAATCTCCTTAATCCCCTTCCGAGGAGAACAAGCAGAAGTATTATTACCTCCTACCCGTTCCATTGCTTTAGCCAAAAATCGTTTAGAAAGATTACCCTGCGGTGGTGGTTCACCCCTGGCACATGGTTTAACTCAAGCCGTGCGTGTCGGTGTAAATGCCCAAATGGGTGGAGATATCGGTCAAGTTGTGATTGTGGCAATTACGGATGGTCGTGGTAATATCCCTCTCGCTCGTTCTTTAGGAGAACCCATAGAAGCAGGAGAAAAACCAGATATCAAAGCCGAATTATTAGATATTGCCGGCAGAATTCGGGCTTCAGGAATGCAGTTATTGGTAATTGATACGGAGAGTAAGTTTGTATCAACTGGCTTTGCCAAAGAATTAGCCCAAACAGCAGGAGGTAAATATTATCACTTACCGAAAGCGACCGATAAAGCGATCGCTGCTATGACCAGGGGAGCGATCGCAGATATGAAATCAAAGTAAGTTGTTTTGGGGTTTCCAACTAAAAAATATCCCCATAAATGTAGGGGTTTAGCAGTGCTAAACCCTTACACACTGGCCACACCACTAAAAAACTAAATCATTTAATTTATTTTGTAGATAATTAATTTAGGACTCATATTAAAATAGTAAAAATGGAGTTTAAACCCATGACACAACTAACCCCAAAAACACCAAGAAGAAGAGGAAGGATTTTTCCTGAATTAACTTTATCACCAGAAGAATTAGCTAAACGTGAAGCAGAAAGAGACGCATTTCACAAACGTTGTCGGGCAATTTTTGAGCGTGTGCGTCCTGAGTTGATGAAAGAACATTATAACTGGTATATTGCCGTAGAACCAGATAGTGGTGATTATTTCATTGATCAAGATATAGAAGTTGCTAGTCAGCAAGCACGAGAAAAACATCCTCATGCTGTACATTGTATGTTTCGGCTGAATGAAATCGGAGCAGTTGGAAGAATATGATAGAGGGTTATTTTGGTGATGGGGGGCAGCTATTTTTTGAAATTGATTTGATTAATGCTGATGGGTTAAACTTACCTGTAGAGATCATGCTAGATACTGGATTTACAGGTTTTCTAGCAATCAATAAACAAGATTTAGAAGCACTAGATTGGCAATTTCTTCGTGAACAAGAATTGATAACAGCGCAAGGAGAAAAAACTTTTGATTTGTATTTAGGTAAAGTGATTTTGGATAATCAAGAGTATGAAATTCCTGTTTATGCTGGAGATCAGTTGACGGAAATTTTATTGGGTTCAAGGTGGTTGGAGTTTTTGCCTTTGGTGGTTAATTTTCCAGCGGGTGTTTTGAGTTTAGGGTGATTTTTTTGATAAAATAAATATGGTTAATAATTAACAGTTAATCTGGCTAAAGAGAGATGATTTTATGCAATTAGAAATTCAACTTGATGATGACTGTGTTGAAAAACTTGCGTATATTCAGGAACAGACTAATCAAGATTTTAGTGAAACTATTAAACAAGCTATTCAACAATACTATAATCAAGTTCAGACTAATAATAAAACTCCATTAGCAACATTTAAAGAACTTGGTTTAAGTAGGTTAACAAAATAAAAATGAGGGGTATTGCGTTTTGTGAAATGGCTGAAACTCAATCAGAATAACGCATTAAGACAACTTTATATACCGATACATACCTTGAAATTTTTCTGTTTACCTACTTAGTTGGATGTTTTAATGGTGATTCTGATCTGTCTGTTACTTATAAAACAAAAATGGCTAATTATCTTCAGGACAAACAAGAAAAAGAGCGATTATGATCATTGTTGATACTGATGCTTTTTTAGCGATGATTTATCTCACACAGAGACCCAGAGAACTCAGAAACAAAATAAATTATATACTTGTACTCCCAGTATCCTACTTGTAACGCCTTAAATTAGCTATACTGTTTGTTATACATACGTTAGTACAGTATAGAGTTTAGCGGGAGGCTTGAGCTTACAATGGTAGAGATAAAGAAATTACGTGAACGTAAAAACCAACCACCTGTTATAGACCCAGTAGCAATTTACCGACGCTTACCACCAATACCCGGTTTCAACGATATTTACACGAGTCAAGCAGAAGTATTAAACGAGTGGTTCAATCGTAGACATGAGCGTGATCTAGTAATTAAGTTACACACAGGAGGTGGTAAAACCCTAGTTGCTCTACTTATTGCTCAGTCAATTTTAAATGAACATCGTGAACCAGTAATCTACTTATCACCAACTGTTCAACTTGTCGAACAAACTTTGGCAAAGGCTAAAGAGTACAACATTCCCGCAGTTGCCTACGACAAAAATGTTAAAAATTTTTCTGAGGATTTCCTTGCTGGTAAGAGTGTTCTTATTTGTACCTATCAAGCATTATTCAATGGTGATAGTCGATTTGGAGTTCGTGGTATAAAACCAGTCCTTACAGCAGCAGCTATCATACTTGATGATGCCCATGTTGCTTTTTCAAATATGCGTGATATTTTTACATTACGTCTTACAAGAAAAAGCAATCAAGAAGATTATTCTGAGCTTACAAGTATATTCCGCAGCGATTTTGAAAAACTTGAAAAGTTAGGTTCATTTGATGATCTTGTCAGTGGTAAACCAGCCAGTGGGATTTTAGAAGTTCCTTATTGGAGTTGGAAAGCTAAGTCTGAACAGGTCAGAGAATTTTTGCGTCATAAAGCAAATGATTATCAATTTGTGTGGCCATTTATTCGGGATAATTTTAATTATTGTCACTGCCTGATTAGCAAAGATGCTTTCGTAATTACACCAATTTTTCCATTGGTTGATATGATTCCAACTTTTGCAGATTGTCCTCGACGTATTTTCCTGTCGGCCACAATCAGTGACGATACTGCTATTGTAAGAACATTTGATGCTGATCCTAGTTCTATATCTAAGCCAATTACATCTAACTCTTTAGCTGGTGTCAGTGAGCGAATGATTCTTGCTCTAGAACTTATGCCCTTCCCTACTAATGATATTGTCAAGATTCTCAAAGAATTGGTTCAAGAAATAGCTAAAAAAAAGATGGGAACAGTAATTCTTGTACCATCGAAACCGGCTGCACAAAAGTGGCAAGATGTTGCGAATTATTCAGATTTAACGGACAAAGTAGCTGTTGATGTTAAACAACTTCAAGAAGGCACTTCTTATGGTCCTTTCGTTTTTGCTAATCGCTATGACGGAATTGATCTTCCTGGTTCAGCTTGCCGTTTATTGGTTTTATCAGAATTACCTCGTGGAAGTAGTGAGTATGATCAATATCGGGCAAATACCTTCGTGGGAGGCTCTGAACTCACTAGCTCATTAGCACAACGTATTGAACAGGGTATGGGAAGAGGTGCGCGAGGTCATGGGGATTATTGTGTGGTCATACTTACTGGACAAGACTTAACTGCATGGATTGGGCGTTCAGCTAGTCTAAAATTCTTAAATAAGAGTACCCGCGCACAGTTTGAAATAGGAATAGAAATTAGTAAAGACGTTGTTGATAAACAAGATTTATATGACACAATTATGCAGTGCTTAAATCGGGAAAAAGACTGGATTGAGTACCATTCAGAAACATTAGCAGAACTTACTGAATCATTAGAAGAAGATAAAACTTTTCTGGATCAGGCATCTCTTGAACGCAAAGTATTTAAACTTATGCGTGATGGGTATTTTGAAAAGGCTATTTCTAAGCTAGAAAAGTATTGGCAGAATAACACAGTAGAAATAGATCAAAAAAGCAGAGGATGGTTAAAACAATTAGCTGCTCGTGCTGCATTTTTCTGGGAAAAAACTGACCTGTCCCAAAAACTTCAACAACAAGCATATGCAGACAACTACAACCTACTACGCCCTCAAGTTATTCCACCTTATGTACCACTTACCAATCCAGGTAAACAAGCCGAAGCTATGATCAATCGGATTACTAGCAATTATAAAAATAATCGCCGAGGTTATCTCGCTTGGTTTCGACAAATTTCTTTGGACTTAATTCCAGAGGCTTCTGCTAATAGATTTGAGGAGGCTCTTGAACATTTAGGCTTAATGCTGGGATTTCATGCTGAAAGGCCAGAAAAAATTTATGGTGACAAAGCACCAGATGTTTTATGGTTACTTAATGATAAACTTGCTTTAGTTATCGAAGCTAAGAGTAGAAAATACGAAAATAATCCTTTAAATAAGGAGAACTATGGCCAACTATTAGCCTCAGTAGAATGGTTTAAGAAAGAGTATCCCAACCACTCATATATACCTGTATCTGTCCATCGGAATACTGACACAACAAAATCTATCGTAATTAACGACTCTAGAGCTTTAACCCTTAATAAATTAAATCAACTTATTACGGATTTAAGTCTTCTTCTTCAAGAACTTTGTGAATCAAAAGTTTCTGATGATCAACTTGTTATTCGATGTGAACAATTTTTGGATAATTCTAAGTTTAAACCGGATTCATTGATAAAAGAATACCTTGTATCATTTGCAGAAACTGAAAGTTGATAATTTAGTAGTTTAAACTTAAAACAGGAGCAAGATTTAAAAATTCATCTTGCTCTTTATTGTTTATTCAGATTTTATAATTACAAATTTACCAAATTTACTAAAAAAATAAATATGCTACACCATTTTTATATGAAGCTGCACAGAAAAACCGGGTATAAAAGCCGAATTATTAGATATTGCGGGCAGAATTCGGGCTTCAGGGATGCAATTATTGGTAATTGATACGGAGAGTAAATTTGTATTAACAGGCTTTTCCAAGGAATTAGCCCAAACAGCCGGAGGAAAGTATTATAACTTACCCAAAGCGACCAATAAAGCGATCGCCGCAATGACTAGCGAAGCAGTTCACAGATATGAAATCAAAGTAAATAGCCTCTCTATTTTCCCTCAATCTCACAATTTTTAGCTTGACAGACCACTAGGACTCCTAATTACTTTCATCTGATGGAGATAGTTGTTAATTTTGCTCTGAAGGCGTAGGTTGTTCCAAACGTCGCCGCCGTCTGGTAGGTTTAGAATTACTTTCATTACTGGGAATAATTGAGGAAGCTGGGGTTATTTCCCGTCTTCGTCTTCTTTTCCTTGTTTCTCCTGAAGGTGAAGTTACAGCTTGATCTGTTCTTCTTCTTCTGAGAGCTTCTCCCAAACGCTGGCCTTTAGTTACTGATGAAGTGGAAGTAGATTCCGTTGATGCTGCTACATTTCTTCTGCGGCGAATTCTTCTGGTTTCTGTATTCGACTCTCTGGGAATATTTGCACTAACAGATGTTACCAATCTGCGTCTGCGTCTGGGTATTTCTGTCACCGAATTACTCGCATTGTTAGTAGATTCACTATTTCTTTGTTCTGCTTCTCTTTTTTTCTTGCGTTCCTGTAATTGGCGATATTTTTGAGAGCCTGCGATCGCATATTCAGTTCCAATACTAACACCTTGTCTACCCCCGGAACTGGGTTTAAGTTTCCACTTTTGCGCTCGTTCTAAATGTTCTGCATCTAATTTTTCATTACCACTGGATCTCAACAATCTAACCTTAGTAACATTACCACTATCATCCGTATCAACAGCCACTTCAACCCTACCTTCTAAACCTCTCTTTCTCGCCCATTCTGGATAATTTGCATTACATTCTCGGCAAGCAGCACGGCCATTACCACTACCAGAGTTAGTTCCGACTTTGGGAGATGTAGATGCAGTGGCAACTTTAGGAACATTTGCCCGTCCATTATTTGCATCACCACCACTATTACCAGGAATACCTGTGCCTGATGTTCTCACCGAATTTCCACCATTACCAGGAATACCTGCGTCTGATGAGTTAGATGTTCCTACCGGATTTCCACCATTACCAGAAGTAGCTTGAGACGGCTGTAAACCTTCTTGATTTGTCCTTGCATCTCTAATTCCTGCCAACAACTTACTTAAATTAGAACTGGATTGTGAAGATGGTTGAACGGCTGTAGTCTCAGTAGATAAGGGTTTAACAGTGGTATTTTTTGGTTGAGAAACTGCTTGAGGCGGAGAATCTGCAATCGTGGGTGATACCTTTGTCTTTGACTGAGAAACCTCTGGCTGCGGAGTATCTACTTTCTGCGGTGATACTGTTGTTTCCTTTGTAATAGAAGGCAAAGGTTTGAGAGGTTCTATTTTTGGAGCAGGAATCACAGCAGGTTGAGCCGAAACTATTGTGCTTTTTTGTGGTTGCGGGACAAATACTGATGGAGAGGTATCAAAATTATTTGTACTTGTAAAAATCCGCGAATTATCAATAACTTTAGGTTTTGTTTCCTCTTCCGGTTCTTCTATTGGTTTTATTTCTTCTACTGGAGTTTCCACAAAAGTGATTTCTACTGGCTCTTCTTCCGGGACTTTTGTAAGTAGACTACCAATACCAGAAGCCAGCAACCCAATATGTATAGCCAGAGAGCCAATCAAGCTATAAGTCAAAAAGGTTGCCAGTGTCTTTAATTCTTTTTCTCGCTGCTCTATGGCTATGCTGGAAAAACTCATGGTTATATTTCTTAATTATTTAGTTTATTGCTAACAATTTTCAGTAACTCCGGTAGAATAACAGAAATTATATGCGAATGTCAATCAATAATTTTGACTTTTTGTATTTGCAGATTTTAGCCCAAATCTCTTCCTGGCAAATAATTACAGCGATTTTAACCCTAATATATGACTTGTTCTGACGCTAAGATGTAGCAAAAGATTGACATATATTCTCATTTGCTCTAATTTAAGTTGAGAACTTATATCAGCTATTCTTGCTGAACTAGTTAAGAAATTTTATTGAAAGGCTTGAAAATCGGACATGGATATCAAAAATCTGTTTATAGCAGGTGGTGTGGTGATGTGGCCGCTGCTACTGTCTTCTGTATTGGCGGTAGGGCTAATTATTGAACGGATCAAGTTTTGGGTAACAATCAGTAGTCGTCAGCAACGGGTAGTCAGAAATGTATTAAATCTCTATCGTCAGGATAATGTAGTAAGTACAATTGATACACTGCGAAAAAATGCAGATATACCAATTGCCCGGATTTTTTTGACGGCTTTAGAGTTAGAAGAACCAAATCCAGAAGAATTTCGCTTGGCGTTAGAGAGTGAAGCCCAAGCAGAAATACCTTTATTCAAAAGGTTTAATACGATTTTTGATACCATTATTGCCCTCGCACCCTTGTTAGGATTACTGGGTACTGTGTTGGGGTTAATTGGTTCTTTTGCTTCTCTGAATATTGGTGATGTTGGCGGAACTAAAGCTGCCGGTGTAACTAGTGGTATTAGTGAGGCGTTGGTTTCTACCGCTACGGGTTTAATTGTGGCAATTTTTACCCTTGTTTTTGCTAATACTTTCCGGGGATTTTATCAACGGCAAATTGCTTTGATTCAAGAATATGGCGGTCATTTAGAACTACTTTACCGTCGTCGCTATGAAAGAGGAGAAAAAACCTATGCGTCTACAAGATGAGCCGGAATTGCCAGCACAGATTAATATTGTGCCAATGATTGATGTGATCTTTGCAATTTTGACATTTTTTATTATGTCAACATTGTATTTAACTCGTTCTGAGGGTTTACCAGTAAACTTACCTCAAGCCGCGACAGGAAAAACAGATCCTCCAGCACAGGTGACATTAACTATTAATAATAATGGAGAGATATTTTTGAACAAAAAAGCAATTAGTGTAGAACAATTAGAAATAGGAATTAGAGAAAAGTTAGAACCACAAAAACAGTTGATGGTGGTACTAAATGCTGATGAGAAAGTTAATCATGGACAAGTGGTAGCCGTAATGGATAAAGTGCGGCAGGTAGAAGGAGTGAAGTTAGGTATAGCTACGCGCAAATAGTTAAGGTGAATCAATTCATATTTTCATGATCCCTAATATTTTGATTAAGTCGGCTGCTAAACCTGTATTTAGTTTAGTTGGGTGTTTGATGCTGCTGCTAGTTTGTTTAGTATCTAGTGTCACATTAGGAGCAGCAGAAATACCAATAGATGAGATTTTGACATCCTTTGTCAGCTTTGATGGTTCATATCAACACCTAATTATTCAAACAGTCAGATTACCGCGATCGCTCATTGCCATTTTAGTCGGTGCAGCCCTGGCAGTATCTGGAGCATTAATGCAAGGCTTAACACGCAACCCCCTAGCAGATCCAGGTATTTTGGGCATTGAATCCGGTGCAGCACTCACCGTAGTTGTGACAATTTTTGTATTTGGTAGTACATCAATTACTACTTTGACAATTGCAGCCTTTTTGGGTGCAGGAGTCACAGCGATTTTAGTCTACTTCTTGGGTTCACTAGGAAAGGGAGGTGCGACCCCACTCAATCTCACAGTAGCAGGAGCAGCCCTGACAGCTTTAATTTCTTCCCTGACTACTGCAATTCTGATCATCAGTCAACGCACATTAGAAGAAATTAGATTTTGGTTAGCTGGTTCATTAGCTGGTAGAGATGCCAATATCCTCTTTTCCGCACTACCTTTTGTCATCATTGGCTTAGTAATTGCCTTTGCTTTGGGGAGACAAATTACCACCATGAGTCTAGGTGACGATGTAGCTAAAGGTTTAGGTCAAAAAACAGCCTGGATAAAAATTTTGACTGCCATCAGCGTAGTTTTACTAGCAGGAAGTTCCGTAGCCCTGGCTGGACCTATCGGTTTTATTGGTTTAGTTGTTCCTCACATAGTCCGATTTTTCATTAAAACCGATTATCGCTGGATTTTGCCTTATTCAGCCGTTGTCGGTGCAACTTTGCTGTTAGTAGCAGATATTACTGCCCGTATCCTCCTCAAACCCCAGGAATTACCTGTAGGTGTGATGACTGCACTGGTTGGCGCTCCCTTTTTTGTCTACCTGGCTAAATCAAAGGTGAAAAAATGAAGGTTGATTGGTTGGTTATTCGTTCCTCAACAATATCTTTTCGCATAGATCGGCGTGTACCAGTAATGCTGTTATCTTTACTGGCAGTGATTGGGGTGGCAATGGTAATAAATGTGGGCAGAGGTGAATATCCTATCTCTCCCCCAGATATTATTAAAACTCTCTTGGGTGTAAATACGGGAAATCCTAACCATCTGTTTGTGATTAATACCCTGCGTCTACCGCGTACACTTGTGGCTTTGATGGTGGGAGTAGCGCTGGCCATTTCTGGAACTATCTTCCAAGGTTTAACACGCAATCCCTTGGCTGATCCTGGTATTATTGGGATTAATTCTGGGGCAAGTCTAGCCGCAGTTACAGTTATTGTTTTATTTCCTTCCGCACCAGTTTACATCTTGCCTTTATCAGCCTTTTGCGGGGCTTTGTTGATGGCGGCTTTAATTTACTGGTTAGCTTGGAATAATGGGAGTTCGCCAATTTTATTAATTTTAATGGGTGTAGGTTTATCGGCGATCGCCAGTGCCTTCACCAGTTTAATGATTACCTTCGGTGACATTTACAGCGTTAGTGATGCTTTGGTGTGGTTAGCGGGTAGTGTGTACGGGCGCACCTGGGAACAAGTATTTTCTTTTTTACCTTGGGTGATTATTTTTGTCCCAATGGCTTTGACATTAGCTAGACATTTGAACGCCTTAAATTTGGGAGATGATGTTGCTAGAAGTTTAGGTAGTCGTGTGGAATGGCAGCATAGTTTATTGCTGTTGGTAGCAGTAGCCTTAGCAGGTGCATCAGTAGCCACTGCGGGAATGATCGGTTTTGTAGGTTTAATTGCACCTCATTTAGGAAGACAATTAGTAGGTACAAATCATCAAGGTTTAATTCCCGTCTCAGCACTGTTAGGAGGAATGATTGTTGTGGTGGCAGATTTGTTAGGAAGAACTCTATTTGCACCTATTGAAATTCCTTGTGGAGTGGTTACTGCTGCTGTCGGCGCTCCTTATTTTCTGTATTTGTTAATTCGTAATCGGAAAAAATAGGGGACTGGGGACTGGGGACTGGGGACTGGGGACTGGGGACTGGGGACTGGGTAATCAATTTTATGTTTTCTAATTAACTATCAACTATCAACTATTATGAAAGGATTATCAACGAAAAGTTTATCTTTAGCTTATGATGGCGCGACAATTATCTGGGATCTAAATTTAGCGATTCCTGCGGGAAAAATTACTGCTTTAGTTGGTGCTAATGGTTGCGGAAAATCTACTTTATTAAGAGGTTTGGCTCGATTGCTTAAACCTCGCGGTGGGGCTGTATATTTGGATGGAGAATCTATTTTCCAACTTTCCACAAAAGAAGTAGCCCAGCAATTGGGAATTTTGCCTCAAAGTCCAGTTGCACCAGAAGGTTTAACAGTCAGAGATTTAGTAGCCCAAGGACGTTATCCTTATCAAAATTGGTTACAGCAATGGTCACAAAAAGATGCAAAAATTGTTCAACAGGCATTAGAAATTACGGATTTAATCAATTTATCTGAACGGGCATTAGATACTTTATCAGGTGGGCAAAGACAACGAGCTTGGATTGCTATGGCATTAGCTCAGGATACGGATATTTTACTATTAGATGAACCGACTACTTTTTTAGATTTAGCACATCAAATAGAAGTTTTAGATTTGTTGTATGAATTGAACCAATTTCAGGGCAGAACCATTGTGATGGTGTTGCATGATTTAAATCAAGCTTGTCGTTATGCTGATTATTTAGTTGCTGTCAAAGAAGGTAGGATTTTTACTGCTGGAGAACCACAAGAAGTCATGAATGAGGAAATGGTAAAAGAGGTTTTTGGCTTAGATTGTCGTGTTGTTGATGATCCAGTTGTGGGAACTCCAATGTGTGTACCCATAGGACGTAAAGGTAAAGGAATTAACTAATAAGTAATGAGACAGAATTAATTACACAACTAGTTTTTCTGTTCCCCTTCGACTGCGCTCAGGGCAAGCCTGTTCCCGGTCGGTGAGCGTAGTCGAACCGCTGTTCCCTCTGAATGACAATTAACCATAATCTATTGCAATATTGCCAGCAACTAATCACCCTATGACTCTTATTCTTTCTCAATCTGCTTATCAGGAACTTGTTTATGAAAGTGAGGAGAATCAACTCACACCTGATTCTGCTGATGGATTTGATATAACTTATCAGTATCCTGTGAAACTGGGAAATGGTTACATTCGGTGTATCAATGTCCGAGCAGGATTAGATTTAGATATCGCTAACTATCAATTGGATGATGAGATAATTACAAGATCATCTGATAGAGAACATCTGGTTGAGTACACTTTTGAGCTTTCAGGTTTAAAGGCTGGAACTTATGGCTTTTTTGGTAGTGGTTTAGCACCAGAGGGAAGTTTAGAACATTCACCAGTTCAACCGATCTCTTGGGTGAGTGTTCATATAGAACCTGAGTTATTTTGTCAGTGGTTTGGCTACAAGGGAGAACTATCGGCAAATTTGCAACCATTAATTCGTAAATCAGATCAAAAATATTATGAACGTTACGGAAAGTAGTTTTTCACTCTCCCCCCACTTTCGAGAGTTTATAGGGTAGGTAGAAGTAGG
>NZ_VIKX01000248.1 GCF_009711935.1 Dolichospermum sp. UHCC 0259 | reverse complement strand
CTCCTATCCCTGTTACTTCCTAATTCCTTTTTAGTGGGGGAGTGTGAACAGTTACCTGCGCCCAGTATTCAGGAGGAAGAAAGAATAAAAAAATTACCCATTACCAATTACCGATTTCTGATATTCTTCCTCACTAATTAAATCCTGATTATTTTCTACACGATCTAAAAATACTAATCCTTCGAGATGATCATACTCATGTTGAAAAATTCTGGCAATAAAATCAGTTAATTCTTGTTTTTGTAAATTGCCATTTCGGTCCGTATATTCAACTTCAATTATTTGATATCTAGGAACTAAACCTCTAATTCCCGGTACACTTAAACAACCTTCCCAATCTTTAACCACTTCTGAAGAATTGGCAACAATGCGGGGGTTAATCATTGCTGTTGGTTGCATTTCTGGAGCATGGGGATATCTGGCATTAGGACGAGAAGCGACAATAAATAAACGATAGGATGCGGCTATTTGTGGTGCAGCAATTCCCACGCCATTGGCTTGAGCAACTGAGGTAATTAATTCATCAATGAGGTTTTGAATTTTCTCATCTTGAACATTCTCAACCGCAACAGCTTTTTGTCGTAATATCGGATTACCTAATTTAATAATGGGTGCTAATTCATTCATTTTTAATACCTATATAATTCTAATAAAAACAATAAAAACACAACCAAATCAACAATCATCCCCAGAATGAAATTACCTTGGGATGATTGGGAAATTATAGATTCTGATGTCAGCAAGGTAGCTGAAAAGTTTGTTTTGGCTAATGCCAACAGTAGAGATCGCTATTTATCCATTAGTTGTATCAAAATTGCCTCTAGTCGTTCTAAAGCAGCGTTAGTTGAGCGTTGGTTTTCCTCAAAACGTTGCTGATGTAGCTCAAAATTGCGGTTACTCTCTTCCTGATTACGATCAAGTCTCACAACAATATTTTCCAGTATTGACGTTCTAGTATTATTGCTTAGTATTATTTCATCCAACATTGTGCTACGTCCTAAAACAGTAGTAGCTGTACTAATGAAGTCGTCAACTTTATAGACAATCTCATCAACTTTACCTGTTAAGTTATCCAATCTGGCAGCAGTAGTTTCTTGTTGTACTGCCACGCGCTCTAAAATGGCTTCTATCCGGTCTAGTCGGGATGGTTCAGTTGTCATGGTTCTGTGGGTGTGGTGTGGGAGGTTGGGCGATCACTAACTTGCTTTTGGATTTTGCACTTTTGGATTTTGTGCTGTTGAATTGGGATTTTGCTGTTCTAGCCAATTGAGTATCAGTTCTTCCATCACGCTATCCATAGTTCTATTTTGTAAGGCACAGGCAGATTTAAACCTTGCCCGCACTGTTTCAGTCACTCGACCTCTTACAAATACAGATTTTTCCATCTAAAAATATTGTTCATTAGTTTATTGGTTCATTTTATTGCTTATCCCTCTTAATCGTGAAAATAATTGATTCTGATATCAGAAAGATAGCTGAAAAGTTTGTTTTGGCTAATGCCAAAAGTCCAGGTATTCAAACCCAACTTTTTCACCTCAAGAAGGGCTTGAATTACGGGACGGTTTGGTGATATTTTTCTAAAGGCAACCTTGTCCGGTAGTACGCAAATCACGTAATTCGGGACGAGTTCTACCACATCCACCGACCAGGGCGACCGTACCATTGTCCAGGGCTAATGCCAAGAAAACATTAATCACATTTCTTTATTTACTGGTAAAGGTGCAGGTTTAACTAAAAATTGAGCAATTTTGCCATTACGCTCTACTTGCATTTGTAAAGGAATGCCAACCTTACTATTTTCTACTATTCTTTGCACCTCATCAACTTTCAAAACTGGTTGATTATTCATACTTTTGATCACATCTCCTGGACGTAATCCAGCGGTAGCTGCGGGTGAATTAGGAACAATCCTCACTAATAGAATCCCTTCAGTTGCAGATAAATTTATTTTCTCACCAAATCGAGCAATTATTCTTTCCTTAACTTCTGGTGTTAATGTCACCATTTGTATTCCCAAATAGGGATGATCAACTCTACCTTTAGCAATTAGTTCTTCGGCGATTTTTTGGGCAGTATTAATAGGAATGGCAAATCCCAAACCTTGAGCGCCTTGAATAATTGCTGTATTCATGCCAATTACTTCACCACGAGCATTTAGTAATGGTCCACCGGAGTTTCCAGGATTAATTGCTGCATCAGTTTGTAGATAATCAACACGCTTATCACTAGCACCAATATCACTACTAGAACGATCTGTAGCGCTGATAATTCCAGAGGTAACAGTATTATTTAAACCCAAAGGATTACCAATAGCAATCACGGCTTCTCCTGGTTGTAAAGTATCAGATTTACCTAAAGCTAAACTGGGTAAATTATTGGCCTCAATTTGAATTACTGCCACATCTGTTACCGCATCTTCACCTAATACTTTACCTTTAAAAGTTCTGCCATCTTTGAGGGTGACTGTAACTAAATAAGCACCGTCTACAACGTGGGAATTAGTTAAAATTTGCCCAGATGAATTAATGATAAATCCCGAACCGCTACCTCTTTCTACTCGTTCTCTGGGGATTCTATTGCCAAAAAATCCGCGAAAAAAGGGATCGGAAAATTCGTCTGGTGCTTGAGTTGTGACGGTTCTCGTGGAATCAATGCGAACAACTGCACCTCCCACCTTTTGTACTACTTTAACAACAAAGTTAGGATCTCCAGAAGCGGAGAAAATCGCGGGAGGAGCAATTTCTGTTGTGGGTGCAGAAGTTTTTTGTGGTTGTGCATTGCTAGGTTCGATTTCTGTGGTGGTTTTTTTGAGATTCGTGCAACCTCCGAGCATAAAAAATGCTACACCACACACTGCGATCAATTTTTTACCTTTATTTCCCAAGTTTTGCCCTAAAAATCTAGTATTAATATTTTGTGTTGCTAAGTTATGATTATTAATCTTTCTCATGTGATTATTGCTCCGTATTCGTTAGTGGGTGCTAGAATATTAGCTACCAGGTTTTTATCAGAGTGATTATAGATGACACAGGGGTAATTACAAATTAGGAATGATGAATTACGGATAAAGGTGGTGTGAATGGAAATTCCCATAGATGATTTATGGAATCGTGTATTAGAGCGTTTACAGTTAGAGTTAGCCCCTCCTACCTTTGAAACTTGGATTAAAACAGCTTATGCACAGCAGTTAGAAAATAACTGTTTGGTAATATATGCTCCTAATCCTTTTGCTCGCAATTGGCTTCAGAAGTATTACATCCATACTATTGCTAATGTAGTCCAAGATATTGTGGGTTATCCAATAGAGATTTATATTACTGTAGTTGAGGATAAGGAAGTTTCTCATGGGGATAAACCGGAAGTTGAGGGGAAATTACTAGCAATAAATCATATTTCGGCAAATACTCCTATAAATTCGCAAAAGACTTCAGATTTAAATTCTAAATATGTTTTTTCTCGTTTCGTTGTCGGTGCTAATAATCGCATGGCTCATGCGGCTTCTTTAGCTGTGGCAGAATATCCAGGTAGGGAATTTAATCCATTATTTTTATGTGGTGGTGTGGGTTTGGGGAAAACTCACTTAATGCAAGCTATTGGTAATTATCGCTGGGAAATCTGTCCTCATTCTAAGATATTTTATGTGTCTACGGAGCAGTTTACAAATGATTTGATTACTGCTATTCGTCAAGATAGTATGCAAAGTTTCCGCGAACACTATCGAGCGGCTGATATGCTGCTAGTTGATGATATTCAGTTTTTGGAGGGGAAGGAATATACTCAAGAGGAATTTTTTCATACTTTTAATACTTTACATGAGGCGGGCAAGCAAGTTGTAATTGCCTCAGACCGTCCTCCTAATCAAATTCCCAGTTTACAAGAACGGTTGTGTTCACGGTTTTCTATGGGGCTAATTGCTGATGTGCAAATGCCTGATTTAGAGACGAGAATGGCTATTCTGCAAAAAAAAGCTGAGTATGAAAATATTCGTTTACCACGAGAGGTAGTTGAATATATTGCTTCTAATTGTACTTCTAATATCCGTGAGTTGGAGGGGGCGTTAATTCGAGCTTTGGCTTATATTTCTATTTGGGGTTTACCTATGACTGTGGAAAATCTATCACCGATTTTAGGTACTCCTAGTCAGAAAATAGAAACTACTCCTGAGATAATTTTAAATATAGTTGCCGATGCTTTGAATGTTTCTATTGAGGATTTGAAGGGTAATTCCCGTCGTCGAGAAATAAGTTGGGCTAGGCAAATAGGAATGTATTTAATGCGACAACTTACGAATTTGAGTTTACCCAAGATAGGGGAGGAGTTTGGTGGTAAAGATCATACGACTGTGATGTATAGTTGTGAAAAGATTACTCAGTTGAAAGATAGTGATCAGAGTTTAATTCAAACTTTACACCAATTGAGCGATCGCATCCAAATGGCTACTACCAAAAATAAAATTAATATCGTTGATGTTTTCCACAACCAAAAAAACTAACTCTTCCCATGAAAATCTGCACTATTAAGTCCGAATTTTAAGAAAAATATAATAAATGATTAATTTTTATTTAAAATTGCGGTCAAAATCCAATTTTTTGCAGCAAACCTGGGGAAAACTTTAATTTATTATTTATCGGTTTCATCAAGTATTATGATTTTGGAAAAATTTAGGATAGTTTTTCCACAGTTTTTCCACAGGCAACTATCCAGATCATTTGTTTTTTTATATCAGGAGTATTGACAAATGGATAAATTTATGAATGCTGCAATTCTCCAGGCTAAACAAGGTAGACAAGAAGGAGGAATTCCCATTGGCTCTGTTTTGGTTAAGGATGGTAAAATTGTCGGACAGGGACACAATAAGCGCGTACAAGATGGTGATCCTGTAACTCATGCGGAGATTGATTGCCTCCGTAATGCGGGCAGAATTGGTAACTACAGAGGTACAATACTCTACTCCACATTAATGCCTTGTTATTTGTGTGCTGGTGCTGTGGTGCAATTTGGGATTAAAAAAGTTATTGCTGGAGAATCCAAAACTTTTCCTGGCGCTAAGGAATTTATGGTATCTCACGGTGTGGAAGTCGTAGATTTAAATTTAGATGAATGTGAACAAATGATGCGTGAATTTATTACAACTAACCCAGAACTTTGGCTGGAAGACATTGGGGAATAGGAGTCGGAAGAAGGAGTCAGGAGTCAGGAGTCAGAAGAAGGAAGAAGAAATAAGAAGCAAGAAGAATAAAATTTTCCAGAAACCTCTTCCGTTCTGACTACTGACCACTGACCACTGACTACTGACTCCTCACAATTAAAATTGAGAAATTAGTGTCAATTTTCTCCAGTTGCGTTATGATGGCGATCGCAAGCCTAAAAACCTTGCAGGCTGGATATTGCCACGACTATTCAGCTAAATAGCGTTTAGTAGTGGTAATTACCGTACAAAACCGAACTCCTAAGCAGCTTACTCTTGTTAGTTATGGTATAGTGGAGGAGTTAGAACTAGCTTCGCCAAACTATAATTGCTCTACGCGCAGGTAATAATTGCAAGCGGAAGGCTGTTTTGATCAAGAATTTACACACAAAAATCTGAAATACACCCAGTTTATGATTCAGCAAGTAATTCACCCAATGGTGAAATTGCAGCGCAACGTGCAATCACTCGTAGAATCCAATATTATCAAACCCAATGATAGGATTTGGAAAATTGCCTTACTCTATGGCGATGATTGGCAACATTGGAAACAGGAGTTGCTAGACTTTGGATTTAGCACTCAAGATCCAATTGGCGATTTATTAGCAGTGGAAAAGTGGGACGACGATTAAACATCTCAATTAGATTGGCTATATCTAGGATAGATTTGACGTAGATACGCCTACCCTTAGCAAGGATAGAGCTTTGTCCTTGTTTTTATGGTGGGTGCAATTCTTTCGTCACTCGATTTTGGATTGATGATTTTGGACTTCGACTTCCCTCAGTCGAACGATTTTGGATTCACTCCACCCTCAAGTATAGATATGGAAAATTTTGGATTTAGAATTTACGTTAGCGAAGCGTAAGCAGCGCAGCGAGTATTTTTCCATCATTAGAGGACGGAGACTGATACTAAATTTTTTAATCTAAAATCTAAAATCTAAAATCTAAAATTCCCCGTCCAAACACATACTCAAGCATTTTTATCAAGGTAGGTAAATTATGGTTCAAACCTTACCTAAAACCCAGTTAGTAACCTTTGAAGAGTTTATTAAATGGAAACCAGAAGGCGGATTTTATGAACTGCATGATGGGGAAATTATTGAGATGAATCCGCCATTAGGAAAACACGAAAGCAGAACCGGGTTTTTATCTAGAAAATTGACAGTCGAGTTTGACAGACTTGATCTTCCCTATTTTATTCCCAAACAGGCATTAGTTAAACCACCAACAACGGAATCAGCCTATTGTCCAGATGTTCTGTTGATAAATTCCACCAATTTAGTCAATGAGCCGCTTTGGGAAAAAAAAGCAACAGTAACTCAGGGTGATTCTGTGCCATTAATCATTGAAGTGGTGAGTAGCAATTGGCGAGTTGATTACTATAGAAAATATAGTGATTATGAAGAAATGGGAATTAAAGAATATTGGATTGTTGATTATCAACCCTTTGGTGCTGGTAAATTTGTGGGTGAACCAAAACAACCTACCATATCTGTTTGTTCTCTAATTGGTGATGAGTATGAAATTAACCATTTTAGAGACAATGAGCAAATAATTTCCCGTACTTTTCCCGAATTAAACCTAACCGCTAACCAGATTTTGCTAACTGCTGACTGATATTAATGCCTGAGCCAACTCTTTTGCAGTATGATAGCGATCGCGTGGTAGAGGTTCAGTCACACAATCAATTACCTGTCTTAATTTATCATTAATGGTTGGTATCCCTTTGACATCAAAGCGAAAATTCCGTCCCCTTTGGCGATAAAATTTCAAAGGATTTTCCCCAGTTAATAAAAAAATTAACGTCGGACCAATAGCATACAAATCCGATTGGGTAAGCGGTTGTCCCCGTTCCTGTTCAGGAGCGCAAAAACCCTCAGCACCGATTCTAGTTCCTGGTTTTGTGCCAATTTCCTTAACAGCACCAAAATCCAACACCACAATACTATTATTACCACTCCGCACCATCAAATTAGCCGGCTTAATATCCCGGTGAATTAATGGTGTTTCTTGATGATGAAGATAATCTAGAATATCACAAGTTTGCACCATCCAAGCGATCGCCTGCTTCGGAGTTACAGGCCCAGTGAAGCGAATCCGTTTATCTAAATCTTGTCCATGAATTAACTCCATAGCCAAGTATTTTTTACCATCTTCCACAAAGAAATCATAATACTTGGGAACTCCCGGATGATTAAGATGCTTGAGAATACTAGCCTCGCGGATGAATAACTCTTGAGCCTTGGGAATTTTTACCATATCAGCATTCATCTGTTTAATTACCAGTAATTGTGGTACACCAGTAATTTCACCAACACTATCCCAAGCTAAATAGGTAGTACCCATACCGCCTTTACCGATAGTGCGTAATACCTGATAATGGCGAATAGTCTTTTGTACCAAAATGGGTTGACCACAGTGAACACAAAATACATTATTGGGATGGTTCCCTTCGTGAGTACAACTAGTGCTGGAATATTCGGGAATTATCTTTTGATTAATTTCTCCATCTCCTGAACCTGAAACTGGAATAATTAGAGGAGATAATTCCTGAATTTGTACCTTGAGTACAGGACCACCCTGGGCTAATTGCAGCAAAGAATTATCAGCAACGATAGATTTAGTAACCAAAGAGCCATTGAGGAAAGTGCCATTAGTCCCATGACTAATTAACTCCCAATTATCTCCTTTAGCATTAGTAACTAATTTCAGTTCCAAATGATACCGAGAAACTAAATTATCAGCCAAAACAACGTGATTATCTACCGCCCGGCCGATGCGAACGACGGTAGAACCCTCAAAGCACCACTGTTTCAGCGGTGTTTTTGTGCTTTTTTCTAATAGGGTCAGAGTAATCACAATACAACCTAAAATTTAAGATCAAAAAACTAATTTTAGAAGCAACTTTGCTGAGATGGTCGGACTTTCACTCGTACCAGTATAGCTGTAATATTGTCATGTCCATTGTGTTCATTACCCAATTCAATTAAATTTTGAACCCCTGTGACTAAATTACTAGAAGAACTTAATAAGGGTTGGAGATGAGTTTGCCAATGAGTTTCTAAACAGTCATTATCTGATAAACCATCTGACACCAATACCATAAGCATATCTTCATTGACATCAAATAACATCACATCAGGATGGATATAATCTTCATGGCGTGGGCCCAAAGCTTGGGTAAGTTGATAAGCATCTGCACGTCCATAGGCAATACTAGGTTCTATACCCCTAGCAATTTCCCGTTGACCAACTTCATGGTCTATAGTTATTTGTTCTAGTCCTTGCTTCCGAGTCAGCCAATAAAGACGACTATCCCCTACATGAGCAATTGCCGCCTGATTATCCTGAAGTAGTAGCATGACCAAAGTAGTACCCATGCGACCAACACCAGAACGAGCTTCTTTTTGATTAAGCTCATAGATAGCTTGATTAGCCAAATAAACTGCGTGACGAATAGACTCCTTGCGAGGCAATTCTCTATCTACCCAAGTTTCTTGAAAGTATTGACGGATCGTATTTACCGCTAATTGACTAGCTATTTCACCTCCAGCATGACCACCCATACCATCACAAAGAATATATAAACCTTGTGCTATAACTTGACTATTTCTTGGTAACTCTATCTTGTGAACTTGACTATCAACACCAAAATAGTCCTCATTATGATCACGTTGACGACCTACATCAGTAGCTGCTGCATATTCTACGCTACTTAGCTGCATGGATAGGACTAACGTTGGGGCTTCATCACTTTTATTTTCTGTATCATCACTTAGTGGCAAGACAGGTGAAGAAGTTGGTTGTTCCTGATTACATTCTTCTGCTATTTCTTCTAAATGCGATACCAATTGTGCTACAGATTGAATATTCCCAGATTCCACATCCTCCAACATCTGCACCACACAAGCCAATGGAGTGTACTGGGATTCTTTAAACAAAGTTTGCCACATCCGACCCAAA
Source organism: Dolichospermum sp. UHCC 0259 (assembly GCF_009711935.1). Classification (GTDB taxonomy): domain Bacteria; phylum Cyanobacteriota; class Cyanobacteriia; order Cyanobacteriales; family Nostocaceae; genus Dolichospermum. The sequence continues at coordinate 14,983 of NZ_VIKX01000248.1, read as the reverse complement.
CTTTTAAGAGTTAAAGCTTGTTGTCCATTCTCTGGAATTTCCGTCAAATCTAAAACTTCAAGTGGTTGTGGTGTCAGTAACGGTGTCTCTATATATAGCCTTTGTAGTATTAGAGTTTGGTCTTCATCTAAGCGCAAATTCGACAACTCCAACAAACTTTGGCGACAATTCACAGTTTCTAACAACTCCCAAAGTTGAGTCGTTTGATAAAACCAATGTAAAATTTCTAACGGATTGGTTGTATCTTGTCGCAAAACATCAAGCAATGTCGGGAAATTGGATTTATCTGCCAACAAGACTACTTGAAGATCATCTTGCTGCCAAGCATCATGAATATTGGGGATTCCTGGGTGCTTATCTACCTGCAATTTTAGATAAGCTTGTGCTAGAGCCGGAATTGTTTTTATATCCATCTTGGCTTCGTGCAAAAGCATTGCCCCAATCAGTGATATTTCGTAAGGTTGACAATCTAGAACCTTGACTTCTATATAATCCGCAAATACTTGCGGAGACTCTAATAAGCGATAACGCTGCCTAGAATCTAAATAAGCATCTAAAACAAATCTAGAAAGAGGACTAGAATCACCATTATCATTCGCTATATTTTCTAAATTTTGGCTTAATGGGGCCGTTTCCGCAACAACAGAAACTACCTTATCTACTGCCTGAGTAATAATCGCATACCAAACTGTTCTAGATTCTGCACCACATTTATAACAATACTGTGCATCTAAAGATATATCGGCATTGCATTCAGAGCAGATTTTATGAGCTAAGGATGTACCACAGCTTTGACAGAACTTATTACTATCACCGTTTTCAAATTTACACTGGGGGCAAATCAGCATAGTCGGACTTCCTTGATTTTTCTGCTAAGGTGCTTTCAGTCTCTCTAGCCACAAATATTCAAACGCTCCACAATTAAATAACTGTAATTAAAATTATGTGACTTAAGAATCAAGTGGTATTGTTGACACTCTTTTATATACTGGTATTACAGTACCTTTATCTATTTTTCCGGTGAATGATTTAATCTTGTGACTTCTAAGGGAGTGAGTTCTCGCCATTGTCCTGGTGCTAAATCATCTAATTGAATATTACCAATACTTATCCTAATTAACCGCAAAGTCGGAAAACCCACAGCAGCCGTCATGCGACGAACTTGGCGATTTTTACCTTCAGTTAAGGTCATTTCTAACCAAGCGGTGGGAATACTTTTCCGAAATCGAATGGGTGGAATACGTTGGACTACGGATGGTTCTTCTAACAATAACCTAACTTGAGCAGGGCGAGTCCGGTAATCTTGAATCTCTACCCCACGTTGTAGCTGATGAATTGCATCAATATCAGGAATACGTTCTACCTGCGCCCAATAGGTACGTTGATGACCAAAGCGCGGATGTGCTAAACGGTGCTGTAGCTGTCCATCATTTGTTAACAACAGTAACCCCTCACTGTCCCAATCTAAACGCCCCACAGCATAAACATCGGGAACATCTATATACTCTTTCAGCGTAATATGTTTGGGACTTTCTTGAGTAAATTGGCTCAAAACTCCATAGGGTTTGTGAAAAATAATATACCGATTATTCATAAGATATAGGAGTCAGGAGTCAGGAGTCAGGAGTTCAGGAGTTCAGGAGGAAGAAGAATAGTTTTCACCAATTACCAATTACCAATCACCAATTCCCTCTTTCAACAAGTAAATTTAATTTTGTCAGACTACTTATATTATGACAATTAGCAAAATCAGCCGCAGATCCTTTTTATTTCTGGGTGGGGCAACCTTAGCACAGGGATTAACCTTGACATTACCTAGTTATGCTCAACCTGTACAGGTAAACAAAAGTCAAATTAATGGTATCCCTTTCTATCAAACCATAGTTGACCTCACAAATCCAAAAACCTTGATTACAATGGGGTTGGCCAAAAATGCCAGCTTTGCGAACACCATTCAAAAAACCAGTGGTGATGAAGAATTTAGTAAATTGGTGGCGCGTTATAAGGCTGCTGTAGTTGCTAACGGGACATTCTTTGCCAAAAATCCCCAAAAAACAGTCATGGGTAACATGGTAGCTGGGGGAAAATTTGTCAAATACAGTCGGTGGGAAAATTTTGGAACTACCTTGGGATTAGGAGTTGGTAATAAACCAGAAATGGTGACAGCTAGAGTAGACGGCAAACCGGAATGGAATAAACATTGGTTTTCTCTTACTTGTGGTCCGAGATTATTGCGACAGGGGGAAATATGGATAAATCCCAGCATTGAAGGCTTTAAAGATCCTGCTGTATTAGGTAATAGCGCCCGTACAGCCATTGGTTTTACTCAGGACGGCACAAAGCTGATTTTAGCCAATTTTGAAATTAACCTCACTTTACAGCAGGAAGCAGAAGCAATGAAAGCGATCGGTTGTTATGAAGCCATGAACTTAGATGGTGGAGCATCTAGAGCCTTAGCCAACAAGACTAACATTGTAGTTCCTGCTGGTAGACCTTTAACCAATGTCATCGTCATTTATGATGCCACAAATCCTGCCCCCACAGCCTTAGAACAAGCATGGCTCAAGTTTCAAAAAGGAGAACGCCCTCCCATACCTGCTTCTTGACACTCCCCGCTCTAAAGAGACAGGGATTCTTTAATCAAAGACACGACTTGCTCGTCCAGGATTTCTCCAGCACGAGTAGAGGACTTATCTCCTAAAGCGTTGCTCATGTCTAGCATGAAAGTTCCCGTATGCCCTACGGTACTCAATCCCCGACTCAGGATATTTCTAGCTGCATTCTCATCTCTATCCATCACACAACCGCATTGACAAATATGCGTTCTGGTGGATAGAGATTTCTTGACAATTTCACCACAGCTAGAGCATTCTTGGCTCGTGTATTGCGGATTTACCGCCACTGTGACTTTCTTGAACACTTTACCAAAGTATTCCAGCCAAACACGAAACTGATACCAGGATGCGTCGTTAATAGACTTAGCTAGACAATGATTTTTCACCAGATTTTTAATTCTCAAATCTTCGTAGGCTATCAAGTCGTTGGACTGAACTACGCACCGTGCTAATTTTACAGCATGGTCTTTACGTTTCCTACTTATTTTGAGGTGGCGTTTTCCTAAAACTTGTCTAGCTTTGCCTCTATTTTTTGACCCTTTGACTTTTCTGGAAACGCGACGTTGTGAACGTTTAAGAACCTTTTCTCCAATACGCAGAAACTTAGGATTCTCAATCATTACGCCATTAGAATCGGCGTAGTATTCTTTTAAACCTACATCTAATCCAATCGTATTTCCCGATGGTTCTATATTTTCTTGACGGTTAACATCAATACAAAACTGACAATAATAACCATCAGCCCGTTTTACAAGTCTTACCCGTTTTATTTGGTTGATTTGGTAGAAATGAAGGTCACGAGTTCCCTTGATTTTTAATCTACCAATCCCTTTTTTGTCGGTAAACGTGATGGATTTACGATTATCAGCAAGTTTCCATCCTGATGTTTTATATTCAACAGAACGACAGTCTTTCTGGAATTGAGGATATCCCTTCTCACCGGAAATCCCTTTTTTACAGTTCTCATAGAATCGAGTGATAGAAGACCATGCTCGTTCTGCACTAGCTTGTCGCGCCATCGAATTGAGTTCATTAGCGAACGGAAAATTAGCAGCCAACACAGCACAATATTTCTGCAAGTCGTTTTTACCTATATCTTTAGCGTCAATCCATAGCCGAATACAGCTATTGCGAACGAATTGAGCGGTGCGAATTGCATCGTCTATTGCTGTTAGCTGAACTAATTTTCCGTAAACCTTAAACTCAAAAACTAGCATCGGTTTCACCTCCAGCCTTATACTATTTTCCATAGTATAAAACTGTCAAGAAGATTAGAGATGAAACACTGAAATAGGTTAAAACCTATCGTGCCGTTTTTCATCCCCTGTCTGTTCGCCCTTGGCGTTCCCGAAGGGTAGCACGAAAGATGGAACTTCGTTCCTGTTTCTCAGGGGCTTTCAAACTTCCCACCAGTTTTCTTTGTAAATAAAGCAGGGAGCAGCGGAGAGAGGAATAACTACGAATTAGGGTTTGCTGATAGCGTAGCGTGGCGTTAGCCATATAAACGTATTCTTATCTCCTTCTAATTTTTCCTCCTGACTCCTGACTCCTGAATTACGGAGTCAGGGGTATAATTTTGAATTTTTAATGGGGTTTGACGGCAAATACGACTATAAAGTTACGGTTCACCCCAATTCCTGAAAGTATTAATTCCCATACATTAGTCAATGTGAAAGCACATAAATCCATGAAACCACTAGACATAATTTATAAAATTCACCGTTCCCCTAACGGTTCGGTAAACCACCCCGCATGGAATGGCTACCACTGAGTTTATTTCTATTTCTTGCCCTGGGTAGCCTAGTTTGGGATTGTATTCCCAGCAAAGCCATTCGTTTCTTTTTGGGCAACTGATTGTTATTAGCAGTTAGTTAATGCAATTTTATATTCTCTCTGAGTTCATTTAGTAATTTTATACGGAGCAAACACCCAAAATGGCAAAAGTAGTTGGAATTGATTTAGGCACAACTAACTCCTGTGTAGCAGTAATGGAAGGTGGTAAACCCACCGTTATCGCTAATGCAGAAGGTTTTCGGACAACACCCTCGGTAGTTGCATTTGCCAAAAACGGCGACAATTTAGTTGGTCAAATCGCTAAACGCCAAGCGGTAATGAACCCCGAAAATACTTTTTATTCTGTAAAACGCTTTATTGGTCGTCGTTTCGACGAAATTACCAACGAGGCTACAGAAGTTTCTTATAAAGTTCTCAGCAGTGGCGGTAACGTTAAAGTAGATTCTCCTGGCGCTGGTAAACAATTTGCTCCCGAAGAAATTTCTGCGAAAGTTCTCCGCAAATTGGTTGAAGATGCTAGTAAATATTTGGGTGAAACTGTTACCCAAGCTGTAATTACCGTTCCTGCTTACTTCAACGACTCTCAGCGTCAAGCTACCAAGGACGCGGGAAAAATCGCTGGTATTGACGTTCTCCGCATTATCAACGAACCTACCGCAGCTTCTTTGGCTTATGGCTTTGATAAAAAGAGCAACGAAACTATCCTGGTATTTGACTTGGGTGGTGGTACTTTTGACGTATCCGTTCTAGAAGTAGGAGACGGTGTATTTGAAGTATTATCAACATCTGGTGATACTCACTTGGGTGGTGACGACTTTGATAAAAAAATCGTTGACTTCCTAGCTGAACAGTTCAAAAAAGATGAAGGTATTGACCTACGGAAGGACAAGCAAGCTTTACAACGTCTGACTGAAGCCGCAGAAAAAGCCAAAATTGAACTTTCTAGCGTTACTCAAGCAGAAATTAACCTACCATTTATCACTGCTACTCAGGACGGTCCAAAGCATTTGGATACAGTTCTTACTCGTGCTAAGTTTGAAGAACTCTGCGCTGATTTGATTGACCGTTGCCGCATTCCTGTAGAAGATGCACTCAAAGGTGCGAAGTTAAATAAGACCAATATTGACGAAGTGGTTCTCGTTGGTGGTTCTACCCGGATTCCCGCAGTTCAAGATGTGGTGAAGCGGGTGTTAGGTAAAGATCCTAACCAAAGCGTTAACCCTGATGAAGTGGTAGCTGTTGGTGCTGCTATTCAAGCGGGTGTCTTGGCTGGTGATGTTACAGGTATCTTGTTGTTAGACGTAACACCATTATCCTTGGGTGTAGAAACCTTGGGTGGTGTCATGACTAAGATTATTCCTCGCAACACCACAATTCCTACCAAGAAATCAGAAGTGTTCTCTACTGCTGTAGACGGACAAACCAATGTGGAAATTCACGTTCTCCAAGGTGAGAGAGAATTTGCCAATGATAACAAGAGTTTAGGAACTTTCCGTTTGGATGGTATTCCTCCTGCTCCTCGTGGTGTTCCCCAAATTGAAGTTACTTTTGATATTGACGCTAACGGTATTCTCAATGTTGCGGCTAAGGATAAGGGAACTGGTAAGGAACAATCTATTAGTATCACTGGTGCTTCTACTCTGGATAAGAATGATGTAGAACGCATGGTGAGAGAAGCTGAACAAAATGCTTCTTCTGATAAGGAACGTCGTGAAAAAATTGAACGCAAAAACCAAGCTGATTCTTTAGCCTATCAAGCTGAAAAGCAGTTACAAGAGTTGGGTGATAAAGTCCCCGATGCTGATAAGACTAAGGTTGAAGGTTTAGTTAAGGAAATCCGAGAAGCGGTTGCTCAAGAAAATGATGCTCAAATTGAGAAGTTAATGCCCGAACTGCAACAAGCTTTATTTGCTATTGGTAGCAATATCTATCAACAAGCTGGTGATGCTGCTGGTGCGGCTGGTACTGAACCTCCAAGCGGTGGTTCTGCTCCTTCTGGTGATGATGTCATTGATGCTGATTTCACTGAAAGCAAGTAGTCATAAATTCTCATTAAGGGCGGGAAAACCCTGCCCCTACACGATTAATACCCACCCAGCGCAATAACTGGATGGGTATTTTTTATTTTTTGGATTTATTGTATTCTTTACACGGTCACAATTTGAGCTTTTGCTTAAAGGGAATATATGGATGTGAAAACGCAAGTTATAACCTTCTCAAGTATAGCAACTGTCTTGATAGGCATTAAATAAGAGTAATTTTAGTTTTCTCCATAAAAGAGACGCAAGAGCTAAAGTTTATGTCTTAACCGTGTTTAGATAATCCTATCAATCATGATTACGAACTCATTTCCAACAACACTTTTAAAACGCCCTTAGTTTTGGCTTTTTCAAAAGCTTCTAAACCTTGAGCAAGGGGATAATAACTATCAATTAAAGATTGGACATCTACCTTTCCCGTCGCTAACAATTCTAACGCTGGAACAAAGGGACCGCACCGAGAACCAATCAGGGTAATTTCATCTACTACCAAAGAGGAAGCATCTAAACTAAGATTTCCCGCATAGGTACTTTTTAAGATTAATGTCCCACGAGGACGTAAAGCCCGACGAGCAATATTAAAACCTTCGGGATTTCCGGTACAATCAACGGAGATATCAAAATATCTATCGGTGACGCTATCAGCTAAACCTGTTTTAATTCCTTTTGCTGCTAAATTTATTAGTTTGTCTTTGTGTCTTCCGACTACTAATAATTCACAACCAGTTAAGGCTAAGGTTTGGGCTATTAGTTGTCCTAGTTTACCATCGCCAACGACTAATACTCGATCATCTTGACATATTTGTATTTGTTGTTGAATTTCCAATGCTGCGGCTATGGGTTCGGTAAAAGTTGCGGCTGCTGTAGATACATTTTCGGGGACAAGATGCAAGTTTTCAATAGGTAAAGATAGATATTCTGCAAATGCACCATTACGGTTAACAATTCCTAAAACGGTGCGATTTTCGCAATGTGTAGGTTGTCCGCGACGACAAAAACGACAGGTACCACAAGCGGCGTTAATTTCACCAACAACTCTTTGATTAATTAACTGTTGGGGACCTTGTTCGACAATACCAACAAATTCATGACCGATAATGCCAGTATAGGGATAATAACCTTTAATTAATTCTAGGTCTGTATTACAAATTCCTGCTCGCAAAACCCGCACTAAGGCTTCTCCTGGTGGTGGTTCAGGGATAGGAATATTGGTGCGTAATTCTAGTTGATTATTTTCTAACCAAAGTCCTTTCATAAGTTTTTGATTGGGAAAAATGTTAAAATCATTTATTGTCTATTAAAAATTGTATAGCCTTTTCTAGTCTAATGAGGTACAAATTTATCTGTGTTCATCTGCGTTTATCTGCGTTTAATACTGACTTTTTTACCTCACTTGCATGGAAACTGCTATAGCGGTTATCGTGAGGATGCAATTAATCGGGGGCGCAGGCCCTGCGCCCCTACGGGTTTTGCGATTTACTGATTGTATCTTATTTAAGTGCATACCGCTATATATCAAGGAGCTAAATATTTATACTCCTTCTAAAATTCCTACAATTACAGCGACTAAATTATCTAAATCTCCAGGAACTTTAAATAAGTTAATATCTTGGGTAATTTGCTGCTGACTACTATCAATTTTACCAAATTGCCAAACATTTCCTATTGTTACTGCACCATATAACGTACTTTTTTCTTCAATATGAGATAAAGCAATTAACTCTATTGCTAGTTGAGTAAATCCTCTAGTAAGATCATCGTTTTTAGCTTCGATAACTAGCAAATTGTTTTTTAACCGTAACAGATAATCAAGATTTCCTTTGAGCCGATTGTTGATGGATAGAGGATATTCAATTCGCATTTGACATTGACAATAGCGAATTACTTCTAATAGTATGGGAGATACTAGAGTTTCTCTTCTAGCGGTTTCATTGCTTAAACTGATGAATGGTAAAATGTCTTCTATTCTTTGTTTGAGTTCTGGTAGTTGATTTAATGTTTGGGTAGTTTGTGGTAAAGATAGATGGGATTTAATTAGTGTATAATCAAATTCCGCTAGAATATCATCTGCTTCATAAGGTAACTCGAAGTAAGACCGAAATGTGTAGGATTGATTATCCTGTAAGATTTTGATTTTAGTCATAGCATCTGCCTTTTTTCATAACTAGAAGAAATGGTAGTAGATGTTTTAGAGTTTAAGATTGGAGAGAAATGGTGTAAATATCGGAACTATATCGGAATTACTGACAACGATTGTGGGAAAAGAGCGATCGCTATAATCCATTCCCGGCGATAATGGAAAAGACTCAGAATCAAGCGATATCCACGTCCCACCAGCAGCTTGCACAATTACCCAAGCACCTGCAATATCCCATACCTTGGGTGTGGCTTCAATTCCTCCTAAAACTGCACCATTTGCAACTGAAAGAAAGTTATAACTAGCAACTCCTAACATCCGAATTTTACAGGGAAACCCCGGTTGAATAATGTCGGTACTGCGAGAACAAAGGTTAAAAAAGTGGTTTTTGCTGGGAGCATCTTTACTGGTATGAATGGGATGATTATTTAAAAATGCTCCTGTTGGCGTTGTTAAGCCCGATGAACCTGCCCAAAATCCATGAAAGGCTTGATTTAATGGTGGTGCGTAAACATAACCAAAAATGGGTATTCCTCGATAAAGTAAGCCCAAAGAAATAGACCAAATCGGAATACCTCTGGTAAAATTGGTCGTACCATCCAAAGGATCAATGACCCAACACCATTCTGTATTCGGAAAAGTTTGGTCACTTTCTTCGCTCAAAATACCGTAACCGGAAAAGGTAGAAACAATCGCATCTCTAATTTCTTGATCTGCCCATTTATCGGATTTTGTGACTAAGCTACCATCAGATTTTTGTGAAGCTTGGACTTTGCCAAAATCCTGCATTAATTGTTTTCCTACTCTAGTAGTAGTAGTTTCTGCAAAGTCTAAAATCGTATTCCAAAAATCATTCATTTGATTAGTTTTCAGTTGTTAGTTGTCAATTATTAAGTGATTTTATCACAGATGGATCAATATAAAATTCGGTACAAAGCAAAAATCTATATTTATTCAACACAGTAGTTGCCATAAGCTTTTTTCAAAGTATCTTGAATATATGCTGCGACCCAATCAGGTTGTAAAACAATAGCATTCTCGCCATATTGTAGCATTCTTTGACGAAACCAAAATATATAATCTTCTTTAGTTAAAATATCAACATAATCTGTAATTTCTTCTGAGGAAATAATTTCTTCGTGAGGTCTGCGGGGTTGGTAGTTGGCTAAAGTTCCTGCGAGACGATAGGTAATATCAAGAGTAGGAAATTTACTATAAGTCCAAAGTGTTTGGGAAGCAACACCAACTTTAGTAATACGGTCTATTCTTAAAAGTAAATTTTGTTCTACATTGGGTATAGTTTGAATATTAAAGCTACGAAATACGGGAACTAAAGCGAATAAATAGAGAACTCCATTATGTAATCTCAGTTCAGATTTATCCAAATCCCAGCGATTTTCTTGTCCATTTCTGTTACGATAATCAATTAAAAACCGTCGTTTTTGTTTGCATCTTTCTTGTAATTGTTTGATGATCTGATTGATGTTTTCGTCACCATAATCAATCGGGGGATGAAAGTCTGTAGTGAGTGAGGATTTTTGTTGTTGATGAAATTTACCTATTTGATAAATATGTCCTGCTTCGGCTGAAAAACCTAGATTTGCTAATAATTCAGCCGCCATTGCTAATGCTTTTTGTTGTTCTTCTGATAGGATAACAGGAAATGCTGATGTAACTAATTCATAAGGACGATTGGGTGCAGATGTGATTTCAAACCCGCAGTCTCGCAGTTTACTGATAGTGCGGGTAATTTTTTGGGATAAGTCACCATCACCAAATCCGCGATCGCCTAATGCTATAGTCAATTTATCTTTCTTCATGGGTTGTTCGGCCAGTAGCTTCAGTATCTCCAGCGCGAACCCTATTTGGTAAGAGTGCGTATCATTTTTTGATGACATATCAAATCACTATCTAGGGTTTGCTGAAAAAGTTATCTGTCAGGGCTAGGAGTCAGGAGTCAGGAGTCAGGAGGAAGAATTAGAAGAAGAGAAGAATAGTCTTGAATCTGGTCAAATGATAGGTTTTTGCTAATTTCCACCCTTATTCTTTGCATCTGATTCACCTTTTTCACCTTCAAACTCTTGATTTATCTAAGTTTTGTGTTTATTCAGCAAGCCCTACCTATTTAGCAGCTTTTAAACCACAGTTTCCTGTAGGGGTGCGGTTTCCGCACCTTTATAGTTTAATTTGCCTATACCAAAACTTTTTCAGATATAGTCATTTTTTGATAACATTTCTTTTTTGAGGAGTATTAAATTAATCTCATACCAATAAATACTTACTTCACCGTGAAAATTTCTTTACTGCCATTATACTCCAAACTGAATGGAGGGGTAGGTGCTTGTGCTTTGGGATGTATACAAACCTGCAAAGTCAAACAACAAGCGCCTAATTTCGGAGAAGGTGATGATTGTCCTTTATCTTCTCATCAAGCGGAAACTTATAACGCCATTACTAATAGTGATGCAGAGATTATATTTAATACATCTGCTACAGGTGATGGTAAATCCTTAGCTGCTTATTTAGTAAGTTTGCTAAATCCTGAGTTTCAAGTAATAGGACTTTATCCGACCATTGAATTAGTTACAGATCAAGAAAGACAGATTATTGATTATTATCAAAAGTTTAATTTAGCGGATATTGATGATGTAGAAAGTCTCTATGGTGCAAAGTTAGCAGAATTAGTGGCACAGGCAGAGAAAAGTAACAAATTTAAAGAATTACTATTTATTCTCAAGCATAAATATATAATTCTGACAAATCCTGATATTTTTCATTTAGTTACTCATTTTCGTTATCAAAATCCTGCTTATAATCATGGTGAATTATTACCATTAACTCTTGCAAGTCATCCCGATTTATATATAGCTGATGAATTTCATATTTTTGGATTACATCAAGAATCAGCAATTCTCAACAGTTTATTATTAATTCGCCATAATCGTCCTAAAAAGCGTCCCATGCGAGTTTTATTTACTTCTGCAACTCCTAAACCACAATTTATTAAACTATTACAAACTGCTGGCTTTAAGTTAAAAACAATTAGTGGAGAATATCAAAATCAACCAACCCCTGGATATCGGCAAATTTGTCAACCCATCAACTTAGAATTTATTCAATTAGATAAAGATGGTGATTCTCTGACTTGGTTAATTCAAGAATATCAAACAATCCGTAATCTTCTAAAAAAAGAAGGAAGAGGTAGAGGCGTAATTATTCTTAATTCTGTAGCTTTAGTTAGTAGAACAGTCCGAGAATTACAGAATTTAATGCCCGATATTATAGTCCGTGAAGTTAGCGGACGCATTGATAAACAAGAGAGGTCTAAAACTCGGAATGAATCAGAAAATTCTGATCAACCAGTATTAGTTGTAGGAACTTCTGCCGTTGATGTGGGTGTAGACTTCCGCATTCATTTATTGATTTTTGAAGTTAGTGATTCTGCTACATTTATTCAGCGGTTGGGGCGTTTAGGTCGTCATCCCGGATTTCATGAATATCAGGCTTTTATCCTTTTATCGGGTCGTACTCCTTGGATTAAATCTAGATTAGAGAAAGAATTAACTAATTCAGAATATGATCGTCATCAATTCCGAGAAATTATTGAAGAAGTATTTAATGCACCTAAAGATTTTGACGCATATCATAAATATTGGGGTGCATTACAAGCCCAAGGAATGTTACTGAATATGAGTCGGAAAAAAGAAGGAGTAATAGAACAATTACAAAATAAAATATCTGAGAATCTGCGTCTTGTTTACGGTGAACAATTGGATAAAAAACGTGGACATTGGTTTGCTTTAGGGAATGATAAATGTGGTTCAGGTAAAGCGGTACAACAGGAGTTATTAAGGTTTAGAGGTGGTTCTGATGTCCAAGCCGCTGTTTGGGATCAAGGACGTTTTTACACCTATGATTTATTGAAGTTATTAACCTATGCAGAAGTAGAAATAATTGACAGAGAGAACTTTTTAAAAGCTGCCGAAAATGCCAATCATCCCTATACAGAATTTCCGGAAAAATATATTCATATTTATTTGAAAATTCAACAATGGTCAGACACCAGATTTCATATTCAATTAGAATGCGATCGCTCAAGTGATGAAATAAAGCAATGTACACTTTCTCTAATTGATAAATTGAGTATTTCTGGACATCCCCAAACAGAAGTCAGTCGTTGTTTGAAGAAACAAAAATTACTGGCTTTTTTAGTCCAAGTAAATCGGAGTCAATCTAATAGTCATTGGGAAATTAGTCGGACTCTTTATTTAAGTTCCACTTTTGGAATGTACAGATTAAAAGATGCAGATGGACAATTTTATGCTTGTGCCTTTAACCAAGATGCTTTGTTACTAGAAGCAATAAAATGGCGAATTAAACCTTGTGAACGCAGTAAACCGTACATTTTTTAAATAGCGGCTACACAAGCAAAGTCCACGCAAGTGGACTAATAAAAATCACTCAACTTTTTTATCTTAAATCTGGAATTATTGAATTTATGCCTACACTATTACAAGCATTACTGATTGAAACTTTACCCGAAGATACTGACTCAATTTTAAAATCATTTATTGACACGGTATTACCAGAAATGGAAAGGGAATTTGCACTTATTTCTGCTATGGGTGGTTCAGAAGAAATCCATTACCAAAACTTGCTTAAACAGGGTGATAAATATGCTCAATCAAATGCTAAACGTTTTGCCAGTAAAGCTGATCAAAGTTTATTAGTTCATGTTCTAAACGGATTATTAACAGCATGGAATTTGAGTTCTCATTTATCACCAAAGAAACAATTACAACCTGTAGAAAAAAAGTTGTTGTGTTTAGGCATAACATTACATGATTATAACAAATATGTTAAAGGTAAAGGAGAAGAACAAGCACCACCAAAAGCCCATCAAATTGAGGAAATTATCAACTTATGTCAAGATTTAGGCACTAAATTAAACTTTGATAAATTTTGGAGTGAATGGTCAGAATACTTGTTAGAAATAGCATTTTTAGCCCAAAATACTCAATTTGGCGTTGACACTAATATTATTCTTTCTAATTGGGAAAATGATCAACGACAATTTACTATATCCGATCTTCGTTTGACAGATATTTTACGCCATTTACTGGCTTTTGGAGACATTGCAGTACATATATCTGATCCCGCAGAAATTGTTACCAGTACAAAAGGCGATCGCTTGCGAGATCATTTATATTGGTTAAAGATTCCTAAAAAGTTAGTTTATCATCGTTTACGCGATTGTCGAGGCTTAATTACTAATCAAATACATAATGCAGTTGTTAATTTTGCCCGTCAATTAGGTTGGGAAGAAATCCTTTGTTTTGCCCAAGGTGTTATTTATTTAGCACCTGCTGATTTAGTTTCACCAGATATAAAAGAGATCCAAACAACTGTTTGGCAAAATTTAATTCACGGAGATGAAGACAACAATCAAAAAGGATTAGCTGCATATTTTCAAAGTGGTGATGTGGGCTTTGTTCGTGATGGTAAAGGTCTAAAAATTGCCCCGCAAACTTTAGAATTATTTACCCCTACTGATTTAATTAGAATACTTCCTGAAGTTGTCAAAGCCAAAGTTGCTAATGCTAAATCACCTGCCACACCTAAACGTTTAGAAAAATTAAATTTAACTGAAACAGAACATAATTTTTTACTAACTGGGGCTGATCTTCGTGCAGATAGATTAGCCGAGTTTATTATTCTATCTCAAAGAGAATTTTTTGCTAATTCCCAAGATTACATAGTTTGGATTTTAACAACTTTAGAATTGCAAAATCATATATCTCCAGAACAAGCACAAATTCAATCAGGAGGAGTCAATTATGGATGGTATCAAGTGGCGGCTCATTATATTGCTAATCATGCCAGTTTAGACGATCAACAGATTATAGAATACATACAAACTTTAAGTAATAATCTAGCGATTTGGGCAGAGGATAATCAATTACTAAAAGAAAATAGTAGTCCTACTCATCAGGCATTTATTAACTACTTATCCCAATATTTAGAGGTTTTCACCACAACTCAAGAAGCTTCAGAATTTGCCAAAGAATTAACTGCTTATTCCCAAGCAAAAACTACTAATCAACCGATTTGTTCTCTCAGCAGTGGTGAAGCAGCAGCAGAAGAACAATTAGATACTGTAGTTTTGTTTAAACCTCAACAATATAGCAATAAAAATGCTTTAGGAGGAGGCAGAATTAAACGAGGAATATCAAAAATTTGGTCTTTAGAAATGCTATTACGTCAAGCATTTTGGAATGCACCACCAGGAAAACTAGAAGAACAACAACCAGTATTTTTATATATCTTTCCAGCATATCTTTATTCGTAGTTTTTCACTCTCCCCCCACTTTCGAGAGTTTATAGGGTAGGTAGAAGTA
>NZ_VIKX01000247.1 GCF_009711935.1 Dolichospermum sp. UHCC 0259 | reverse complement strand
CTCCTATCCCTGTTACTTCCTAATTCCTTTTTAGTGGGGGAGTGTGAACAGTTACATTGCTAGGTGGTTGAATTAGTTGTTGCAAAATTGATTGTGGGATAGATTGAAGTTGATCATGGTAAGCGATTGCGCCGAGCGCAGTGCCGCAGGCAATCGCTATTCCAGGAGAACCACCCGCAAACTGTATAATATTTGGGTGATTGAGAATTTCAGAACGTCCCACATTTTCTAAAACTGTGGTGATTTGGGCGTTGTTTAGTCGCTGGAAAGGAATCAGTTGACAACGGCTGGTAATTGTAGCCAGTAACCTTTGGGGTTGGGATGAAATGAGGATAATTGTGCCGGATATTGGCTCTTCCAAAGTTTTCAGGAGTGCATTAGCAGCAGTGGGTGGCATTCTTTCAGCATTTTCTACCACGACAATTTTGTAAGGTGCAATTAGAGGGGAGGTAGACAGAAATTGGGTGATTTCTCGAATCTGCTCAATTCTAATTTGGGATGGAGTTTTTCGCAGTACCCCAGAATCTGCTATTTCACTCTCACTGAACAACTGTTTTTGGTGTAGGTATGTTGGTTCAACCCATAAAATATCAGGACAGTTAGCTAGGTTTTGGATGTTGAAAATTTCAGCGATCAAGCATTTAGCAGCTAATGATTTTCCTACTCCGTTTGCTCCAGCAAACAAATACGCAGGGACAATTCGGTTGTGTGCGATCGCACCTTTGAGTAAAGATACCGCTAAATTTTGACCAATGATTTTTGATAACTGCCAGTTTTCTGCAATTGGCTGTGTAGATTCGGAATCTATACCTTGAGAAGGTTCACAAACAGAAAGGTCTGTTGTGAGATGAAGTAGATCAAGTTGCTTCATTTTTTGAGTTTTGGAAATTGTTGATTAGACATCTCCAGAAATTTAATCTCCCTCCAACAACCGGAGCATTTTAGGTTAAATTTCCGAGGTGTCTATTGCATTTGCAAGAAGTAATACCTACGAGCAAAGTTTGATAATTTGAGTTTGCAAGGCGAGTTTTTCATCTACACCAGATTTCAGCATTAGCTCTAGTTCCAACAGCATTTTCAAACTATTTTTCAGCTTGTTTACACAACAATTAGCAACCTCTTGGCGGATGTAATACAAGCGTTTGGGATTTTTCACGTCTGCAAGTTGGGCTATTTTATTGTCGTCTTGACACCCGGTGATGATCATCTGTTTGACTGTTAGCCAAGTGCGAAAGGTTGTAGTCAGGGTAGCGGTAATCTTTAAGGTTGGTTCGTTACAGTTAATTAAGCGTTCAACAAATTCCAATGCTTGAGCAATGTTACCCAAGCGAATGGCGTTGGCTAGTTGTAAACTATTAGCAGCACTTTCTGAGACTAATTCTTTCACCATATTCCCATTGACTGTTTTACCCAAAGCATAGGTTTTGAGCTTTTCTAGTTCAGTGAATATCAGTCGTGTATGATTGCCTGTGTAATCAATTAATACTTTGTAAGCATCGGTGGTGAGTGTTACACCTACTTCGTCAGCTAAAGTACGAGCTTGCTGTATTAATGCTTGGGTTTGCCATTGGGGAATGAGAGGAAATTCTTTTACCTGTGCGTACTCCAGTAGGAGTTTGACGGATTTATTTCTCGCGTCAGGTTTGTGAGTGTTGGTGATAAGGAGTGTATTTGTGGAGGGAATTGTGGGGAGAATGGACTCCAACTGCAACAAAATTTCTTTTGAACAAACTCCCAGTAATGTGCTGTTGGGCAAATGTACTAATCTTCCTCCACTCCCAACTGGTGGTGTCATGATATCGGATAATGCTTGAGGAATGGTTTCTTTAGATTCTGGGGGGTATTCTGTATAGTTGAAGTTTGCCCATTGTTCATCTAAGATATGTGACAATACGGTTCGGTTAACGAAAATTACCACGCAAAGAACCAATTGTATAAAACCAACAAAATATTGAAAATTTGGGGTTTTGTGCCTCAACCGAACCGTATTGAGATCTGTGAGGCAAAGCAACCATAAATCATTGAGGAATATCATGAACCTACTAAAGTGCATCCCCGTAACGCTTATACTCATTGCATCGTCAGTTGCCAACGCGCAACCTACCTATCTCACTGGATCTAAACTACGAAGTGCAATCGAAGGACAGACGCTTTTGGCCAAAGATTGGGCGGAGTTCTACGCACTCGACGGGACGATATTCGGGAAAGTCCACTATTGGGGGACTCATGACTACACCGGAAAGTGGACTGCATATCAAGATCGCATCTGCTACGACTATCCCCAAAATAAACAATCCAACACATGCTCTCGACTTACGCTCAACGGTAACAAAGTCACCCACTACACCCTCAAGGGAGAACAGAAGAACGACGGCGTAACCTTGAGGAAATCTGGAAACGCACTGAATCAGTTCAAATAATTTCACTGTTCACGCTATACTAACGGAGAAATCTAACCTTTCGATTCGATAGCTAACAGACATCTCTACCAATATAAGCAACTGTGCTTGCAGATTTTTTGATGTTCAAAAAATCTGCAAGCCTTATACGTTTTTGTTTCTACGTTTTTTTCAGCAAACCCTAAATAAACCTATGCGAAACTGGCCGATAATTACAATTTTCTCAATCTTTTGTATGAATATGCTATTTTTTCTTGGATATCGAGTCCCTATTGATACAACTATAAAAATCGTTGAATTGCCTAAAGAGCCTGAAGAACTAGACAAATTGTTAAAAGAATCAGAGGAAAAATTTGATGATATTATCCCTGGAACTGAAAAAGTTATTCTTTGGGCAAATCCCTTAAAAAAGCAGAAAACAAAAATAGCAATTGTTTACATACACGGGTTTTCATCAACGAGACAGGATATGTATCCTTTGTGTGAAAATGTTACTAAAAGTTTACAAGCCAATCTTTTTCATACCCGATTAACAGGCCACGGACGTGGCAGTAAACCTTTGGCAGAAGCATCAGTAAACGATTGGATAAATGATACTTTTGAAGCAGTAGAGATAGGCAGAATGATAGGAGAAAAAGTAGTAATTATAAGTTCTTCTACAGGATCAGCACTTACTATGTGGTTAGCATCTGAAGTTAAAAGGATGAATGATGATGTTGTAGCATTAGTGTTCATATCCCCAAATTTTAGTCTAAAACAACCTATTAGTAATGTTCTATTATGGCCTTGGGGAAAAACTATAGCAAAAATAATTATAGGCTCTAATCGAAGTTGGAAACCTCTCAACCCAGAACAGGGAAGATACTGGACAACTAGTTATCCTGTTGAAGCTCTTTTGCCCATGATGGGAACAGTAAAAATTGCTAGAAAAGCAAAAGTTGAAAATATCAGACAGCCAGTGCTAATGATTTTTTCACCATTTGATCAGGTAGTTAATACTAAAAAAACTGAAAATATATTCAATCGATTAGGAACTACTAGCCAACAAGAGACATATACCAAGAAAATTGTATATATTAATGAAAGCCAAGATCCTTATAATCATATTATTGTTGGCGATATTGTATCTCCAATGAATAATGAAATAGTAACTAAAAATATTTTGAATTTTCTTGAAAAATTGCTATAAAATTTAAGTAATTGGACATAAATAAACTTAACTGTGTTCTTGATAAAAAACCTATGTCAGAAAAAGAAAAAGAGCCTTCCCAATTAATCAGTTTTAGCGGTGGTCAGGTTTCTCATATCCAACTTGGAGGAATTGCGGGTCGAGATATGAATATGTCCCAAAATCAACAAATTGGAATAAGTGAATCTTCTAAACCACTAGCTCAAGCGGATGTAGTTGAATTAATTGCCGAGATTGAGGCATTGTTTCGCAGTTCGGATTTACCAGAAACGCAGACAGCGAAAGCAATCAAGCATCTAGAATCTGCTAAAGATGAGGCACAGCAAGAAGAACCTGATAAGGATTTTGCTGCCAAGAGTTTGCAACGGGCGACGAAAGTTCTCAAGGAAGCAGATGAAACTGTTGAAGCAGGGACAAGTCTTTGGCAGAAAGTTGACCCCATTATAACTAAACTTCTACCTTGGCTGGGGGTAGCGGCTAGTTTCTTTACTGGAATGGTATAAAAATGGTATAAAGTTATGCCTTCTCTAGAAAAGAAATATCGATACTGCAAAAGGCTTTTATCTTCTTTTTCGGAGATGTCTGTTGTACACCACGTTTATTGCTTCGCCACCGTTTTGGTACTTATTTCACATCAGGTGTAAGAGGATGTTTGAAAAGTTTATGGCGAATATAATTCGCTACTACACAAACTAGGTACACCTGCGTGGACTAACGGAAAATCAAGGCTTTTGAACCCACGGAGGTGGGTTTTGTTTGTGTAGCCGCGACTTCTAGTCGCCAGGGCAAGTAATAATTTAGACTTTTCAAACTTTTCAAACAACCTCTAAGTTATGAGCCAATATTCACCTTCCGAAGAACCACCATCAAGCCAGAATCTAGAAATTGGAGGTAATGCTTCTCTTGAGAAAGTTCAAGTGGGGGGAATAGCTGGTCGTGACTTGTATGTGAATCAAATTCAGGTTCAGGGGGGATCTGTGTCTGTTACCATTTACGACCGCCTGTTGACTTCTGATGGGCTGAGTTCACCACCGAACATTTCTGCTCCCCCTGTGACTCAAACTCAAGAAGAATTCAGGTATAGGAAAAGCTTGCTTAATAGAGTCAAAAAAATATGGATTGAAGGGATATTAGAAAAATCGCTGCATAAGCAAGTCTTGAGTGAATTGCGACTACAAGAAGAAAAATCATCTGTGCTATCTCAGGTTAGTAGCTCTCAGAACTTTACTGACGAGTCCATAGCACTTTTTCCTAAAGAGAAAGAGGGTACGGAAGTCTTACCGAATATAGGAGAAGGCCGTACCCTATTGATTTTAGGAGACCCAGGATCAGGTAAAACAACAATCCTGCTCAAAATGGCAAAGAGCCTAATTGACGACGCGGAGAAAGATTTACATAAGCTGGTTCCGGTAGTGTTTAAATTGTCGTCTTGGACAAATAAAAAGTTAACAATTGCAGAATGGCTAGTTGAAGAACTGCAAGAGCAATACAGTATTTCTAAGAAGGACTTGACTAAAAACTGGATAAGAAACCAAAAACTAATCTTGTTATTCGATGGACTAGACGAAGTACAAAAGACAGATCGAAATGTTTGTGTTCAAGCCTTGAACAAGTTCACGACAGAACATGAGATAACAGATGTGGTGGTGTCTTGCCGTATCCAAGAATATCGAAAGCTTTCAGAGCAATTAAAGCTGCAAAGTATTATTAATATTCAACCTTTAACTGATCAGCAGATTGATGAACAATTGGATCAAGCTGGTAATAAATTGGTTGCTTTAAAAAGCCTAATTCAACAAGATAATAAATTACGAAAATTGGCAAAATCACCCTTGATTTTAAGCGTAATGAGCCTGACTTATCAAAACTATACATTGGAGGCTGTGCGTCAAGAAACTTTATCAGAAAACTTCTATTCAGTCCTGTTCAAGAACTATATTAATCGGATGTTGTTACAGAAGCCGATAATTGCAACAAAATATACTGGTATTGGTAAACAAGTTATAATATTTGCCTTCTACCTCCTTATACAGCCTAGTAAGTCCCATTTACATAGATATGATACAAAGTCATATCGACTAGGAAAACTACTTCTATACGATGACCGATATTCTCGACCCCAGTTGATAAACTGGCTAATTTGGTTAGCACAACGAATGTTTGAAAAAAGTCAAACGATATTTTTAATTGAAAAAATTCAACCAAATTGGTTGGAAAGCAGAACTCAAAAACGACATTATTATTTAACAGTTTTAATGATTACCGAAATAATTAGTTCTTCACTTGGATTAATTCATATTCCACTACAACCAGTTGATAATTGGAAATATGCTTTAGCTACTGGAATATTGAGTGGATTTTGCGTTCCATTATATTATGTATGGGATTATTTTCTGAATAAAAATAAAGAAGAAATTCGGTTGGTTGAGAAGCTGGATTGGAGTTGGAAAGAAAGACTTAATAATCTAAGTAAATATTTACCACTAAGTTTAATTATTGGCTTCATAGTCGCTTTACCATCAGCTTGGCTTGAAATGCATGGGATAATTGATTTGTATAAGGCAGGTATTGAGAAAAATATTATTCATCACGCAAACTCGATTAATTTAGCCATGCTGTTATCAATTTACACATTTCTTGTATCAGTTTTTATTTTGTTTATATTTGGATTTACTTCTGATATACCACCTAAAGAAATATCTAGGGAATTATATCCAAATCAAGGCATTTTTATCTCTCTTCAAAATACTCTATTTATTGGATTAACTGATTGGATAATTAGTGTTTTATTTTTCTTCTTAATTGGTTATTATATACAAATGCACCCGATAATTCAAGCAATAAAATATGCAGTATCTTATGGATTTATGGGAGCGGTGTTATTTGCTATCTGTTCTTCTAGTGGAAAAACTTGTATTAAGCATTTTGCTTTGCGGGTTATCCTGTATCAAAATAAGTTAATTCCTTGGAATTATGCTAAATTTTTGGATGATACTAGTGAGCTTTTATTCTTACAAAAAGTCGGTATTGGTTATGAGTTTTTTCATCAGGAGTTTCGTGATTATTTGTCCCAACTTTCTCAGAATAAAAAACATTTTGAATGACACTGAATTAATTTTGAATAATTTAGTATAATCTCCCACTCAAAACAGACTCAACTGCTTCCCCACATCACCTTGAGGCTCAACAACCGAAAGTAACTCATCTCGTTTTTTAGCAATCAACTCCAAATAATACCCAGTGGAATAGGCTTCAGAATTAGTCAACCCCGTAATTCCTTGATAAAACGTCACAACATCCCCAGTATTACCCAGAACCAAAAGAGCCTTTTCACCTTTCTTAATTTTCCGAGTCACCTGTAACTGTTCCACAGGAAAATCACCAGAACGAATAACCTTGGTTAATTCCTGGTAATATTGTTCTGCCTTAGCCTTTGACAGAAGATATTGTGTCAGGTAGTTCAAAGGAAACTCCTTTTCTAGACGAGAGCGATAGCGAAGCGCTCCGTAGGAATCGCGTTTCCGCCATGAACCCTTAGTAGTAATTTTACCATCTTCATGCCAGATAATATAATTCTTAGCTCCTCTAGAGGGAACAAACATCGCTTGAGCAAGGATTTCCAACTCGATTTTGATACCAGTAGGTAAAGCATTTTGCAACTGCTCAAATATCAGCAGAGGTTCAGAGTGGGAGAAGAACACACCATCAGTATCACTTTCAACCTGGATACCTCCCGCTTTTTCAATCACATCAATCATGAATCGCAGAATCCGTCTACCATAAGCTGTAACCAGTGCAGCAGCTTCCATATCGTTAAAACCAACACCAGAAGTCCCATAAAAGCCAAACAACGAGTTGACACTTTGAGAGCAGCTTCAGCTTGTTTAGCAGCTAAGTCTCCAGCTTTTCCTAATTCTTTGAGTCTGAGTCGTTCCCTGGTGAGATAATCGAGAATACTTAACCCCACTCGTTGCGTATCCTTGCGGGAGCAAATCCCATATTTAAGCATAATGCTGGGATACAGACTGGAAACATCAATTTTGGCAATGTGTTTGTGTAAACCTGGTACAGAAATTACCAGTCCCCCCTCAAATTTCAACTTCAGATCAGCCGTTGGTTTGTAACCTGGATATTGTCTTTCTAAAACTCGCTGCCATTTAGTACCATTACCAGTGAGCGATAGTTGTTGTAAATTCATCCCTGGTACTATCAGCGATTCATAGTAATAGGAAGGAACTAATTTATCAGCAATTAATTTCGTATCTTCCAAGTCATAAATTAGGTATGTTCTGATTTTTTTCCATCCTTGAGAACCTGCACCTTCACCCCAACAATATTGAATTTCTTGGGGAGTTAAAACCAACCTAGCAGATTCTCGCAATCCCATTTCTATGACTGCACTTTTTAGGGAATGTTGATATAATGCTTTATTGACAAAATCCCATCTCAGGACACAAATATAAACATCAATATGTTGGCTATTGCTGATGAATATTTCCGAAATATTCATGGGCTTACCAAATACCTGTGCTGTCTTGATAATTCTCGATTGCTGAGAAATATTAAATGGATGAGATATGTTATTGATTAGACATCTAGTAATGATAAATGGAAAATCAAATTCTGTACCGTTGTATGTGAGAACTACATCAGGAGAAATAGACTGAAAATAGGAAAGAAATTGGCAGAGTAATTTTGATTCATTTTCATCCATAAATACAAAATACTCGCCCAATTCATTCATACAACCAATAGCGAAAATTCTATCTTTACTAGGAATCAGCCCTGAAGTTTCAATATCAATAACCATTTGCTTCAGGGCATTGTAAGGTTTGATAGTCTGTAAAGGTTGCCAGTATTTATAAACAGTATTATCTGTGTAGAAGATGTTTAATTTATCTTCGGCAACGGTAATTTGATTATCGCTTTTGGTGATAAAATGACGATGATTGTAATTAATATTCATTGTGATTACGAGTTATTTACTAATTGTTTTTATCTTTTGATTTTGAAAAGGAATCAATTTACATCTATAACGGCATTAGCCGCTAATATTTAAAAAACTTGTTACAAATAGATTTTCAAAATAATCGCTGTGGTAATTTTATAATGTCATCCCAAATTAATATGAAACTCCATAGAATAAAATATCAGGAATAATAGAACGCAGATGAACGCGGATAAACACAGATGAAGATGGAATAATGAATTTCATGATTCTGTGCAGCTTCACAAAAAATTGGTGTAAGAAATTAGGGATTTCCAAATAAAAATATGTCCCAAAACTAACGCAAAAACCCTCTCTATTTCTTCTCTCTCTGTGTTCTCTGTGCCTGGAGTGGTTCGTTTGTTCATTTATTGGGATAATTTGTTTCCTGGAAGTCCCTTAACTAATTTAGGAATTAGTATTTGATGGAAAATTTAAAAGCCATTCATTGTGAATGGTTGGTTATATAGCAATCCTAACTTATTCTGAAAATTGACATTTATTATCTTTCCACCTCTGGGTAAGGCTATTTCCATAAATGAATCTTCAAAAATCAGATAAGATTGCTATATCAATTCATAGAATATTATCGAGAAGATGATAACTGTTGTACCGTTTCTACCCAAATAGGAGCTTTCTTACCATTGACTGGAATCAAAGAATTCCAATGTTCTTGCAGGGATTCAAGACTCATATTTGGTAACTTCTGTTGTCCCCAAGCGATCGCATCAGCAGGTGTTTTCCAATTCGTCCAAGGTGGATTTTCAGCAAGGGGAATAACTTGACTCGATTTTGTGGAATTAGCCGCAGGTAGTAAACCTAAAATAGCAACCTCTAACCATAACTGTGGTTGAGTAGATAATTTTACCTGTACTTCACATTGTCCTGACAGGAGGACAAGATAGCTAGAAGGTAGATAGAGCAAGCTCCATAGCTCTTTGCCCTTTGATGTAATCCTTCAACCGATAGCGGCTAAATTGCATTAGTTCTTCTATACTTTTTTGGAACATTTGATGTACCCCAAGCCAATAATAGACAGGGCTATTTCATTCTAAATAATTGCTTGAGTGTGCTAAGACCAAAACCAGCGA
>NZ_VIKX01000246.1 GCF_009711935.1 Dolichospermum sp. UHCC 0259 | reverse complement strand
TCGCTTCGCTTCAGGCACTTATTTAATATATCGAACTTGCTTTGCTTTGTCAACTACTTTTTTAAACTTTTTTTGAATTTGTTTTTTATTCGTCTGAAAACTGCTCACTATGCTGGGTTTAGTCCACAATGGGTTAGGAATTGTTGACTCAAGGAAAAGTAGATAGTGAATTTTCAGTCGGTAATAGCGATATTGCATCAGTTTTGGGGACAGCGCGGCTGCTTGATTGCCCAGCCCTATGATATGGAGAAAGGCGCGGGTACTAAAAATCCCCATACTTTTTTAAGGGCTTTGGGTCCTGAGCCTTGGGCTGTGGCTTATGTTGAACCTTGTCGTCGTCCTACTGACGGACGTTACGGCGAAAATCCGAATCGGTTTCAACATTATTATCAATATCAAGTTTTGATTAAGCCGTCACCGGACGATATTCAGGAAATTTATCTGGATTCTCTACGGGCGCTAGGGATTTGTCCTGAAGACCACGATATTCGGTTTGTGGAGGATAACTGGGAAGATGCGACGGTGGGGGCTTGGGGTACGGGCTGGGAAGTTTGGTTGGATGGGATGGAAGTTACTCAATTTACTTATTTCCAGCAATGTGGCGGTATTGATTGTCGTCCGGTGTCTATTGAGATTACTTATGGTTTGGAGCGATTGGTGATGTATCTCCAGCAAGTGGAGGCTATTACTAAGATTCAGTGGACGGATAATCTTACTTACGGAGATGTTCATCTTCAGGGTGAGATTGAACAGTGTACTTATAATTTTGAAGCGTCAAATCCTGAGATGTTGCTGACTTTGTTTGGTTTATATGAGCAGGAGGCTAGTCAATTAACGGAACGAGGGTTGGTTTTACCTAGTTTGGATTATGTGATTAAGTGTTCTCATGCTTTTAATTTACTGGATGCTAGGGGGGTAATTTCGGTGACGGAACGGACTCGCTATATTACTAGGATTAGGCATTTGGCGAGGAAAGTGGCTCATTTATATGTTGAGCAAAGGGAAAAACTAGGTTTTCCGTTGTTGAAAGATACGGTTAGTTGATCAATAGCGATCGCTATTGATCATAAAATTTTTTAATCCTCCCCTGCACGGGGTGGAAATACAACAAAAGTTGATGTTAAAAATAGTGGTGTGTGTCAGATGATAAATGTAAGTGCATTTTTAGAACCGATTGCGGGTTGGTTTCGTTCTCTGGGCGTTCCTGAAGCGGTTGTGCATTGGGGACATCCGGCGATGATGGGAATTGTGATTTTTGTGATGGGGACTTTTGTGGGAGTGACAGGTTGGCGTGGTAAGTTGCTGGAGAAGGATGCAGCAATTCAAAGTCGTAACGCCCATCGTCAATTAGCTCCTTGGTTGTTTGTATTTTTGGCAGGTGGCTATACTGGTGGGGTTTTGTCGTTGGTGATGCAGCAAAAACCATTGTTTGAAAGTCCTCATTTTTGGACTGGTTCGCTGGTGTTGATACTGTTATTGATTAATGGTGTAATTTCTCTGAGTGGATTTTTTGGAGATAAGGCTGGGTTGCGTGTGGTTCATGCTTATTTAGGAAGCACAGCACTTTTGATTATGTTTGTTCATGCTGTTTTAGGGTTTAATTTGGGGATTTCTTTGTGATGTTGTGATTGCCAAAGTTGCTAAAGATGAATTATATCTTTCCCAAGCAGGTTAAATATTTATGCGGTATTCTCTGAACTGGGTGCTTTGGCAATTAAATTTTTATGATGCAGACGAGTGGAATAATTATCTGTCTTAGTTATATTTTGGGTTTGCTGTTTACGGCTATTCCTTGGGGTGGTTTGTGGATTCTGTTGTTGGGTGTGGTTGGGGCGGTTTTCTTTCGCCGGATATATGCTAATCTGCGGAAGTTTGCTCTGAAAAGAGAAGGTGCTGTTGGCAAAACTAAGACGGTTATTAATAACTGGATAGGTACTCCCCATCCGAGAATATGGTTAATTGCTGGTGTCGTGGGTTTGTTGGCTAGTGTTTATTGGCAATTGCGCGTTCCTCAACCGGGAATTAAGGATATTAGTCAATTTGCGGCTGGGGATAATAGTAATCTTGAACAGTTGGTGATTGTGCGGGGGGTGGTGGATAGTAATCCCCGCGTAACTCGTAGTCAACGGGGACAATTTTGGTTAGCTGCGACTCAGTTGGATGAGGTGAAGAATGATAGTAAGGTGCTGCTGGAAGCTGGTGAAAAGCCTATGGGGATTCCCAAGGGGGTAACGGGTAGGTTATATGTAACGGTGCCGATGTTGCAATCTACTGGGTTATATCCTGGACAACAAATTGCGGTGACTGGATTTTTGTATAAACCGACTGCGGCTTCTAATCCGGGTGGGTTTGATTTTCAGAAATATCTGCGACAGGAAGGGACTTTTGCGGGTTTAATTGGTAGGCAGATTAATATTTTGGATGATGAACATCCTTGGGGATGGTGGCAAGTTCGTGAGAAGATTGGGCGATCGCAAGCTCGGTTATTAGGTGTTCCTGAAGGACCTCTTGTCAGTGCGATGGTGTTAGGTAGTAAGGCTGTTGATTTACCTTATGATATCCGCGATTTATTTGTTAAGGCAGGTTTAGCTCATGCTTTGGCTGCTTCTGGGTTTCAAACTTCTCTAATTTTGGGTGTGATTTTACAACTCACAAAACGTGCGAATAAAGCTACGCAGATTTCTCTTGGTGGTTTGGGATTAATTACTTTTTTGTTTTTATCAGGGTTTCAAGCTGCGGTTTTAAGAGCGGTAATTATGGGTTTTGCCGCTTTGGTGGGGTTGGCTTGGTCAAGAAATGTGAAGCAATTGGGATCTTTGTTGATCGCGGCAACTTTATTATTGTTGTTTAATCCTTTGTGGATTTGGGATTTGGGTTTTCAATTGAGTTTTTTAGCGACGCTGGGGTTAATTGTAACTGCATCATCAATCACGCAACGTTTAGATTGGCTACCACCTGCGATCGCTTCTTTAATTTCTGTACCTTTAGCAGCAACAATATGGACTTTACCCCGACTGTTAGAGTTTTCTAGTGTTATTCCTATTTATAGTGTGCCTCTAAATATTCTAACAACACCATTTATTTCTGTGATTAGTATTGGGGGAATGATCAGCGGGTTGGTAAGTTTGATTTCTCCAAATTTAGGTGGTACTTTAGCCAGTTTTTTATATTACCCTACCCATTGGTTGATTCAAATGGTGGAATTTTTTGCTAATTTACCAGGCAGTTTGGTGGCGGTTGGGAGTATATCAATTTGGCAAATGTTGACTATCTATATTTTAATTATTTTAGCTTGGTTGGTCAAATGGTGGCAAAAACGTTGGTGGTTTGCGGGTTTAGTGGCAGTTGGTTTGGTGCTTGTTCCTGGTTGGCATTCTGCTAATAATTTGGTGAGAATTACTTTGTTAGATACTAGAACTGAACCTGTTTTAGTAATTCAAGATCGGGGGAATGTTGCGGTAATTAATGGGGGAAATGAAGGCACGGGGAGATTTACGATTTTACCATTTTTGAGACAGCAAGGGATAAATCAGATTAATTGGGCGATCGCTAGTAAGTTTACAGGTTATACTAATGATGCTTGGTTAGAAATTATGCAAAGTTTACCAATTAAGAATTTGTATGAATATACTCCCAAGTTAGAAGATAATATTGGAATTCAATTACTGCAACAGCAACTCCAAAAACAGCAAGGAATCTATCAAAATTTAGCACTTGGTCAACTTATAAATAATGCCACAATGACAGCACAATTAATTAATGATCAAGTGCCGATTTTAAAATTACAAATTTTCAATCAGAACTGGTTATTAGTAGGTAATATTAAGTCTCAACAAATTGCAGAATTGGTTAAAAGTGGGGATTTATCTTCTCCCCAAGTGTTGTGGTGTCCACCAGAATCTTTACAAGATTTAGTTTTAGCACTCAAACCACAGATAGCTATCTCTCCTGCTAATAATCTAGATAACAAAACATTATCTTCATTAAGTAAAGGAGAAACAAAACTTTTCTTTACTGGTAAAGATGGTGCTATTCAATGGACACCCAATGGGAATTTTCAAACCTTTATTCAAACAACAGAAAATAAATCTTCTGTTTTGTAACAGAGTTTTTTTCGCGCAAAGACGCAAAGAAAGAAAGGGATAAAACCTATTGTAAAAAGTTGAAACCCACATTCCGCAGATGTGACTCAGATT
>NZ_VIKX01000245.1 GCF_009711935.1 Dolichospermum sp. UHCC 0259 | reverse complement strand
CTCCTATCCCTGTTACTTCCTAATTCCTTTTTAGTGGGGGAGTGTGAACAGTTACATCTAATCTTAGATAGATTAACTATTTTAAACCTATACAACTAGTATTACCTGAAAAATTTCCAACTATTCTCTTCATTGAGCAAAATGTTATAGTAGGAGTCATGATCTCTTGCTGTGTGGCTTTTATAGTAGATCCTATATCTCATCCAAGTGAATGTTACTATGGTTGAATTGAATTTTATGGCTCGTTTTTTTGTAATTTTCGTGTGATTTTTATTACACACGCATCATGTATACAGCTAGATGTTCAATTTATATAATATAATATATTGAGCAAGTAATAATATGTGATAAAAATCACAAGCACCCCCACC
The DNA here is from genome assembly GCF_009711935.1 of Dolichospermum sp. UHCC 0259. Lineage (GTDB taxonomy): Bacteria > Cyanobacteriota > Cyanobacteriia > Cyanobacteriales > Nostocaceae > Dolichospermum. Next base: position 2,115 of record NZ_VIKX01000245.1, on the reverse strand, counting down.
TCTTTCCTCTGGACTAGTTATAACACCAACTTACTTATTCAAGCTATGCACTTTTAAGACAATTTTGTGAAGACACAACAAAACAGACAGGAATTAAAAGATGTTCAGCCGAATGTAGATGCTCCCGTTGAAGCTAATTACCCATTCTTTCGCTAAGATTGTGTGGGTATTCTCATAATTAGTAATTGGACAAATGATTGAAGTTGAGCATTTGAGTAAAATTTATGGTTCAACAACGGCAATTACGGACGTTACCTTTAGTGTTGAACCAGGGGAAATTTTAGGTTTTTTGGGACCGAATGGGGCTGGTAAAACTACAACTATGCGAATTTTAGCTGGTTATTTACCTGCTACAACTGGAACAGCCAAGATTGCAGGTTATGATGTCCATGATCATTCTCTATTGGTGCGACAGCGGATTGGTTATTTACCAGAAACGCCTCCATTATATCCAGAGATGACTGTGGAGGGTTTTTTACACTTTGTCGCTCGGATTAAGGGAGTTTCTTCAGGCGATCGCCCGACAAAGGTAACAGCAGCTATTAATCGTTGTAACTTAGAAGAGAAGCGCAAAGTTATTATTCGGAAACTTTCTAAAGGTTATCGGCAAAGAGTGGGAATTGCCCAGGCGATCGTTCATGATCCACCAGCTATTATTCTTGATGAACCTACCATTGGTCTTGATCCTCGGCAAATCATCGAAGTGCGAAACCTAATTAAAAGTTTAGCCGGAACACACACTATCATTTTGTCTACCCATATTCTCCCAGAAGTGAGCATGACCTGTAGTCGAGTTGCCATTATTAATCGGGGGCAAATAGTCGCAACTAATACCCCAGAAAATTTGATGACACAGTTAACAGGTGGGGTGGGATATGAGTTAGAAATCGGTGGAGATGCAGCCTTAGCTAGACAAATGCTGGAAAATATCGCTGATGTCAGTTCAGTAGAATTAATGCCTAACCATCAGCAATCGTCAGATGATCATACTTGCCTCCGGGTAATATTGCAGCCAGGAACAGAACCAGGAAAAGAAATTACTGCTGCTTTAATTCGGGCTGGGTTTGATTTATATGAAATGCGACGAATCAATGCCACACTAGAAGATGTTTTCTTAGAATTAACTACAGCACAAAAGAATTTACCAATGGAAATAACCCCAGAAATTGAAGAAGGAGAAGCTGCATAAATGGGTATAGTTATCGCCAACATTATTGCCATTTATCGTCGAGAACTACAAAGTTATTTTGTTTCGCCATTAGCCTATGGAGTAGCTAGTGCATTTTGGTTTTTAGCCGGGTTATTTGCCGTGATAATTTGGTCAGGACCAGAAGGAATTTTAGTCACAGTTTATGACTATGATTCGCGAGGGCAACCAATAGATGTTCCCTACGAATTTGTGCGGGCAATTTTAGATAGCATAACGCGGTTAATGTTATTTGTATTGCCGATTCTCTCCATGGGACTCTATGCGGAAGAACGCAAACGAGGAACTTTGGAACTATTAGCCACATCACCAATTACCAACTGGGCTGTAGCTGTGGGTAAATTGTTAGGGGTGTTGACATTTTTCTTAACCATGATTTTACCCTTAATGGGATTAGAGGCGATCGCTTTATCTAATTCCAATCCTCCCATATCCCCCCTAATTCCCTTGCTTGGTCATTTAGGATTACTTCTACTAGCAGCAGCAATTTTATCTTTAGGAATGTTTATTTCCTCATTAACAGACAGCACAATTTTAGCGGCTGTTCTTACCTTTGCCGTCGTATTCATTGATTTCATCGCCAAATACATTCCTGGTCAAATTGGTGAAGCCGTGAATCATTTATCCCTGTTTAAACATTACAACACCTTAATTCAAGGAATTTTTGATACTAGCAGCTTAATTTTCTTTGCCAGTTACATTGTTTTAGGTATTTTTCTCACCGCCCAATCAATTGATGCACTTCGCTTTCAACGTCAGTAGTCAGTTGTTAGTTGTCAGTTGTCAGTTGTCATTGGGAAAATTCTTTCTCCCCCCTACTTCCCCTACTCCCCCTACTTCCCCTACTTCCCCTACTCCCCCTACTTCCCCTACTCCCCCTACTCCCCCTACTTCCCCTACTTCCCCTA
>NZ_VIKX01000244.1 GCF_009711935.1 Dolichospermum sp. UHCC 0259 | reverse complement strand
TGAGCTTTCAGGTATCCTTTTTTCTATCATACTTTCTGCATGAAGGAAATCCCTGGTTTTCCTGTCAAAATTAACACACTAGGCTGAAACTCAATCAGAATATTGCATTGAGACAACTTTACATACCGTTACATACCTTTAAATTTTCCTGTTGACCTACTTAAGTAGGTTGACGTTAAAAATTGTTGTTATGGCAAGGGAATGGGGAAAAAGGGAAAAGAGGTTTTGGGCAACTTTACTTTTCGTTACATATTTCTGTTTTTTTCCGTTCACTTACTTAGTCCAGATTTAATCATATTTATCCTATATTTTTACTTATCATAATTATTTGCAGATAAAACTTGAATTAATTGATAATTTTTAAAACTACCAATAACTCGATAATTTGGTACTTTAACAGAACCTTGTTGATAAATCCAAGCATAACTAAAAATCGGTAACTGAGAAAGTGAATCTACACTCTTACCATACTGGGGTGTATAAAAGTAAATTAACAAAGATTCTTTATCATTAAATCCTGTTCCTTTGACAAAGTTAATCGGATGATTATGCAAAACTTTATTAATTGCTTGTTGTTGGGAAAATACTCTAAAATCTGGGTTGAAATCACCTAACAAACCTAAATTACCTGCTGTAGCTACAGATAACCAACAGCTAATCAATAAGCTACATAGCCAATAATGAGAAGTTAGAAACTTAAGATGATAATGAAACTTACCTATCCAGATTAACGGCACAATTAAGCTACCAAAACCAGAACATATCATCAGAATTGCATATTTGTGAATATTTACCTCACCCCAAACTACAATACTTATTCCGGCTAAAACTAAAATTATCCCTAATATTCCCCAAGCATAACTAATATTTCTCGGTAAATAAATTATCTGATGAGATGAAAGTTGATCATCAAATCCTTTTTGGTAAATTTTTCCTAACCAATCTAAACCTACCGCAGCTAAAAAAGCGATAAATGGATAAATGCAAAGACTATAATGAGATAGACGAGTGGAAAATATACTCAATTCAGTAAATAAGATAACGGGAAAACCAATTAATATTAATGGATATTTAGAAATTGAACGCCGAATTACTAATGTTATGCCTAATAAACTAAAAAATAACCAAGGAAAAGATTTTAAAGCTAGATTCCATACATAAAATAAAATGCCATTTTTATGTTGTTCATGACTACCTAGTTCTATGACAAATCCCAATAAAGCTCCAATACTATCGCTACCATAACGTAACCAGCTAAAATAAAGCCAAATTAAGGTGGGAATTAAACCTACTAAAAACCCTAAATACAGCATGGGGTTAGTTAAATGACGATGACGACGATGATCTATGATTAAATAAGGTAATAATGCCATCATTGGTAGAAAAATCATCAAACTTCTCATCAAGAAACCTAGACCAAAACTTAGCCCGGTGATAAAACCATATAAATATCGTTTTTGAGGATTTATGTCAGATTTTAATAGCAAGAAAATTCCTATAAATATTAATAATATAGTTGGTAAATCTGGTGTCGATAACCGACAATATTGTATCCACAAAAATTCTACATTTAGAATAATAATTCCCAAGAATGCTAATTTGTCAGATAAAAGAATTTCTCCCACTTTATAAATAACAAATATGCTCAAAATTCCCGCAATCATTGTCGGTATTCTCGCGGTTGTATCACTAACACCAAATATCTGATAAAAAATAGCAATTAACCAATAAAATCCAGGGGTTTTATGATGAGGATGACCCCAAGGTGATATCCAATCACCTGTTTCCAACATTTGTCTGGCTCTTAAGGCATAAAGTGTTTCATCATGAGCCATGAGACTGGTTTCCCCAGAAGTAAATAACAATAAAGGGAGTAGCCAAATCAATAATTTGCAATATGGTAATTGCCAAAATAGCTGAATTAATTGGATAATATTGGTAATTAGCGGTGATTTAAAAAACATTTATGAATTGTGAAATATAGTATTTTTTCATGTAAAATAAGTGAAGTTATTTTTGATAACTTACCAATTAAAATACTAGCCAAAATTTTTAGATCAGGTAAAAAAGACATTTATGCTACTACAACCAAATCAACGGATTAAGTTAGATGAATCGGATGATCAGTTATTCTATGATTACCCTCGCTTTGTTACTCATGTAGATGATGGTTTTATTCAACAATTAACTGATTTATATCGTCAGCGACTTCAAGCAAATATGCGTGTTCTTGATTTAATGAGTAGTTGGGTGTCGCATCTACCTACAGAGATAGATTTTGCTCATGTAGAAGGACACGGACTAAATCCTGAAGAACTAGCCCGAAATACTCGATTAAATCATTATTTTGTCCAAAATATCAATACAAATCTCCAGTTACCTTTTCCAGATCAAGACTTTGATGCTGTTATTAACTGTGTTTCTGTGCAATATATTCAATACCCAGAGGCTATCTTTTCGGAAATACATCGGATTCTGAAACCCGGTGGGATAGCAATTATTAGTTTTTCTAACCGGATGTTTTTTCAAAAGGCAATTCAAGCCTGGCGGGATGGTTCGGAAGCTTTTAGAGTAGAATTGGTCAAGGGATATTTTACCTCAATTCCTGGATTCACAACCCCGGAAGTGATTTGTTCGACCTCAATAGCACCAAGTTTTTTGCAGTGGTTGGGAGTAGGAGGTGGAGATCCTTTTTATGCGGTGATAGCTCAACGTCTTGTGTAGTATAGTACTACAAAAATATGCAAATACTTTGTGATGATCACTACCTCCAATCATTATTTAAAAGTAAATTTTCTAGTTTGTAAGTGACAAAATAGTTGATAATTGCCTCACAAGCTCAAGTATCAAGGAGAAGCCAAAAATGGTGATAAATCGTGGGCGGAGAGTTTTAGCTGCTGTACTGCTATCAATTGTACTACTGACTACAGCTTGCGCGACAAAAGCACCCAGTCGTTTTGATCAAGTACAACAAGAAAGTACAAAGCAAAGAAGTGGACAGGCGGTAGTTAAAAATGCAACTCAGGGTAGTAAATTAAATAAATTCTTCCCCAGTAGTGGAGATGGCTATGATCGTGTCTACACCCAGGAGAAAAAGGGCTTTTCTGAGGCAAACTTGAAAAAGGATGGTAAAGTAGTTGGCCAACTTGCTATTTCTGATACTAGCAGCATACCAGGAGCAGCGGCTAAATTTGCCAATAGCACCGAAAAAATAGGTGGTTATCCCGCAGTAAAAGTTGGTAATACTCAAACTTCTGTGCTAGTGAATAAGTACCAGGTGAAGGTGATTTCTAAGAGTCCATCATTTACTGCGAGCGATCGCGCAGCCTGGATAGAAAAATTTAATCTTGATGGTTTAGCAAAGTTGAAATAGTTTAATCGCTTCCCTAACTAACAACCGAAGTTAATACAAAACATACATAAGGAGAATTTTGTGAGTAAACCAATTCAGCAGCTAGTTGACGAACTACCAACCAGTAACTTGACTGTTTCCATGTTGAACGCTTTAGATTTTGTTGCTCCTGGTGAATGGCAAAATACAGTTGGTTTTGTGAATACCATTAAAACTGTTACCGGGGAAACTGACGAAGATTTAATTCAACAAATTGGTGAAAGAGCAATTTATTTATTTAACGATAAATCCCAAGGATATCAAACCGCCCTGTGGCTTTATCAAACCGTTGATGGTGCAGATAAGGCTTTGGGTGCAGCAGCTTTAGCTAATAAAATTGGGGAAAACATTCCCATGCTCGGTTTTTTAAACTCTCTGACTCCCAAACCAGACAAAGCTCAAACCATTGATTTAACTCTGAAATTAGTAGCTGAAGTAGTCGCCTTTTGTCAAATTAATGGCATTCCTGGAGATAGTATCGGCGATTTTGTCAGTTCTTTAGGTGAGTATGGTGGTGAGTCACTTATCCGCATGGTGGCATTAGTTTGTGTTGATGGTTTAATACCTCTAGGTCCCGACTTTATTCACAAAGCCTTATCTGGGATTAGTCAAATGAATCCCCAGGATTTAAACCAAAACCAGACTTTCCAAAGCATCAAAAATACTATTCCTGGCAATAGTGATGCTGGTAAACTCAACTTTATTGGGGAAAGTTTTCAATCAGTTAGCGGTTGGATGAGTGGGTTGGTGACAAGTAATAATTTAACCCCACAAAAAGTAATTGGTAATTTGCAATCTTTCACACAAATTGCTGATGACAAGCTAGATTATCTAGCAGCATTTATAGATGTGTCTACAAATTACTATGAACACACAGGAACTCAGACTTTAGCACGACGTTTAATTGAACGAGCAGTAGCTGAAATTTAGTCTGTAGGGGCGCAAGGCCTGCGCCCTCTATTTTATTGAATTCTAGCGATAACCACTATATTTTGAAGTACAAGAAGAAATAATTAACCGCAGATGGAAGAAGATGGACGCAGATAAACGCAGATAAATTTGTACTTCATCCTTTTAAATCTGAGTCTTTATAAATATAAGTATGACAGCTTGTCTTTTGACACAATTTCTATTTATAGGGAAAATGGAAATTAGTGATTTTTATTACCGGGTGTGAGTCCAAAAATATGACTAAGAATTTTTTCCTACCAGTTTATTTACTAAGTTTACTGGTGACATTTCCTGCTGTAGCTGCTGATAATGAAAATAATCAAAATGCAGTCAATTTAGATATTCCTAATTTAAGTGAAATTGAATTAACCGCCACAAATGCTCAATTATTAACCCAACAACCAACAGTAACCGAAGTTAAGCCAGAACCCGCCCCAGAAACAGATTTAACTCCTACAGACGATGCAGATATTTCCATAGACACCATTGGGGAAAAAGATGTTCTCCCTGAATCTACTCCCACTTATGTAATTGAAAAAGAAGAAATTCAAAAACAGGGTGCAACGAGTGTTGCTGATGTTTTAAAAAGAATGCCCGGTTTTGCTATTAATGATGTGGGACATGGCGCAGATATTCACACAGGTACATACTATCGAGGAGCTTCAATTAATCAATCTGTATTCCTGATTAATGGTAGACCAATTAATAGTAATATCAGTACATATCATGGTGCAACTGATTTAAATAGTATTCCGATAGAGGCTATTGAACGAGTCGAATTATATAGCGGTACGGCTGCTTCTTTATATGGTTCTTCAGCCTTTGGCGGAGTTGTCAATATCATTACCAAAGAAGGTTATGGCAAACCAAAACTAAATGCTAGTGCTGAATTTGGCTCATTAAACTTAAATAATCAACAGGTAACTTATAGTGGGTCAACGAATAAAGTCAAATACAACTTTAGCTTTGAAAGGTTCTTTATAGATAATCGTTATCGCGTTCCTGTTGGTGCTGCAAATCGTGATGCTCAAGGATACTTATTTAATGCAGATACAGCTACTAGCACTTATTTTGGTAGCATAGGTGTAGATTTAGATCCTAAAAACTCCTTGAATTTAGATGTAACTACCCTGAGTAGTCGTCGGGGGTTGATTTATTTCGGTTTTCCTTTACAAAGAGACCGATTAGATCATGATGGTTTGAATATTGGCTTATCTTGGAAAACTCGACTTGGTAAGGAAGAAAATTCCAATTTAACAACTACATTGGGTTACAACCGAGATTATTTTAGCACTTATGGACCAACGGGAGCGACATTTTACCGCACAGGAGTTTTAGATACACAGCAATTCAAAACTAGGATAGAACATGATTGGAAAATTACTCCTAATAATCAATTACGCTGGGGATTAGATTTAAAAAATACCGATTTAATTGGCGATGTTTTGAGTACGAATCCTGCCCTAATTGCTAAAAATGAAAGGGAAGATAGAAGTACATTTAATACAGCTTTATTTGCTGTCAATACTTGGCAACTTAGCGATGCTGTGCAAGCAGATTTAGGGGTAAGACAAAATTTTGATAGTCAATTTGGGAGTTATTTTAATCCTAGTGCTGGGTTACGTTATGCAGTTAATCCAGCTATTGCAGTGCGTGGAAGTTGGGCAGGGGCGCAACGCAATCCAGGATTAGATCAATTATATGTTTTTGATACGGTGCATAATTGGAATTCTAACCCCGATTTAAAACCAGAAACAGGTTCTACTTGGACGGCGGGAATAGATGTGAGATTGTCTGCAAATTTGTTAGGACAATTTACTTATTTTGGTAATAGTTTAGATAATCGTTTGGGGGTAATTAATGGCAGATGGGAAAATATTGGTTTAGTAGATACCAATGGTTTAGAAGCAGCATTGCAATTAAAAATTGCCAGTGAATGGTCAACTTTTATCAACTATACTTATACAGATGCTCAAATCAAAACAGGCACAGAAAAGGGGTTACAATTAGGTTTAATTCCCTATTCTTTGCTACAAACTGGAATTGGTTATCAAAAGAATGGATGGCAAGGTAATTTATATGCTACTTATAATAGTGGTTCTCGTCGTTCTGTTTTTAGTAGAAACATACCGGGAGAAAGGAGTACAGATTTTGCACCGTCTTTCTTTAATTTAGATTTGAGTGGACGGATTCCTGTAAATAAAAATTTGGGATTAACTTTTTACTTAGAAAATCTTTTGGGTGAACAATATGAACGAGTGAATCGGATATATAGTCCTGGTTTTACTTTCCGTGTGGGTCTAACTTCTAGCTTATAGGCAACTTCCCCTCAATTTAGGTACAATCTATAAGCTGACATAACCTTGACTTAACCAAAATGACAAGCATCTCCACCCCTACCCTGAAAATCCCCGAACTCCTAGCACCTGCGGGTAACTGGGAATGCGCTCAAGCCGCAGTAGAAAATGGTGCGGATGCGATTTACTTTGGTTTAGAAAAGTTTAACGCGAGAATACGGGCTGAAAATTTCACAGAAGCAGATTTACCCGAATTAATGGAATTTTTGCACCTGCGGGGAGTCAAAGGTTATATCACTCTGAATACCTTGATTTTCCCCCAGGAACTAACGGAAGCACAGCAATACCTCAAAACTATCATTTCTGCCGGTGTTGATGCTGTTATCGTGCAAGATGTGGGTATTTGTCGGCTGATTCGTCATCTTTCTCCCGACTTTCCTATTCACGCTTCCACCCAAATGACTATTACCAGTGCTGCGGGGGTAGAATTTGCTAAATCTTTGGGTTGTCAATTGGTAGTTTTAGCGCGGGAATGTTCCATTAAAGAAATTAATAAAATTCAACAACAAATATCTCAAAAAAATACTTCCTTACCTTTAGAAGTTTTTGTTCATGGTGCTTTGTGCGTCGCATATTCTGGACAATGTTTAACCAGCGAAGCATTAGGAGGACGTTCCGCAAATCGGGGAGAATGCGCTCAAGCTTGTAGAATGCCTTATGATTTAATTGCCGATGGAGAAGTTGTTAATTTAGGTAATAGAAAATATTTATTAAGTCCTCAAGATTTAGCAGGTTTAGAAGTTTTACCAGAGTTAGTTAAATCTGGAGTGACTTCTTTGAAAATTGAAGGACGGTTGAAAGCACCGGAATATGTTGCTAATGTGACTCGCGTTTATCGTCAAGCTTTAAATCAATTATTGGAAACAAATATAGAGACGTTTTCTAGTAGAGAGAAAGACCAATATAAGTTAGAAATGGCATTTTCTCGCGGATTATATACAGGTTGGTTTGAGGGAATTAATAATCAAGAATTGGTACATGGAAGATTTGGTAAAAAACGGGGTGTTTATTTGGGAGAAGTTACCCGAATTAGAAATGCCGAAATAACAGTAAAGTTAGAAGCACCTGTTAAACCAGGAGATGGAATTGTTTTTGATTGCGGACATCCAGAAACCAAGGAAGAAGGGGGAAGAATATATGCAGTTATTCCCAATGGTCAGGATGTCATTTTAACTTTTGGCAGAAATGATTTAAATTTCCATAATATTCATATAGGTGATAAGGTTTGGAAGACAAATGATCCAGAACTTGATAAACAAATCCGTCAAAGTTATACTGGAGAATATCCCCAATTTACCAGACCGATTAACATCGAAGTGCATGGAGAAATTGGCGAAAAACTAATAGCTATATCCCGTGATCAATCTTGGAATATAGTTCAAGTAGAATCAGAAATATTAATAGCTGAAGCACATACAAAACCCCTATCTACAGAAAGATTAAAAGAACAATTTGGACGGTTAGGGAATACACCTTTTCATTTAGATACTTTTATAAATAATCTCAATGGGAATATTATGTTACCCGTGAGTGAGTTAAACCGAATGCGTCGGGAAATAGTTAGCAAATTAGAGGAATTAAGAAGTAGACCCAAACTTTGGGAATTAAATCATCAGGGAAAATGGCAAGATCTAATTAGTGCTAAATCTACACAAATTCCCGCTTCTGCTTCTCTGATTGTTTTAGTCAGAAATATTGAACAATTACAAGCAGTATTAACAGCAGATATCAAAACTATATATTGTGAATTTGAAGATCCTCGCAATTATAAAGAAGCAGTAAAAATATTCAGAGAGTGGAAAGATTCTTCGATAAACCTAGTCCCCAGTCCCCAGTCCCCAGTACCGAGTATCTTTGTCGCACCACCCCGGATAACCAAACCGGGAGAAACCTGGATTTTAAAACAAGTTCTTGCTTCCCAAGCTGATGGTTATTTAATTAGAAATTATGACCAATTAGAATATTTTGCAAATGAAAGATGTGTTGGTGACTTTTCCTTAAATATTGCTAACCCTTTAACCGCAGATTATTTTCAACAACGCTTTAATTTAGAACGATTAACAGCATCTTACGACTTAAATATTAATCAACTCGAAGATCTAATTACCAATTACCCAGCACAAAATTTTGAAGTCACAATTCATCAACATATACCAATGTTTCACATGGAACATTGTGTATTCTGCGCTTTTCTATCTGAAGGAACAGATTACACCAATTGTGGTAGACCTTGTGATACACAAGCGGTTACAATCAGAGACAGAGTAGGTAGTGAACACATTCTTAAAGCAGACGCAGGATGCAGAAATACAGTATATAACGCCACAGCACAAACCGGAGCAGAATACGTAGAACGGCTGATTTCATTGGGTTTACAGCACTTACGGATTGAATTTGTCAGCGAAACACCGGAACAAGTGGAAAAAACCATACATAGCTATCAGAAATTACTCCAAGGAGAAATCATCGGTTCGCAACTGTGGAGAGAATTGAAGCTACAAAACCAATTAGGTGTGACTCGTGGTGCATTGGGGATAATGTAGCTAAATGGCGGTAAGTAGTATTACAATACTTATGCACCTTGATTACTACTTTTTATGTCCAGTTTAATGCCCCAGTGCCAGCAATTGCAAGCACAAGTTGAATCTATTCTTCAACTTCTACAGCAAGAAGCAGCTTTGCGATCGCAAGATATTACATCTGTGCAAGTTTCTTTGGATAAAGCGATTTCTCCTAAGTTTGAAATTGTGTTTGCTGGTGCTTTTAGCGCGGGTAAATCCATGTTGATTAATGCCCTATTAGAGAGGGAATTATTATATAGTGCAGAAGGACACGCGACTGGTACAGAATGTAAAATTGAATATGCACCTGTAGATTCAGAAAGAGTTGTTTTAACCTTTTTGAGTGAAGCAGAAATTCAAGAACAAGCGGTATTTTTATGTCAGCAATTGGGATTTAATACCGTAGAGAATATCCATAAACAAGATGTAGTTGATTTATTGCATCAAGGTTGTACAGCAATTATTCAACAAGAAGGAGGAGAAAATAAATCAGAACGTGCAAAACAAGCAAAAGCATTAATTTTATTGTTAGAAGGATATGTTGCAAACAAAGAAAGAATTAATAGCTTTAATAATGCAACATATTCAATGGAACAATTTAATTTTACTAACCTCAAAGAAGCCGCAGGATATGCGCGAAGAGGTAGTAATAGCGCAGTTTTGAAACGAATTGAATATTATTGTTATCATCCGCTTTTAGAAGATGGTAACGTCATTATAGACACACCAGGAATTGATGCACCAGTAAAAAAAGATGCACAATTAGCTTATGCAAAAATTCAACATCCAGATACGTCAGCAGTAGTTTGTGTTCTCAAAACTGCGTCAGCAGGAGATATGATAAAAGAAGAAACAGAACTGTTGGAAACAATGCGAGAAAATGCAGGGATAAGAGATAGGGTTTTTTATATCTTTAACCGCATTGATGAAACTTGGTACTATAACCAACTTAGACAAAGATTAGAAGACTTAATTAACAGTCAATTTCGAGATACTACTAGAGTTTATAAAACTAGTGGTTTGTTAGGATTTTACGGAAGTCAAATTAAACAAACAACGCGATTAGATAGATTTGGTTTAGATTCGATTTTTGCAGAAAGTGTTAAAGGTTTAGATGGGAAAGAAGAAACACCACAATTTGTAAATGAATTTAATCGCTACTGCGTTGCTTCAGGTAAACTTTCTCCCAGTCAATTTAGAATTTCTCTCCATAATTATGAAACTTCTAATCACAACTATGTGAGAATTTTAAGCGAACAGGGAACACCATTAATTAACCAACTAATTCAAGATAGTGGAATTGAAGAATTTCGCACATCAATTACTCGCTATCTCACAGAAGAGAAACGTCCCCAATTATTCAAAAATCTTGCTGATGATTTGGAAGACATTTGTATCAAACTCAAGAAGCACTATCAAAGTGTGCAAATTGATTTAGATAGTCAACCGCGAGAAATCGAGAGTATGAAGGAATATGAGTTGCAAAGATTAAATCAGCAACTTCAGCAAGTTGGGAGAGAATTTAATCAGCATATTAATGATGAAGTTAATAAAATCATTAATAATAACTGTGAAGATTTTGAGACGGATTTCCGACAATTACAATCACGAATGATTCGCCGTCTTGATGAACTATTAGATACTTTTTCCGTAGCTGATGCTTACCGTCGCGCTACTTTGAGTCATCCCCGCAATGCAACTGCACCTTTATTGGCTGTTTTAGTAGAGGCTTTTTATTATTTAGCAAATGAGTTGGAAGACATTTTTGTAGAGTCTTGTCAACAAGTCGTTGCTAATTTATTCCAACAGATAATGGAGAAGATTAGAAAAGCAGAATATTACCGTCAATTGTATCGCTTGTTAGGCAATGATGGGGGAATAGAAGTACAGGTAAAGGTGATAGAAGAACGGGTTTCCCAATCTTTAATTAGTGCTGCGAGAGTGGAATGTGACAGATTTGTCAGAGAAAGTCCCAGATTTTACAATGAAGGGACATTTTCTATCTATCAATTTCGACAAGTATTAGAACAAACTTCCCATTCCTATGGTGCAGAAAGTATAGTTGAAGCTGAACCTGCAATTAGACAATTATTAAAGTTAGATTTTGAACCAAAAGTTTCTGATACGATTCGTAAGTCTTTCCGTCAAACTATTAACCAAACTATCAAAACTCAGTTGTTACCAATGGGGGGAAAACAAGCGGATGAGATATTACAACAATACACTCAGGCGCGAGTTTATTTAGAGAAGACTTTACAACAGGAAGCGGAGGAAAAGATCGCTAATAATCAACGTTTATTGAGTCAGGTTGGGGGGAAAATTGAGGAGTATAATACAGCAGTTGCGGGAATTAATGGCTGTTTACAAGCGATGCAGTTATATGAACATTTGCTGCCGATAATTGGGGAAGAAGAGGTATAATATTTTGGGTGAATACGGGGTTTTTCTGTGTTCACCTAATTTTGTTTTTTTAACGAACCACAGAGACACAGAGGAAGAAAGAAATGGAAGATAAGTTTGAAGTGTTTGATTGGGAAGATGGTGATATTGTGATTGATTTTGATGGACATATATTAAAAGTCAGTCAATTGAATCAAGCAATATCAAAAGTGATTTTAGATAATGATGGCTTAAAGCAATTAAATGAGAAGTTAGATAAGATAAATAGTCGTACTTTACCATCTACGAAAAATAAAAAAGATTGGATAGAGCAAGGTGTTGATTGTAAAGTTTTAAAACCTGGGAAAAATTGGGAGTCTGGAAAGTTTAGAGTCAAATTTACCCTAGAGTTTTGTCCAGATGAACCAGAGATCAAAGAACCAGAATCACTCCTTAATGAGATACAAGGTAAGCTAAAGGAAGCTACATCGTAAATCAATTAGTCCACACTGATAGACTTTGTTTGTGTGGATGTGATTTACTTAATTGTCTGAATCAGGATGTCCAGGATTTAAGGATTTACAGGATTATTAATTGTCAAACTCAGCATTTTATAAAAAGTTAATTTATATTAAAATTGATAATTAACTATAAATTCATTAGTATAATTCGTCAGGATGAAGATAATTAAAAATAAAAACTTTATTCTAAAATTATCAAATCAAGAAATCCAAAAATATAAACACCAAACCACATCCTGTACATCCTTAAATCCTGGATATCCTGATTCAGACAAAAAATACCAAACCACATCCTGTACATCCTCAAATCCTGTAAATCCTGATTCAGACAATATAAATCTATGTCAAACAACATTAAAGCTAGAATTGAAAAATTCAACAACGGACGCAACCCTGAATTATTACAATTAAAATATAAAAAACTTGCTACTGATCCATTTTCCTTTTTTCGGGGAACTTGTCATTTATTTTATGAAGACCTTCCTCCAGATTCACTCCTAAATTCAGCACCTCTAACTTGGATTTGTGGTGATTTACATCTAGAAAACTTTGGTAGTTATAAAGGGGAAAATCGGTTAGTTTATTTTGATATTGTAACTGTTCACACTCCCCCACTAAAAAGGAATTAGGAAGTAACAGGGATAGGAG
>NZ_VIKX01000243.1 GCF_009711935.1 Dolichospermum sp. UHCC 0259 | reverse complement strand
TGCAGTGTGTAGGTAGAACTAGAGCTAACCGGAGGACGGAACGGGTAACTTATTATGTGGTTAGTGACAAAGATTTGTCCTATTTAGCGGACTATTACCCTAATGCTAGGTTTATTAAGTCTGATGCTGTTGATATTTGTGCAGATGCAGGAACGGAAATCCAGCAGACACGCAAGGGCATATTAACGGCATTCAAGCAATTGGTAGCAGCAGGGGTGACAGATTGGCAGAAAGTTCGTCAGGGGGTATTAGCTAAAGCTGCTGGGATTTCTCAACCGTGGCTCAGTCAAGTTGCTAAGAACTATTTCGGCGGGTGGAATAGCTTTAAAAAATTATTGCTACTCCTATATAACTCTCTTTATAGGGTTAATAATAATTCTCTGGAGGTTTTAACCTGTGAGGAGAAGTGGTTTATTGATGAGTATTTACCTCTGCTTAAACATGGCTGTGAAGACGGTGGTGAACCAGCGGAAATGATCATTGAAGATGTGATTACGTTTAGTGAACATCTTGGCTGGCAAGGGTTTTCTAGGGCTGTGAATGCAGCGACGATGGAAATTAAAGCTTTTTTAATCGCCTGTTTGATATCTGTTCTGCCGCAGGAGATTCATGATGAGATTAAGCGGTACTTGGTTTTGCACTTAGTTAAATTAGAACCTGAATACTAAGTTTGCACTTAAAAAAGCTGATTTTTTATAGTTGGAGTCAAGCAATACCATATTGCGATGTAGCTTGCTGCTCTTTTTAGGAGTGGGAGCAATTTCTTTTTGTTAAAAAGAAGTACATTGTAGCATAATGGGCTGTTTTAAAAATCCTATAAAACACCTTATGGTTGCTTTACGGGGAAATTATTTTGAGCGATTGCTACCTATTCCATCTATCACCCTATGAATTATCCTAAAATTAGATAAATTACAATTGTAAACTTGTTTATGAGTGTCTTAATACCTGATGATATTCTCCGAGCCAGCAAAATGACGGAAGGGGAACTAAAATTAGAAATCGCTATTATGCTTTATCAGCAAGGAAAAATTAGTAGTGGTAAAGTTCGTGCTTGGACTGGACTCACAGTAATTGAGTTTCAACATCAACTTGCTTTACGGGGACTTTGTATCAATTATGATATAGAGGATTTTCAATCAGATGTGAAAACCCTAGAATCAATGGGGTTATTGTGATTATTGTTAGTGATACATCACCAATTACTAATTTAGCAGCAATCAATCAGCTAGACTTACTGCAAAAACTTTACACTGGGATTGTTATTCCCACAGCCGTTTATAATGAAATGTGTGACTTGAACCATAACTTGGGCTAAATTGTGAACCATAAAATGAGCCATAAG
>NZ_VIKX01000242.1 GCF_009711935.1 Dolichospermum sp. UHCC 0259 | reverse complement strand
CAACGCAGACACAGCAGTTTTTATGTAGGTCAACATCTCTATTATTGGCTTGGGGTACATCAAATGTTCCAAAAAAGTATAGAAGAACTAATGCAATTTAGCCGCTATCGGTTGAAGGATTACATCAAAGGGCAAAGAGCTATGGAGCTTGCTCTATCTACCTTCTAGCTATCTTGTCCTCCTGTCAGGGAAACATCACCTCACCACCATTAAAAGCATCCACAAAAATCTCTATACCTTCCACATCTGGACGAATCAAAAAATGCCCCGGCATTCCCACCCCAACCATCGGAAAATCAATCCGTTTGGCTACCTCCATATAAACCAATGCCAAACTAATCGGAATACCAGTTTTCCGTTCAATGACATCATTTAAAAAACTATTTCGGGGGTCATAATAATCAATTTTATTACCATCGAAGCCCAATTCCTCGTATAAATATTGATTAATACTTTGAATAACCCGTAGAGGATAACGAAAGGAAGGCAAACGTTCCTCTAACTCCATTGCCATTACATCAAGAGCATTTAAATATTCTTCAGTATCAATATCTGGATACTCTTCCTGGGCGATATATAAAGATGCCTTTGCGAGATTTATATCCTCGTCAGGTTGTTGAATCTCTTGGTAAAAATACTGTCGTGCTGACGAGAAATTCATAAGCAATAAGGATGAAGCGACTGGAGGACAGTACAGAGTTTTTTGTACCTACTCTTATTTTAGAGCATTCAGGCGATTTATGAAGCATAATCTGTATCTATTCTTTCGTTTTCTCGTTCCCAGTCTCCAAACTGGGAATGTTATCTTAGAAGTTCTACCTCTTTATAGAAAACAAGAGAAAAGAGAATTGTGATCGTATAATCAATATAGATTTATAATCGTAGCACTTTTATTCAAATTCTCAAAGTATGAAACTACCTGACTTAAACACGGAAACCATAGATCGGATCATCGAAATGGCGTGGGAAGATAGAACCCCATTTGATGTCATAGAAAAACAATTTGGACTTTTAGAAAAACAAGTAATTGCCCTCATGAGAAGGGAAATGAAATCATCTAGTTTCAAAATGTGGAGAGAAAGAGTTACCAAACGTCAAACCAAACATTTAGAAAAGAGAGAATTTATTGCCGGGAGATTCAAATCCCAAAATCAAAAAACTTAAATTCACATAAAATATAAAATATCTATGATTGGAATTTGGATATTAGGCGATCAACTTTCCTTGCAACAATCAGCATTAAAAAGCTGTAATTATCAAACAAATACACCTGTAATTTTCATCGAATCATTAGATCATATCCAAATTAGACCATATCATCGCCAAAAATTAGTGTTAATTTGGTCAGCAATGCGCCATTTTGCGGACGAATTAGCACAACTACAATATGCAGTCACATACAAAATAGCCACAGATTTTCAAACATCACTCCAAGAATGGATTCGAGTTAATCAAATTACCGAATTGCGGTTAATGACACCCAATAATCAACCATTCATCCAAATAATTCAAAATTTACAATTACCTTGTCCAATCACCTTAATTCCTAACAATCAATTTTTATGGACTACAGAAGAATTTACCAATTGGGCTAAAAATCGTAAACGCCTATTAATGGAAGATTTTTATCGAGAAGGAAGACGACGGTTTCAAATTTTAATGGCGGACAAACAACCAATTGGAGGACAGTGGAATTTAGATAAAGAAAATCGTCAGCCACCTAAAGGTAAAATACATCCACCTCCAGCAAAGTGGTTTGCACCAGACGCAATTACTCTTGAGGTTATAGACAAAGTTAACTCTCTTTCTCCTTTAACTTATGGAGAAATAGAACCTTTTTCTTGGGGAGTAAATCGTCAACAAGCACTTCAGGTATTAGACTGGTTTATTCAACATCGTTTGTCAGATTTCGGTACTTATCAAGATGCGATGATTACCGGAGAACAGACAATGTGGCACGCATTAATTTCTCCTTATTTGAATATTGGCTTACTCCAACCATTGGAAGTAATTCAATCTGCTGAAACTGCATATAAACAACACCAACTACCTTTAAATAGTGTGGAAGGTTTTATTCGTCAAGTATTGGGTTGGCGAGAATATATGTATGGTATCTATCATTTTGTAGATCCAGAATATGCCGAAAAAAATTGGTTTATTCACACTCAAGCATTACCAGAATTTTTCTGGACAGGTGCAACAAAAATGAATTGTTTACACCAAATTATCACCCAGATTAAAAGTACAGGTTACGCTCATCATATCCAGCGGTTAATGGTATTGAGTAACTTTGCTTTAATTGCGGGAATTTCACCCCAAGCTGTAGAAAATTGGTTTCATGCAGCATTTATTGATGCTTATGACTGGGTGATGCAAACTAATGTTATTGGTATGGGTTTATTTGCAGATGGAGGAGTATTAGCATCTAAACCTTATGCTGCTTCTGCTAACTATATAAATAAGATGAGTGACTATTGTAAAAGTTGTGTTTATAGTCATAAAAAACGGATAGGTGAAAATGCCTGTCCATTCAATTTCTTCTATTGGGATTTTCTGGACAGACACAGAGAAAAACTCCAAACTCAAGGACGAATGAGTTTAATTTTAAAACATTTAGATAAAATGTCTTCAGAAGAATTGCAATCTATCCATCAACAGGCTGAAAACTGGTGGAATCTTCATCAAAATTAATTAGTTTTGTGTATACCTGTAGCAATCCTAAATTAGTTATGAACAATTAGATCCCCGACTTCTTAGAGAAGTCGGGGATCTTAGTCTTGCAATGTATATCTAAGTCTTAAATTAGAAGGCGGAACCTAATTTAATTTAAACTCGTTGAGCTTGTGTTTTAGTCCCTTCAATTTGTTGTTGAATTCTGCTTTTAGCAGCTTTAAATTGTGAAGCTAATTCTTCACTTTCTTGGGTACTCATGTTGTTACGAATAGCCGCAAACATTGTGTTTTCTTCTTGACGGACATGATCCATGACATCATCCATTAAGAGTCTGATTTGTTCTTTAAATTCAGCAGAAGCCGGACTTATATTTTGCAGTTGAGCCAAGACAGTTCGCATCTTAGCCTGTTCGTCATACAATTTTTGGGTATTAGCATCACCATAAAAAGGACGGACTCGTGGATAAAGAACTTCTTCTTCTGCATCTGAATGGACACTCAAATCTTTATAAAGTTGCCCAAAGTATTCTTGAATTTTTTGAGCATCTTTGCTTTTTAGAATTTCTGTAAACAAGGTATTTACCTTATTGTGATCCATGCGGAGAACATCTTGGATATTCATATCCTGTTTATCAGAAGTTTGGGTAACAGCACTACCAACTACACCACTAATAGCGGAGATAGCATCTTGAGTAACTGTTCACACTCCCCCACTAAAAAGGAATTAGGAAGTAACAGGGATAGGA
>NZ_VIKX01000241.1 GCF_009711935.1 Dolichospermum sp. UHCC 0259 | reverse complement strand
CTACTTCTACCTACCCTATAAACTCTCGAAAGTGGGGGGAGAGTGAAAAACTACGTTCTCACTACGTCTCCATCTAAAATTTCTACGGGAAAACCTCGTGTTTTTAAGTGGAATGCTACTCCTTGAGAAATTGTGGTTTTACCCGCACCACTGATTCCGGTAAACCATAGGGTAAATCCTGAATAGTTCATGTTTATCTTCTAGTTAACTTGAATTAAGTTATATGGAGAATTATACTAAATCTTGATATCTGTCACCTGGTTTCCTGTTACTGTCACGAAGTTTTCGCCACCTTTAAATTCACTTCTTGAAACCCTTCCTATAGGGGAGTCGCAAAATGGGATTATATAAATGGTGAAAACTTCGTGACACTAATCTCACAAGGCTTCTCTCCAGCAACAGCCAGAAAGCAACGTGGTTGAAATCCCTACTATACTAAAAACGGTTGAGACATGGACTTTTGTAAAATCACGAAAACCCCAGATTTGTAGGGGTTTAGCACTGCTAAACCCCTACCTGAAGAATCAAGTAATTAAGCCGTGTTGAGTATACACAAAAAGTATAGTCGTAAACGGACTATATTTTTAGTACACCTTAACAGAGGGACTCAACCGTGTACAATAGCCAACTTGTTCCGAACCTGCTTCCAGAAACCGAATTACTCCTATGTTGTACACGCACGCGGATCTCTTCGCCGATCGCTGATCGCGTCCAATGCTTACTCCAGCAACAAATTGCCTGGAGTTACTTACTTTCAATGGCAGAAAAACATCGCGTCCTGCCTTTGCTGTACCACAATCTGAAAGGGGTTTGTCCGGGAGCGATACCTGCGGAAATCGTGTCAACTTTAAAAACGCGCTTTTTAGAGAATACACGGGAAAATTTAATTCTGACCACTGAACTCCTGCGCTTACTGACTGTTTTCGAGGCGAATGCGATTGCAGTAATTCCCTACAAAGGAACATTACTAGCCGCTTCTATTTACGGAAAAACCGCCTTTCGACAGGTTTGGGATATCGATCTGCTTGTGGACGAAGTGGACTTTTCTCAAAGTCGATCCCTACTTCTATCGGAAGGATACACCCTCAAAGAAACTAATGATCGAGAACAGAGTTTCTTTCATGCTGATAGAAAAATAGAGGTAGATTTGCATTGGGGATTGACTCCGTTTTATTTCCCGGTTGATCTAGATTTTGGCAGGTTGTGGTCGAGAACGAAAGGCTATACCCTTTTGGGTACTGAGGTTAAGAGTTTCTGCGAGGAAGATTTACTGCTCATCCTCTGTCTTCAAGTAGCCAAAGACTCTTGGGAAAGACGATTGCACTTAGAACATCTAGCGAAAGTCTGCGATATCGCCGAGTTGTTAAACCATTATCCGCGATTGAATTGGTCGGAAGTCACCGATCAAGCGCGACAGCAAGGTTTGACGAGAGTATTGCATTTCTGTTTATATCTTGCTAAAAACCTCTTAGATGCCGATATTCCCTCTGGGATCTGGTCTGAAGTTATTGGGGACTTAATCGCCATTTCCTTAGCCCATCAAGTTTGCAAGGGATTATTTGGGGATATTGATCGCTCCTTCGCTGATTCCCGTAATTCTCTCTTCGATCTGCAATTTAGATTAAAGCAAGTGATCTTTTATCTAAAGATGAGAGAGCGTCCTAGGGATTGGTGGAATCATTTTCTAGAAATTGGTCGTAACGGATTGACCTTGTTAAAGTCACGGGGAATTATTTCCGCAAAGCAGGATTCAGCGTAATCGAAATCCAGTCTTTCTCGTCTAAAGAGGTACAAAAACATCTGCGTTTATCTGCATTTAATTATTGCCTCTTGTACCTCACTTGAATAGAAATTGCTATATACCTCAAATATTCCAGAAACGCTGTAAATAAGTTTAACGATTTTCCTAAGCTTATACATAAAAAGAAATATTCATAATCTGTTCAAAACTCAAATAGGATTCCTATATTTGATATGCTTGACTCAATTATTAAATCAAGAGACACGACTTCCTCTGACGCTAATTTAGAAACTCAATTACCCGAAAATTCCGCACCGAAATTCAATGTTAATGTCGAGTTTCAAATAGCAAAACTATGGCATCAGAAAGGCAAAATTGAACGGGCGATCGCTGGCTATCGAAAAGTATTAGCGATCGCTCCCACTCACTGGTTATCCTTGCTGTCCTTAGATAAATTATTAACCACGAAAGGAGAAGAAAAAACAGTGATCGCCTTATATCGTCAAGCAATTGAAAACCATGCGGTAATCGAATGGACACAACAGGCCACCATTTATCAACGGAATGGTCAGCTAGAGAAGGCGATAGAGGAATGTCGGAAAATTTTAGAGGTCAACCCGACCCATAGAGAGGTACTTCAGTTACTGGAATCAGCACTGATCCAACAAGGGGATATCAGATCAGCGATCGCATCCTACCGTCTGGCGATTGAGCATGATCCCAACAATGCCGAATTCCACAAGCGTCATATCAATTTAATTGTAGATGAAGAAGGAATTGACACGGCATTTGCATACTATGAACTCACCAGAGCAGACGACAAAGGGATCAAGATATCCCCGTCCGCTCTCCTGTGTTGCGTCGTCGTCAGAAACGAGTTGCCCCGATTGCCCTATTTCCTCAATTACTACCGACAAAAAGAAGTAGATAGGTTTCTCATCGTTGATAATCAATCAACCGATGGAACTCTAGAATATTTACTGCAACAGGACGATATTTATGTCTGGTCGTCGGCCAAATCCTTTAATCAGGTGAATTTTGGTTCAGTGTGGTTCGATCTGCTGCTGAGACGGTACGGCATTGATCACTGGTGTCTGACGGTGGATGCCGATGAGTTACTGTATTATCCCGATTGTGAGCGCCAGACTATTCACGAGCTATGTCAAAGATTAGACGAGGGACAGTATAGAGCCTATACCGCGATTTTTCTGGATATGTATTCGGATCAAGCGGTGCAAGACACCCATTACAAGACGGAAGAGAATTTTCTGGATATTTGCCCCTATTTCGATCACCAATACTATCACCGCATACACCAACAGTCCGGCCCCTACCGCAATCAAAACATATATTTCGGGGGAGTAAGAGAGCGTGTTTTCGGAATTGCTGGAGAATACCTTTTGAGTAAAGTTCCTCTCCTGAAATATGGGCTAGAAATGGTAATGATCGGTGGGCAACATTTAACCAATCTACCCCCATCCAAAATCGCCAAGGAAAGCGGTTGTCTGTTGCATTTCAAATATTTCTCGCTGTTTACCGATTATGTGGCGCGGGAGGTCAAGCGTAAGGAACATTACGGCGACGGTCATCAATACGCGGAATACTTCCGTACCCTCTCAGGGAATTCTGCTCTCAAACTGTACGATGAAAACCATTCGGTACGATTGGAGAGTTCGCAACAACTGGTACAACTGGGAATTATGAAGGTTGAGCCAGAGGGTGATATCGTTCCTGTGCCGGAATTCCCCAAGATTTTGCAATTATCCCCGACAACTCGCCGTCCTTTCTGGTCTGTGATGATCACCGCCTATAACCGGGTGAATTATCTAGAACAGGCATTGAAAAGTGTCTTAGAACAGGCTCCAGACGCACAAGAGATGCAGATTGAAGTGATTAATGATGGGGCTGGGGAAGCGATCGCTTCGGAGATAGCAGCACTCGTTGATCGGGTCGGGGGTGGACGGGTAAATTTTTATAGACACCCTGAAAATATCGGCCACCCGCATATTTTTAACCTCTGCATCCAACGGGCGCGGGGACAGTGGGTGCATTTACTCCACGATGATGATTGGGTTGCGCCGGGGTTCTACACAGCCCTAAAATCTGGGATTGAGCAAGAACCATTGGTTGGTTGCGCGTTCTGCCGCTTCCAGATTGTAGACGAGGTGGGGGCAAACCATTGGCTCTCCCACCTAGAGCGACCTAAACCGGGCATTCTTCCCCGTTGGTTAGAACGGATCGCCACCCATTGCCATTTACAGTTTCCGGCGGTTGTCATCAAGCGAGAGGTTTATGAGACCCTGGGCGGATTCTCTTCTGGGGTCGGTTCGGCCTTTGATTGGGAGATGTGGCAACGCGCAGCCCTTCGCTATCGGGTTTGGTACGAACCGCGCCCGCTGGCGTACTTTCGGAATCATGAGGGAGCAGAGAGTCATGAACTCACCCATTCTGGACAGCAAATAGCAGATGCTAGATTAGCGATCGCCATCGCCGAAACCTATCTACCCCGAACTACCACAATTCAGCTAACGGACAAAGCTAGGGAAAATTCGGCTTTGTGGGCATTGCAATTGGCCAAGCGTCAATTAGCAAGGGGAGAGAACCAAGCTGCGATCGCCAACGTTAGCGAAGCCCTACAATGTAGTCAAACTCCTAGAGTGAAAGAGGCACTTACTCAGGTTTTTCTCCATCGCCAGGCAGAGAGCTAATCTTACCACTCGCTCGACGGCGATCAAGGGACGCTTTCAATATGCGGACATAATCGCTCCCATTTAAGTCCGAATTCCTGCCAAGATTGGTTTGATGAATCCGTCTTTCCATCACTACCTCTGGTAACATAGCAATCTGCAAACCTGCGTCCCTCGCCCGCAGATACCAACTGATGAACTCCCCTTGCTTGAGATTCGTTTCCAACCAACCGACTCGGAAAAAAGCCTCCCGACGGATCAGCATCGTCCCGATATGATAACCGGGCATGACCTCTTTGGGGATCTGAATTTTCTGTCTAGCTGTTTCATCCAATTCAGGGCTGTAGAATTGACGAACGTGACCTAAAACCATTTCCAAGTTCAGATTTGCGGCGAAAGCGGTTAATTGAAGTGCTAATTTATCCGCCATCCAGCGATCATCCGAATCGAGAAAAGCGAAAAAATCCCCTGACGCTAATTGAATTCCCTGATTTCGAGCCACCGCCGCGCCTTGATTGGTTTGATCGTGATAGCGAACTGAGGGAAAACTTCGGGCGATTTCTCCTCCACTGTCTGTAGAACCGTCATCAACAACAATTACTTCATGGGGGAGAACGGATTGGGTGACGATACTTTCCAGGGTTTCAGCTAAATAGGCTTCGCGGTTAAAAATCGGAACGATAACACTAATTTTAGGATGGGCATTATTCATAATTGATTGCCTGTTACTTTTTTTTATTGCTAAAACCAACCACAGGTAGTAGTCTGTACATCATCTGCCATAGCCTCGATGGCTATTAAAACATCTGCCTAGAGATATAAAGGCCAATCCTACCCAATACTTGTCGGTTAAGCTCAAACAATAAAATTGCGTAGTTGGATTGAGGGAAGTATCCCTTACGGGAGGCGTATGACTCCTACGTCGCCCCGTCAGGGACATAACCCAACATTTATAAGCATTTGTTGGGTTGAACAATAGTGAAACCCGACCTACATTTCCTTAACCTAAGAGTATTGCAATCCTACCCTCCGTTGCCAGTTTATCAATTTTATTTATTAATACGCTAATGACCATAGCGCCCCCTGATCTGGTTTTCCCCGCGAGCCATCCTTCTGGAGATACCCCGTCAAAAATGCACAAATCGCTCCTACAAGCGGCAATTTTACCGGAACAAACTGCCCTAAATGCGTGGCGAAAATGGCGGGATTCGGTAGATATCGAAACCCTCGATCCCCAATCGCACCATCTTTTAAGTACGCTCTATCCCAACCTTCTGCGGCATGGTGTGGAAGATGCTCAGATGAGTCGCCTAAAAGGTGTATACCGTCGCACTTGGTATGTGAATCAATTACTAGCACGCTCCTTTGTTCAAGTTTTGCATAGATTGCAAGAAGAGGAGATAAGTCCTCTCGTAATTGGGGAGATGGGGCTAGTTTCTACCATTTACCCAGATTATGGTTATCGTCCCCTTTATCGGCTGGATCTTTTAGTCCCCTATAGCCAAACTTTGGCGGCGATCAATACCCTAGAAGAACTGGGTTGGACGAATTCCTATAGACCACAACCCGGCGATCGCTTTGGGAAAAACCCCCTACCATTATGGCGAGTCACATCACCTAATGACCCGCTTTGCGTACCCATCTATTTACATAATCATCTTTTTAGCGCGAAACCCCAGTCCTACACCGACGAGAAATTATGGACAGATGCCATTTCTACCGAGATTGGTAACTTTCCCGCCATCGTCCTCAGTCCTATTGATCAGCTATTACACCTCAGTCTCCAGAACAACCGAGAAGGGAAACAACGGCCGATTTATTGGCTTGCTGATGCGTCCCTGCTTGTCCAGGCTCTATCTGAGGAATCAGATTGGGTAAAATTGGTGACTCAGGCACAACGCTACGAGATTGTTTTGCCCCTGCGGTATTTATTGAAGGAACTGGGAGAAGTTCTGAATCTATCCTTCCCAGATTGGGTGCTACCGAGTTTAAACCAAATGGCGATCGCCTATTCTGAGCTATTGGAATACAACCTCGCTGGCGATCGCAAGTTACTCCTACTCAAAGCTCAGTTATTACGACTACGCCAGGGATTAAAACGGCTATTTGTGGGGGATTTCCCAGGATGAAGATAGTCCCCAGCGGTTTGTTTCCTCAACTTTCCAGGCGAGAAGTTCTACATCTGCGCGATCTCATCTATCAGTTGGTTGGGCGGGAATTAAAAGTCCGGTACAAGCGATCGGTAATCGGTATCGCTTGGACACTGTTAAATCCTTTGCTACAATTGCTGGTATTCGCCACTGTCTTTCGCTCGGTACTAAAACTGAGTGTTCCCCACTATGCTTCGTCGGTGTTCTGTGGGTTAATGGTGTGGACTTGGTTTCAGACTTCGTTAACTGAAGCAACCGGGGTAATTAACGCCAACGCAACATTAATCCGACAACCTGGGTTTCCCAGTATCATCCTCCCGATTGTGACGATCCTGGTTCACATGATTCATTTCCTGTTGGCCTTGCCCATTTTGCTAGTTTTTCTCCTCATTGATGGGGTAACGCCGCAAACGTACATCTGGGAGTTACCTCTTTTAATGCTCCTGCAATTGGGATTCACGGCCGGACTGTCCTATATTCTGGCAGCAACTAGCGTCACCTTCGACGACACGAAATACACGGTTGGGGTACTATTACAAATATTATTCTACGCAACACCTATTTTCTACGATATCAGTCTCGTTCCTGATCGCTATAAATTCTGGTACTGGCTCAATCCCATGTCCCATCTCGTATCCGCCTATCGTGCCGTCCTCTTGGAAAATGCTCAACCCAATTTGTTACCCCTTCTAGCTATCGGAGTTGGGTCACTAGGGCTGTTCGTCCTCGGACGGGGCTACTTTATCGCCCAGAGCGATCGCTTCGTGGAGAAGATATAGATGGAAATAGCCATTACTGTTCAGAATTTAGGCAAGCGATTTCAGTGCTACTCTCCGGGGAAACCTCGCACCATTATGGAAGCGGTACTTGCTGGTGGCAGGGGAATCAAAGCCCGCGATTATTTCTGGGGATTGCGAGATATTAATTTTCAAGTAGAACGCGGCGAAATGCTAGGGGTAATCGGCCGGAATGGCGCGGGCAAATCCACCCTGTTGCGCTTGTTGGGACGGGTGGGACGACCAGAGGAAGGAACGGTAACACTTCACGGACGAGTGGGCGCACTCCTCGATCTCGGAGCCGGATTCCATCCCGACCTCACTGGACGGGATAACACGTTTATTAACGGAGTGGTAGCGGGATTGTTAGAACGGGAGGTGCGGCGGCAGTTTGATTCGATCATCGCATTCGCCGAACTATCGGAATTTATTGACAACCCAGTTCGTACATACAGTACGGGAATGAGGATGCGTCTGGCGTTTGCGATCGCCATTCACACACGCCCGGAGATCCTGCTAGTGGACGAATACCTGTCGGTGGGAGACAGTGCTTTTCAATTGAAATGTATTGATCGCATTATCCAAATGAAAACCGACGGTTGCGCTGTAGTCTTGATTTCTCACAATACCGATCAGATCGCAGAACTGTGCGATCGGGTAATCTGGCTAAATCGGGGACGGATTCAGTCTGAAGGCGAACCTGCGACCGTTGTTGAACAGTATTTAAAGTTAGTTAAAGAAACTTCGCCTTAAAAAGAGGATATTTATGGATCGTGACAATTTAGACTGGATGCTCCGTTATGTTGATGTTGAGACATTTGCAGAGTTATTAGCTCACCAAAAAGTCTTACATAAATTCACGGAAAGCGATCGCTTGTCATTTTTTGAGACACTGCACAATTGGTTTCATCGGGTGACGGAAGCAACGGGAACGATTGATCGTTTCTTTAGTATTGGTGGCTATACCGTCCGTTTGAGCTTTGCAACTCAGAATATGGCCGACAAGTTAACCCAGGCTATTTCCCATCTGGAAGTCCTACCTACAGAACAACCCTCCCTCACAATCCATCTTTGGGATAATGTTTCCACCGCAACCCGATTACCCGGATTACTACCAGCCTTTATGCGACTATTCCACTGGTACTGGCATGAGTATTTAGATCCTCGTCAGAATGTCAAGCCTTTGTGTAGCGATCGCTTCCAGATGCACTTCAATGTTGGTCCAAATATTTTCAGCACCCTAGATCAGCAACGCAATATTGGTCTGTATTGGATCGCCGACACAGGCGAATTACCCTACTGGGAACGGGGTTCTCCTTTGCAAACCCTCCTCAATTGGTGGACAAGCAGCCAAAACCGCCAATACGTTCACGCTGCTGCTGTGGGAACGAGCAGCGGAGGGGTTTTGTTGACGGCGAAAGGTGGATCGGGCAAATCTACCTCGGCTCTGGCCTGCCTCAATTCCGATCTGATCTACGCCAGCGATGATTACTGTCTGGTATCCACCGATCCCGTTCCCTATGTTTACAGTCTGTATAATACCGCCAAACTCAAGGGAGCTAAGGATCTGGAACGGTTTCCTGAACTAGCACCTTTGGTAAGTAATAGCGATCGCCTTGATGAAGAAAAAGCACTGATCTTCCTCAAAGAACACTTTCTCGAAAAGATTGTGATGGGTTTTCCTCTCAAAGCAATTCTAGTTCCGAAAATCACGGGAGAACTGGATACCAGAATTAGTAAAGCCACACCAATCCTCGCCCTTAAATCTCTCGCTCCTAGTACCTTATTTCAACTTTCTGGCACGGGACAAAGTGCGCTAAAAATGATGTCTAGCTTGGTGAAAAGAATCCCCTGTTATACTTTGGAATTAGGCACTGAAATTACTCAGATCCCGCCAGTAATTTTAAACCTTTTGAATACAGTTAATAAATTCTAGTGATCGACTTGATGCTACTGTTACTTGCGTTAGTAGTATTATTACCTCTTGAATATCTTTGGCAAAAAAAATGCTTGACGAAATTAAAATAATCCAGGATAGCTTAAATTTATACACAGATTCTATGACAACCGAAATAGATTTAGTTAATAACTATTCGGATTACTGTAAGTTTATTGTCCTCGGACAGGGGAGGTCTGGCTCAAATTTCCTGCTTGGCTTATTGAATTCACATAGTCAAGTAATTGCTTATGGAGAATTATTCGGCTTTCAAGATATAGATTGGAGTTTGCCAAAATATAATCCTTATTCAAAATTTAAGACTTTAGTATCTTTAATCAATAAAAATCCAGAGATATTTTTAGAAAGAATAATTTTGAGAAAGTATCTCCCCCTCATATCAGCAGTTGGCTTTAAGATACTTTACTTCCATGCTAAGGGAGATTCCGGGGAAAGTGTCTGGCATTTTCTCCAAAACAGGCAGGATATAAAAATCATTCACCTCAAAAGAAAAAACCTTCTTAAATCATTCTTGTCCTCCAAAAAAGCACTAATCACTAATGAATGGGTGGTTAGTTCTCAAAAAGGAATAAACAATAAACCCAAAGAAGTGACAGTTTCACTAGATTACCAAGAGTGCCTCGGTTATTTTAAGTGGACACAAGCCAGTATGGAAACCCACGACTTATTATTTGCTAATCATCAAAAAATAGATGTAGTTTACGAGGATTTGTCTCAGGATTATGAGTCTGAAATGAAACGAGTTCAAGAATTTCTCGAATTAGACTATGAAACTTTAAAACCTAATACCTTAAAACAATCTTCCCTATCTCTTTCTGAGTCCATATCTAATTATTTAGAGTTAAAAGAAAAATTCCAAAATACCCCTTGGGCAATATTTTTTGAAGATTGAAGAATCAATTTTCTCGGCATAAATTGAGCAATATTATTTCTTGTAAAACGTCCAAATACTACCTAATCATCAACAAAATGAAACAAAAGATTAAAGACTTACAACAAAAATTCTATTTTCATTTTAAGATTTCCGCTACTCAGCTAGATCTAATCAATAGCCATCGAGATTACTGTAAGTTTATTGTACTTGGACAAGCGAGGTCTGGCTCGAATTTTCTCATGAGCTTATTGGACTCACACAGTCAAGTAATTACCTATGGTGAATTATTTCTCAATCCTGATTTTATTGGATGGCATAAACCAGAATATGATCAATATCTACAAACAAAATCTTTAATCTCATTAATGAGAAAAGATCCGAAAAAATTTTTAGAAAAAAAAGTGTTTAGAAGGTATCCTTCGCAAGTAGCGGCTGTTGGATTCAAAATTTTCTACGATCAAGCGAGAGAAGACTCTAGGAAAGCCGTTTGGGATTTTCTACAAAGCCAGAAAGATATAAAAGTTATTCATCTCAAAAGAAAAAATATGTTGAGAACATTCTTATCTCTTAAAAAGGCTCTTATTACCAAGGAATGGGTAATTCTTGCTCCAAGGGGGACAAATTATAAACCGCAAGATGCTAGGATTTCTTTAACTTATGAAGAGTGTTTACAGTATTTTAATCGGATGCAGGACAATATGAGTGAACACGATATATTTTTCGCTCAACATCAAAAAATAGATGTTTTTTATGAAGAATTGTTTGAAGAATGCGAGCAGGAAATAAAACGAGTTCAAGAATTTCTCGAATTGGATTATGAACCTTTAAAGCCTTATACCTTCAAACAATCCTCCCTACCTCTTTCCGAATCCATATCTAACTATTTTGAGTTAAAAGAGGAATTTGAAAATACCCCTTGGGGGATATTTTTTGAAGATTAAATTAAAAGCTGAAAAATTGGTAATGTGCCTAATATTTTAGCCAGATTAGTTAGGGTATCTATTGTGATCATGCTATGGAACGAGAGAATTTATCTATTAGTGTTATTATTCCGGTTTATAACGGAGAGAGGTTTTTAGTTCAGGCAATTGAGAATATTCAAGAGCAAAATTATCAACCTTTGGAAATTATTGTTGTTGATGATGGTTCTACTGATCGCACTGCCGAAATCGCCGCCGAATTTCAGGACAAAATTCACTATATCTATCAAACCAATCAAGGACCTTCCTCTGCTCGCAATCATGGAATTGAAAACGCAAAGGGAGAAGCGATCGCCTTTCTCGATGTTGATGATTTATGGGACAAGGGAGTTTTAACCGAATTTGCCGATTATTTAGTAGCGCATCCCCAAGTAGGAATTGTTCAGGGATTGATCCAGCAAATGCAAATGGAAACCGTTCCCCTGGATAATGATTCTTATCAGTTCAAACCCATTTTTCAACCCTATCAATTTATTAATCTGGGAAGCGCCCTCTACCGTCGTTCGGTGTTTCATCAAGTGGGTTTATTCGACCCCAAACTACACGATAACGAAGATACGGATTGGTTTATCCGCGCTTGGGAAAACAATATTCATAAAGTCGTTATTCCTAGAATCATGTTGTATTACCGCAAACATGAGCGCAATATAACCCTGCAACAACAAGATTTAGTTCATTTCGGAATGCTCAAAATTTATAAGCGTCATATTGATCGCCTACGATCGCAGGGGAAGGACAAACATTCTCCTTCCGTATCTTGGCAAAGCTACTGCGGTCAGCCACCAGCGTAAATTTTCAATACTCAGATCCCCCACTTCTTCAAGAAGTCGGGGATCTAATAACTGATTCAATCAGCTTTAGATAACTATCTAACATCCGTTCTTCTCGAAACATCGCCATCGCTCGTTGTTGGCAGTTATGACCGACGAACTGACGCAAATCAGTATTAATTGCCCATTCCTGAATTGTTTCCACGATCGCCTGAACTGTCGCTGTCGGATCAACATTTGGATCTGGTAAAAGCTTTCCGGTATCTCCTAGCTCCTCTGGAATCCCACTGATAGCCGTTGCTATAACAGGTAAACCTTTCGCCATAGCCTCCATAATTGCTAAAGGCATTCCTTCAAAGTGAGAGGGCAATAGGAAAATATCAGCGGCTGCTAGTAACTCTGGAATGTCTACCCGTTCCCCCAAAAATTTCACTCGCTCCCTGACACCGAGTTCTTCTAGATCAGCTTTCAGTTGTGTTTCTAAAGTACCAGTACCAGCCCAGACAAAATAGAGTTTCGACCAGACAGGCAGTTGTCGGAGTTGTGCGATCGCTTTCACCTGGTATTGATACCCCTTGACAATTTCTATCCGGGCGGACGTGAAGATAACAACCGCATCGGCTGGTATCCCTACAGATTGACGCAAGCTAACGCGATCATCAGCATGACAGGAGGCAAAATAATTATCAGGTCTGCCATTATAGATAACTTGTCCCAGGTGTTCTGGTAACTCAAACTGCTCTCGCATTTGCTGGATGTTGACTTGCGAAACCGAAATGATCGCCTTGGCAGATTTATAGATATCGGGTAACAAACATAAATAAGGTGCAAACTCCTTAGCCCAATCGAGGACAACACAGTGAATAACCCGGATGTAGGGAATTGTGAGATCCATTGCTAACCAATTCGCTGCCAAATTAGCAATTGGACCTCCATCGGCGAAAATAACCAAATCTGGCTGGATGGAAGCAAAAATTTCCGCCACTTCTGAGATATTAGTCGCCGAATATACAAATTTGTGCGCGTTATCCTTCAGCCAAATGTGTTCGATGCCTAGGATTTCTCTCTCTCGAATCAAATGATGATCCGCCCAACTTTGAACGCAAGTGATTCGATAGCCGGATTTGACTAATTGAACCATGAGGGCATGGCTGATCTGTTCTGCCCCGTATATTCCGGGACAATTAGTATACAGTAATATTTTCGGCGGTTCTCCATTTTCAGCCCGTTGCCTGATCGCTTCTCGATAATCACTCCTCGCCCGCGCAATGGGAGATTCTCCATCAACAAAATTTTGTCGCTGTTTATCAGGTAAGATCCCAGCTTTTGTGAGTACCGTTTCTATCCCTTGGTGATAAGTATTGATCGCCTGCTGTCTCTGCCCCATTTGTACCAAAATTTGAGTAAGTGTCAGATAAGCCGGCATATAATCTGGTTGCAGTTGAATTGCTTTTTCGCAATTAGCGATCGCCTGCGAGAACTTCCCTTTGATTTGCCATATTGTAGCGAGTTTAATTTGTTCCTCGGCCGCTTGACACACTAACTCCTTACTTTCTTCCATATAGACATCACTACTTAATATAGAAAAGAATTATCGCTATAGATATTCTCGTTTCAATTATGAACAAGATAGCTGAACCTGTCGGTATACTTCACTTTCTTGAAAACTTTGGAGGAAATATTCCGCAGATAGCTTCTGTCTAGTTTCACAGCCTTTTAGATATTCATGAGCTTGGCGAATACATTCTATATCCATTGCTTTCTCTGCCGCTTCTGCTAACGTATGGAAATATAAGGGATAATTTTCTCCCAAGTATTCCACGACAGCAGGTAAAGGATTGACTAATAGTGGCGTAGCCCTAGCGATACATTCAATGACAGCGGTATTAGCACTAGTATCGTATAGGTGAATAAACGCGATATTTACCGATAAAAATTCATCATATTCTTGATTCGATACGTGAGTCAGATCCCGCGTGTTTTCAACAAATACCGGATCGAGGGTAATTCCTTCTACTTCAATTTGTTCAGCGACAAGTCTTTGCAGTTCAGTCTCCGCATCTGGGCAAAAAGCCGGATTGAGTTTAATTTTCTCGTAGCCTAGTGAATTATTTCGGGCGATGGGTAGTTCATAGATCGAGATTAATCTCCGCAACCACCAGCCTAATTGGATAATTTTCTTATGCGGGTTGGCGATAAAGCGATCGAAACTAAATTGTATATCAGGAATTTCCGTCGGGTGGATCAATGCGGAAACTGGCTTATTTACCCGCTCTCTCAGCCATCGAGCATGATATTCAGTCAGTGTGAATAAACCAACACAGGATTCCAGGCTCTTGAGCCAATTATCCCTTGTGAACAGAACTTGAGGAGAATCGCGATAGTAAAACCAAGTGGGCATAGTTGGAGGATTATGTAGGAAACCAACCCAAGGTTGCGTATAAGGGGCTTTCGCTTGTCCTGATTGGCGCTCTTGGCGGAGAAAAGAGTCCTCTAGAAATCCGTCAAACACGATACCTTGACTGTTGTGTAATGGTTTGAGGGCATGAATGGCGAAACTCCATCCACAACGATGAGCGACGAAAAATTTTTGACCACTCAGATTTAGCTTGCTGTCAGGATTTTCTAAAAGCGCGGCGGGTGATTGTAACTTAGACCAATTCTGCTGTTGCTGTAGGTGGCTCAGATGGATCGCTGCCTGGAGGTGATCAGGTTGCAATTCTAGGACTTTCTCGTACCAAGCGATCGCTTTCTCGATCTGCCCTCTTGCTAACCACTGGCAGGCAAATCGAAATATCCCTTCTGCTTGCTCAGTGAGAGGTTCCTTGTTTGGCGTTGAAGACTCTGGAATCATGGCTTGTTTTATTTGCACTAAATAAGCTATATTTTTTACTGTTTCAAAAGTATAGATTATCTCCAATGCTTGAAAATTCGTCACGATTTAAAGTCAACACTCCCAACGTAGTCAGTGAAACTATAGACGGCGAAACGGTGATCGTTAGTCTATTGAGAGGGACGTACTATAGCTTAGATCTGGTGGGCGCTGATGTCTGGAATCTCATCGAGCGGGAGTTTTCTGTTGTCAAGATAGTTGTAGCGATCACTCAGCAGTTTAATGGTGAACCGGAACTGATGGAAAGCTCGATCAAAACTCTCATTGCTCAACTGAGAGCAGAAGAATTAATTAGTCCTGTTGATGGGGAATTAGGAGAAGATCATCTTCCAGAAGCATCTCCAGACTCGATGGCAAGCAAAGAGGAATTTGTTCCTCCAGTTCTCCAAAAATATTCCGATATGCAGGAACTTTTGATGCTCGATCCAATCCACGAAGTTGACGAAACGGAAGGTTGGCCTCAAAAGAGGGAAGATTCCCTGATTTAGTTATACTCTAAACGGTTAAGACTTGGACTTTTTTGAAAGTCTGAAAATTCAGAGACAGCAAGCTATCTAGCTTTTCTTGTTTGTCAGTATTAGCGGTGTTAATACAGTTAGATATTGCTGCCTTAAAATCAGCAAAGTTAGCATAGTATTTAGAGTATAAACATAACCCACCTTTAAGCAACGTAAACCAATTCTTTTTAAAAATTCTCTCACTTGTGTTGGACTGCGCTTAATACCAGTCAATCTTTCAATGGCATCACTCGCTTCTGCAATACTTGAAACCGGGGATTTTTCAAAATACTCTTTCAAAATATCACTAGATTGATTTAACTCACTTGGTCGTCCTTTATATTTGATTTTTTTGAGTTCTTCTACCCCTCCTAATTGATATTGTTTAATATATATTGTTAACATTGTTTTCGATATTTGGCACAAACTACAAATTTCTTTGTGTTTTATACCCTGGCTTTTTAAATACAGAACTTCCATCTTTTTCTGTACTAATGGATGAGGATGATGATATCTTTCATAACCATTTGCCAGATGTCATCGTCTTTGGATGATACCAGACAGAATTGGCAATGTTATGGTCAAACAAAAGAACACGCCATTGCCAAATCATGAAACAGACAAAAACTCTGGCAGCAAAATTACTTTTCGGCATGGTTTTAGTAGGAATTTCAGCTTGCAACTTAGCAACAACTGAGTCCGCAAACACTAATAATCAACAAACAGAAACAGCCCAACAAGTCAGCCAACAAACTGCTACTAACAAGCAAGCCTGTACTTTAGTAGAAAATGGCTTCGGTTCCCAAGGACAGGTAAAACTGCGGGTAGAAGAAGTCGTAACAGGTCTAGAAGTTCCTTGGGGAATAGCTTTTCTGCCAAATAGAGATATGTTAGTTACCGAACGACCGGGACGAGTCCGTCTTGTGCGGAATGGTAAACTTATTTCCCGACCAGTAGCTACTATCAATGTCACAGAAAGCGGTGAAGATGGTTTATTGGGTATTGCCACTCATCCTAACTTTGCTAACAACCGATTTTTTTACATTTACTACACTGCTGATAAAAATGGATCACAGGTTAATCGTGTGGAAAGATGGCGACTATCTGAGAACGGACTCAGTGCTTCCCCGGATAAAGTAATTGTTGATAATATTCCCGTAGCACAATTTCATAACGGTGGTCGCATTCGCTTTGGACCAGACGGAATGCTTTACATTGGCACAGGTGATGCCAGAGAACCGCAAAGTTCCCAGGATGTTAATAGCCTTGCTGGTAAAATCCTGCGTGTGACACCTGACGGACAAGTACCCCAAGACAATCCGTTTAGTAAAAATCCTGTATATATAACTGGGATTCGCAACACTCAAGGGTTTGATTGGCTGGATAAATCAACATTATGGGTGACAGATCACGGACCTAGTGGGGATTTGGGAAGAAGAGGTCACGATGAACTCAGTTTAGCAAAAGCAGGAGACAATCTGGGCTGGCCTACTATCTACCGTTGTGAATCAAAGAAAGGAATGGTTACTCCGTCAATTGTTTGGCGTGAAGCTTTACCTCCTGGTGGGGCAGCAATTTATACTGGCAATTCTATTTCTGAATGGAAAGGCAGCTTAATAATTGCCACTCTTCGTTCTCAACATTTGCAGCGCGTTGTTTTCAACCCCCAGTCTCCCCAACAAGTTGAGCGTCATGAGGTGTATTTGCAAGGTCAATATGGACGGCTGCGAGAAGCAATTATGGGGACAGATGGTGAATTATATGTCACCACTAGTAACTGTGATGGACGGGGAAATTGTCCTCCACAGCGGGATAAAATTCTCCGTATTACTCGTTAAGTTCATGCGATCGCTAGAAGAAATAGGATCTTGTGTACGTTTTGGTGCATATAATCAATGGTGGACATTTTTTTAACAAAAAGTACGTATCTCTATGTGGTATTTGTCCACACTTGCTGTACCAAAAACAGTTTATGCTGCTAAAACTAAAGTAAACTTTGATTTTTCGTTTTCACTCGTTGATAAAGTTCCTCCATCGTTTCAATAAAAGAATTATCTTTATGCCAAAAAGCCGGAAAATCGCCCTGTTTCTTGACGAGAATTGCCGAAACACCACTAGAACTTGGCACTTCTATAGTTTGGGGTAAACGCTTTGTTCCTAACCAAAATTCCCTGACACTTGGCTTTTCATCAACAGATTGTTTTTCCAACTTAGTATAAAACGATGTCGAAGATTCTAAACTAACTTCTTGAGTATTCAATTCCTGTGAAAGTGCTTTACCTAAATTAGATTTAGCCAGTTTATTCTGAAGTTCCTCTTTTGATAACCCCCGCAATTCAAATAACAGAAAAGGATTATTATCCAATTGGGACGCAACTAAATAGTAAACCCCAGCAATATGTTTACAGGGATTAGCATAATCTGGACAAGAACATTTGGTTTGAAAATCCTTACTACTATGGGGTAATAAATTTAGTCCCAATTGTTTAAAAGTATCTTCTATATTCTCTGGGACTTCATTCAGCAGCAATCTAGAAACAATACTAGTGGTCTGTCAAGCTAAAAATTGTGAGATTGAGGGAAAATAGAGAAGCTATTAACTGTAAACCTCATCCATAAATAGAAATTTGACAGACCACTAGCTTTAGATGATAGCTTGTCAATAACTTCATTCCAACTGCTTTTAGGAATTGATTTAATTTCAATGGAAATATTGTAAGTCGGTTCTTTATACACACCAAAGTAAGGATTAACTGAACCTTTGACTCTAGCAGTAATGTGATTTTGTTCAATTTCAAAATTCAGAACTTTACCACTACTTGCATAGGAACGTCCTCGTTGCAAGCGACCATCATCAGTAAAATTTTCTAATGCTTTAATAAACCTATCACCCCACCATGTCCGACTGAATTTAACCATAATATTTTACTCCAAAATTGCACTTTTATTTAAAGCAATTAGTTGTTTGAAAGCATCATTATCTAACTCAGTTAACCAAGATTCATCATTTCCTACCACAGATGCAGAAAGTTTTTTCGTATCTTCTATCATCTGGTCAATTTTCTCTTCTAAAGTACCAATAGCCACAAATTTATGGACAAACACATTCTTTTGTTGTCCAATCCGAAAAGCTCTATCTGTGGCTTGATTTTCCACCGCAGGATTCCACCATCTATCAAAATGAAAAACGTGATTAGCTTTAGTTAAAGTAATCCCTACACCACCTGCTTTCAATGATAAGATAAAAACTGATGCTTCTGTATCTGGTTCTTGAAATTCCGTAATCATTTTTTCTCGACGGGGACGACTTGTGCCACCATGCAAATAATAGGTATTGCAACGTAAATTGTGTTTAATATATTTTTCTACTTGTTCGCATACCTCCGTAAATTGACTAAATATCAATAAACTTTCCCCTTCAGAAACAGCCTCATCTACCATTTCTACTAAGCGGCTAAGTTTGTGAGAACGTTCAGTAGAAAATTCGCTATTATCCTGTAAAAACTGAGCAGGATGATTACAAATTTGTTTCAACTTCATCAAAGTAGAAAGAATCAAACCTTTACGTTGAATTCCCTCTACCGTTTGTAATTTCTCTTCTACATCTTTGACAACTATTTCATACAATGAAGCTTGTTCTTTAGTCAAATTGGTGTAGAGTTTTTGTTCAACTTTATCAGGTAAATCATTAATAATAGATTTATCTGTTTTAACCCGACGTAAAATCAAAGGTTCAACTAATTTCTTCAGGGTACTTGATTTTATTCTGTCGTTATCTTTTTGAATGGGAATTTCAAAAGATTTGCGAAATTGTG
Organism: Dolichospermum sp. UHCC 0259; assembly: GCF_009711935.1. GTDB lineage: Bacteria > Cyanobacteriota > Cyanobacteriia > Cyanobacteriales > Nostocaceae > Dolichospermum. The sequence continues at coordinate 738 of NZ_VIKX01000241.1, read as the reverse complement.
CTTCTTTACCCAAGTATCCAGGATTGAGAAAGTTAAAAATTGACCATAAATCTAGCAACCTGTTTTCCACCGGAGTTCCTGTTAAAGCTAGTCGGTGTTTAGCCGAAAGTTTGAGAATAGCTTTGGTTTGTGCAGCTTTAGGATTTTTAATATTTTGCGCTTCATCTAAAACAATTCGTTGCCACTTAATACCATGTAAAAGCTTTTCATCTTTGCGAGCTAAGGTAAAAGAGGTAATGATGACATCGTGTTGTTGACAAGCGGTTTTGAACTCAGGAGTAGTTTGCAAGCGATCGCTCCCATGATGTATCATACTTTGCAGATGCGGAGCAAATTTAGCAATTTCCTTTTGCCAGTTACCAACCACGGAAGTAGGTGCAATTAACAGAGTTGGTGGCAGATTAGATAATCTTGTTTGTCCGTCCCCCTTGTTGCATTTCTCTCCCTTATTTCCCTTATTTTCCTCATTTTCCCCATCTCCTTCATCTTCCCACCTTCCTATCTCCTCCTCAGAGGAAAACAATTCTCGTTCCTGGACAAGTCTAGCAATCACTTGTACCGACTTACCTAAACCCATATCGTCCGCTAAACAGCCATTGGCTCTTGCGTCCCTTTTATGGAGAATTAATACTAAAGTGCCAGTTTAATAAACTACGTAATCTAAAATTACTAAAGTTACGAAATCCATATCCAAGTCTTTTGATTAATTTGAGTTTATTATTAATTCCTTCTACAGTA
>NZ_VIKX01000240.1 GCF_009711935.1 Dolichospermum sp. UHCC 0259 | reverse complement strand
CTACTTCTACCTACCCTATAAACTCTCGAAAGTGGGGGGAGAGTGAAAAACTACGTTGAACCTTCCTCATTGACACAGGTAATATTAAAAAACCAACGATATCTTTCTCCAACCAATAGGGGTTTTTCTGTAGCAGGAAGACTAAAACGGACAATTCCCTCCTTATCTGGTAAAGGGAATAAAAGTGGTTTTTGTAAAACAGATTTTCTTTTTTCATTTAATAATCTAAATTTGGCGGGGGGAGATTGATTTACCCTATGAAACGGGATATAAAACCAGAATTCAGGATAATCCTGAGTAGTTAATCCTTGATTACTTTGAGGAACTAAAGCCATCAGGTTTTTCTCTCTGATTTGAGAACATTGTGAACGACTTGCTGCACCTCTAGAACGTCCAGAAGCGTTTCCTTCACTATTGTTCTTAAAGAGAAAGTCAAAAATTGAAGCCTGGACAGGAGACACCAAAGATAAGAGAATACTAGAGAAAATTGTTGTCAAGGTGCAGACTAAAACAGTTCGAGAAAAAAGTGATAATTGTTGACTTTTCATAAGTAGATATCCGGGGAAATCAGTCTTTTGTAGTTTATAATGGAATTATAACAGGTGTTATACTTACAAGTAAATTAATATGAACTTTGTTATTTTAGATACTGAGAGCAACCCCAATTTAACTGAATTAGCTATTGTTGATAGTCAAGGTGTGGTAATTTATGAAGGTTTCTGTGATGGTAATTCTCATGGGTTTCAAAACGTTTTAAATCTCAAAAGTCTCAAAACTTTACTAACAGAATTTCTGACTATTGTTGAAGACAAGAAAATTATCTGTCACTATGCAGAACATGATATTGATGTCCTTAAACGTAGTTTTCGACAAGTTGGTTTACCTTGGCAAAATTTACAATTTGATTGTACTTGGATTTTGGCTAAAGACTGTTTTCCAAATTTAGAAAGTTATTCTTTAGAGTATTTAAGTAAATATTTTAATCTGCGAGCTAATAATCAGTATTTTCTGCCGAATATGGCACATACAGCTAGTTATGATGCCATATTTACCTATCATCTTTATAGAAATATCATGTTAGAAAAACTTAAAAAACAACCGAATCCATTTACTAGCAGTCGAGTTGATACTCCTTTTCAACATCATCCAGATTATGCTGATACTTATCATCGAGAATTTCAGATTTTACAAACTGCTTTAAATAATATTAAATTAGATCCTAATCATCAGAGTAAAGGTGTTGTTGTCATTGGAGAACCCGGTACTGGTAAAACTCATTTAATGATGCGACTGGCTCATGAGAGATTATTAAGTAATAGATTACTGTTTATTCGTCAACCTAATAATGCCCAATCTGTACTTTATCATATTTATAGCAGAATTTTAGAATCTCTAGTTGAAAAAGCGGGGAATTTACCTCAATTATACTCTTTAATTATTAACACTTTTCGGAAAATAGTTAGTCTGAATGATAGGGATATTAAACAAAAAGATATAGATATTATCAAAGCCTTATATGATTTAGAAGATAATAGTATTAATGCTTTAGGTAAAGAAAATACTCAACGAAAACGAGAATATTGGCAATATATAGAAAAGACTATTAATGAATGGTGGATGAGTAATTACGCTGCGGGTAGTTTTGCTTTATCTATCATTAAAGGTATGGTCAAATATTGCAGTTATACAGATTATAAATATAGAAATATTACGACTCGTTGGTTAGCCGGAAATGTTTTAACTGACGAAGAAGCGGAAACCGTTGGTTTACCAAATTGGGGAGAAGAAATTAGTAAAGAAGCTTTTTCTCTAGAAGCTATTTCCGTTTTGGGTAAATTATCTATTTTAGATGAACCTCTAATTATTATTTTTGATCAGTTAGAAGGTTTAGGACTTCCACACAATCAAGAAATTTTATTGAATTTTGGGGAAGCTATCAAAGAGATTTTCACTCATGTTCCCAATAGTTTAATTATTTTGAATTTATTTCCTGATAGGTGGGAAAAGTTGCAAACAACATTTGATCAATCTATTATTGGTAGAGTATCTCAATATCAAGTTTCTTTACGTCAACCCACAGAAGGGGAAATTAAGTCTATTCTCAAGGTGAAAATGCAATCTGTAGATATTTCCTTAGAACAGCTATTTTTACCAGAAGATTTAGATGATATTTTAGGAAAAAAACCTATTCGAGCGGCTTTAAATCGGGCGGCTAAATACTATGATTATAGAGTTAATGGAATTTCTTTACCCGATGAAAGAAAACCACTTCGGGAATTAGATGGTAATGAAAAAATAGAACAGCAGTTAAAATTTCTACAGCAGCGGCAACAAGCCTCAATGGAAGTTTTAAGTCAACTAATTCAAGCTATACAATCACCTAATTCCGTTGATTTAAGTAACTTACAGGTAAAATTAGCACCTTATTTATCGGGTGAAACTGCAATTCCCGTAAATCCTGTAATTGAATATCTCAATGAACATAAAATTGAGTTAGAACAAAAATATCATAATCCATCTATTATTAGTGATGGTGATGATGTTGGTAAATTGAAAAATATTGCTGAAGCTTTAACTCATATTCAGTCATTTAAATTAACCCAATATCGGTTAGGGAAAAAGGTATTACCAGAACATATTGTGATTGAAAGAGGAAATCAATCTCATGTTATTGCTTTTTTAGAAATTAGTGGTACTCCTTTTACGAGTCGCATTACTAATTTTAATGAATTGGTGATTAATAATCCTCAAAGTAAGTTTGTTTTAATTAGAGATGAACGTCAACCTGCTATTACGGGTAAGGTTGGTCAAGAGCGAATTAAACAACTAGAAAATAGTGCAAATGGGAATTTTGTTTTCCTCAATAAAGAAGATAGAATACTCTTTGATTTGATTTATGATCTAATTATTAGTATTTACAATAAAGATTTAGATATAGATTTGGAATCAGCTTTAAATTTTGTTACTACTCATCAAGAATGGTATCACTGGATGTTGACAAAGTTTGGTTTTACTCCACCCAAAAAATAAAATCTCAGTTGTACCAATTTTATGTGAGAATGATGAGTTAGGCCGTCAGGTGCGTCAGATGTCAAATTTATGTGATTGTTGATGAATTATTGAGTCTGACGCACCCTACAAGGTCAATTAGTTCTTGACAGATTACTAGGAACGAGATTAAAACAAGATTAAAAGCTACAAATTACGTAATCTGTGCGTTAGATAAATAACTCCACGTCCTGTGATAATCAAGGATAAGGCTGGGGGAATCAAAGGAACCCAACCGCTTTGGGATACCATAATTACAACACAAGCGATGTATAGGACAACTACAGAGCCAATCATGCCTATAATTACATGAGATGTGCGGTTAAGTCGCCAACAAACAATACCGCCAACCAAAGACCAACCAAAAATCCAAGGGATTTCATAATCCCAAGTCCACCACCAAATCAGGGGACGATTATCTAAGACAGCGCTCAGAATCTGGCTAATCATTTGCCCATGCAATGTTACCCCTGGTACATCACCATAGGGCGTATTAAAATAATCAGCTTGTCGGGATTGTCTGTCTGTAAAACCAATGAGAATAATCCGATTTTTGATCTTTTCTGCGGGAACTTTGTTGTTTAAAACATCTAAGATGTTGACTCTGGGGGCAAATCTATCAGCATCACCCTGATAAACGCGATATTTCAGCATGGTTTGATAACCATTAAGTTGGGCTTTATTAAACACTGAATAAGCAGAATAACCACTACCATTGCCGAATAGTCGAGGAATTACAGTGTTGCGAAAGACCATGTTTTGATCATATTTTTTCGTTTCTGGATTTACAGGAGAAATATATTGATGTCCTTGTGCTTCTAGATAACGACGGGCAATTACTAAACTCAAAGCTTCCTGGACATTGCAATATTTAGGCTCTGCTTTTTGCATCATGTAATGTCTGCGAATAAAGCGATCGCCTTGAGGATCTTCTTCCACCAAATCACTAAACCCAACCCGTGTTAATGGCACTTCTGGTGCGTGTTTAAAGCCCGGAATAGTGTGACCCCGTTCATTGATATAACTGTTTTTACACAAGGCAATAAAGTTTGTGGTTTCTCGGAGACGTTTACCCAAACTGCCTTCTGCGGGAAAATTCCGAATAAAATCTAAACTAATTACACTGGGTTGATGTTGGGAAAGATTCTTCAGTAAATCATCTAAAGCCGCATCAGCAATTGAACCCCTTCCTTGCTGATATTTGGGATTTTCGTTCATTGTATCAATGCTTTGGGGATCAACATCCACCATCAGAAATCGTTCGTCCGGTGGTTCACTGGGACGTAATCGTATTACTTGATCATAAGCAGCTAATTCTAAGGGCTGCATGAGTCCTAACAACCGGGCAATAAACACGAAAATTGTTGTCCCCAAGCTAGTCAATAATAGGCTGCGAAGTTTAATTTTGCGATAGGGGAGAGCGCGACTGGCGGTCAAATATTCTAGCTGAAGGTTGGTGGGACTTGGTTGTTTGTTTTCGGACTCTTTTAGCCATTCCTCAGATGCGGCTAAATCTTTTCCCCGCAGCAAGAAACTATCATCACGTTTCTGCTGTTCCCACTCCTTGGCTTTAATTAATAAACGAGTGTGATTTTTGACATAATTTGGATCTGCATCTAAGGTTCTTGTTAATTCCCCAAAATTGGTCAGAAAATCGCCGTCATGTTTACGAAAATCAATCCACTGCACTTTTGCCAAAGCAGGATGGAGACTATTAATATCAACGGGTAAATATAATAATGTAACAATGCGCTTATTCATTTTGACGGCATATTCCACTTCCGTAGCGCAATAGTTGGAACTAATCGAATTGGGAGAAATAATAAATAAGAAATTGTTAGATAATTCAATTCCCTTATATAATTCTTCTGCAAATTCTGAGCCGGAGATGATACTTTCCTGATCAAACCAGGTAGTTTTATTTTGAATTTGCAATGTATCGTTGAGTTTACGAGCGAAGTCAGCATCAGCATTAGAGTAGGAAACAAATACATCTAAGGCGGCGTTAGGTGGTTGTTTGAGACTTTCAGTAATAAATTCTTCTTGTATGGGTAAAGAAAGCTGCTGTGCTTTTAGTTTTGCTACTTTTAACCAGGCCTCAGCATTACGCAGATCGTTATTCCGCAGGAGAATACTAGAATTACGTTTTTGTCGTTCCCACTTTAAGGCTTTTGTCAAAATCAGTTTATGCTGATAGTGGTAAGCTGCATCCTGATAAAGAATATTAATTAAATTATCGGTATCTGCGGATTCTTTGCCCTCTTCTTCCTCGTCGGTAAAGTCTATAAACTGGATATTACGCAATTCTTGAGGAATTTGATCTAAGTTTACTGATTTTATTAATAGAGGAATAATTCGCTTATTCAGAGATAGGGCATAGGTAAGTTCTTGCTGACAGTATTTTGATGCTAAAGAGGACTCTGACATCAGAAAAACTAAATTATCTGCTTCTTCAATACCGCGATGAATTGCTGTTTGAAAATCTGTGCCTAAGTAGGTTAACAAAATAAAAATGAGGTATCTTGCGTTTTGTAAAATGGCTGAAACTCAACCAGAATAACGCATTAGGACAACTTTACATACCGATACATACCTTGAAATTTTTCTGTTAAACTACTTATTTGAATATCAGTTGTATTTGTCCAAACAGTGAAGCTTTCGCGCATCAGCGTTTTGGTAATTTTCTTCATCAATTCCCTTTCTTCGTCGGAGTAGGAAAGGAAAACCTGAGTCATCAAGTTATTAGCGTTTTTCACACTCTGACAAATGAAAGCACAGTGTAAATCTGTGGGTTCACAAGGTGGCTGTTCTTCTTTGAACCTGGTTTTTAACCATTTTTCTGCTTCTACCCGTTCATCGCCAATTAGAAGGTAGCTGGATTGTTGTTGCTGGCGTTCCCACTCTAAAGCTTTAGCTAAAAAATAGGTATGTTGATGGACATATTCTTGATGACGAGTCAATAGTTCTAATAGACCCGCAAATGATTGTTCAAAGTCATCTATATTTTCACGGAAATATACCCAGTTAATTTTGCCAATGGCTGGGTGCATATTGGGATAACTAGAATGTAATCCTTTGGCTTTGTATGTTTCCCACTCGCTGGGATCTTTGTCAGGGTTACGTTGCTGCCAAATTTCTTCGGTAATTTGTTCTACGTGCAGTAGGGGAATAATCCGTTTGTTGCGCTTGAGGGCTAGGTCAATTTCTTTACCACAATATGGGGAGTTAATGGAGTGGGGAGCGATAATAAAGAGAAAATTATCTGATGTTTCGATGCCGTCATCAATTTGTTTTTGGAAATCTACACCGAGAGGAATATCGTTTTGGTCAAACCAAATTTCTAGGTTTTCGGCTCGAAGTCGGTTATAAAGTTTGGTAGCAAAGGCTTTGCTATCGGCTCTACCATAAGATATAAATGCACTCTGAAAATTGTTCATCTATCCCCTGAGTGATAAATACAAATATTACTAATTTTATGTTTATACTCTAAAATGGGGCATTTTGATATTTAAATCCTAGAAATTACGGATTTTGGAATTTTGGTCTTACGCAAAGGCGCAAAGGTAGGAGTTTTAAGGGTTCAATTTAGGAATTTTATCCCTCAATTTAATCTAAATTAAAGCCAATTTCCAACTAATACGTAAGGAGACCAATAACGAGGATGATCATAGTTTTCATTTTTTAATAAAGACTGTTGTGCTAGACGCAGTGCTTCGGCTCTGCTGATGTTGGGTTTTCCTAAGTGCTGATAAAATTCTTTGATAAAAGGGACACTTGATTGATCGTCTAAATCCCATAAACTAGCGATCGCACTACTCGCTCCTGCTTGGACTGTTGTACCTGCAATTCCCATAATTTCTTGGTCGTTTCCGGTTGCTGTTTGACAAGCACTCAAAATCAGTAATTCAATTCCCTGGGTGTTACTTTTGCGTTGGGTTCTGAATAATTGATCAAATTCGGAGATATTCAATTTTCCATTTGCTGTGACGACAAATGTATTTTCTCTGTCAGCACCAAAATAACCATGAGTTGCTAAATGGACGATATTAAATTTGTCCCTATTGAGTTTTTTATTAAAGTTTTCAGTGGTGAATTCTGCTTCTGCAATCCGAGTTACTGCTAATCCCATTTTTTGAATTTCTTGAACTTCTTTTTCAACTCCTGGTAAAACAGAAAAATTGGGAAGACTTGCAGGGGGATTTTTCAAACTAGCTGCCAATATTTTCATTTCTTGTCTTTGTAAAGGCAGAGGATCACGAATTTGTAAACCCAAGGCTAAGGAAATCGCGTATTTTTCCATCAGATATTTTTCTCCATCGTAAAGTGCAGCCATAGGAATTTTCCGCAGTGAACCATCAAGGACAAAAATTAAAGTTTTAATTTTGTCTTCTTCCAATCTTTTGGCTATGGGTTTAATTAGCCAGTTATATACTTGTTGTCCATCATTTTGGACTTCTTCGTAAGCACCAGGATCTTGCAGAGATGTGTAGAAATGATCTAAGGTATTTTCAATTTCTTGTGTGGATAATTTTGAAGTATAATAATGGGATAGTTCAGGGTTATTCGGTTCTCTAAGAATAACTTCTAGGCGATCATTCAAAATAATAGAATAGATGACTGCGGCTGTTTGATCTTTGGTGTCAATTACTTGATCAAGTTGCAATTTACTATCTTGACAAGCTTGTTGTAAAAAGTTTTGTAATTTGGCTATTTGCAAAGTTTCTAATACTTGGCGAGCTTGTTTAAGGTTGTCTTGACTAGGTTCTGGAGATTGTAATAATAAATTTACTAGTTGGCGATATACAGGTTCAACACTTTGTTTGAATGAATATTGGACATCTGCACTACTAGCAACTAAATCACCGCGCAGACTTTGGAGAGTATTAAATGCGTCAGTATATGTGGCGATAGCGAGGCGCTCCGTAGGAATCGCTCCTTGAATATCTCCCCGTTGATAGCATTGGGTTTCACCTTGACAAAGAATCCGTCCGATTTGCCATTGCCAACGATAGGTGATATCTTCGGCTTGAATAGACTGTGATAGATTTAGGGCTTTTTGGGTTAAATCCTGAGCAATATTCCATTGTTTTGTTAATTCATAGATATGTCCTAAGTTCCCTAAGACAAAAGATTGCGATCGCACATCTTGAATCTGTTCAGCTTGTTGACGAGCTACAGCTAAAATTTGAGCAATTGTTTGTAAATTAACAGGTATTTTCTCATTTAATTTCATCAAACTTTGGGCAAAATTTACTTGAGAATATATCCCTGAACGCCCCAAAAATAACTTAGGAATTAGACTTTGAATTTGCGGATAAAGTAATTCAGCTTCGGGCAATTTTTCAATGGCTATCAATAGCCGCAACCGATTAATTTTAGCTCTAATTTGAATTTGGATTGAAGTTTGATCAACTTCTGCCTTTTCATAAAAGTTAATGGCGGCAATCTTTGTTACTTTTGCTGCTTCCATCTTTCCTTGGGCAGATTGGATATTTGCTTCCGCCAGGATAATATTACCCAAAGCAAGATAAGCAGCAGAAATATTTGCTGGTGATTGAAGTTTTTCGGCAATTTTGAGGCTTTCTTTTAAGTTTGATTCAGCATTTTCTAAATCACCTACCAAGCGCAAAGCAGTTCCTAAATTACGAAAACTAATAGCTTTAGTTAGTGAATCTGGTTGGTTTTCTAAAGTTGTAGATAAGGCTTGCAAAACAGAACTGGCTCGTTTATATAATCCTAAATTCTGTAATGCTTGACCTTGATTAAGTCCCATCAAAATGGCTTTATTGCTATCTCCTAACTTTTGGTAAATAGCTTCAGCTTGTTGCCAAGATAATAGAGCATCTTCTGGCTTTCCCTGTGCCAATTGTAGACTACCTTTAACATCCCAAGCTTGCGCCCAAATAGCAGAATTTTGTGAATGATCAGGAATTTTTTGGAGAATATTTATAGCTTCCTCAATAGCTTTGTTAGCTGCTGAAATTTCTCCCGTTTGCTGATAATTCAGGGACATATTCATCAAAATTACAACCTTTTCTAGCTGCTTTCCATTACTTTGGTAATTCTGTAAAGATTGTTTTAACAAAGTGAGTGATTCAGCAAATCTCCCCTGATCATAGAGAATTTGTGCCTGATTTTCCTGAGAATTAACAACTGATTCAGGATTATTTTTAGCAATTACTGGTGAAGTCACTATACAAATAATAGCTATGATCAAAGCTAAGAATCCATAGCGAAGCAAGCGAGGTAATGACAAAAGCAAACGGGAGATTAATAAATTCATTGTTAGTTAGTGAATGTGGATGGATAGTTAACATTAAAATCTATAGGAATAATATTTGATTCATGAAAAGATACGTAGGGTGCGTCAGACCGCATAAATTCTATCAATAAACAGATTTGTAATATCTGACGCACCCTACAATACCTAATTTTTTTCAAAAATCAAATATGAGTTCTAAGTAGGTAAACATAATAAAAACGATATATGTTTAGTTTTGTAAAACGGCTGAAACTCAATCATAATCTCGCGTTGAGATAACTTTACATACCGTTACATACCTTTAAATTTTCCTGTTTACCTACTTATATCAAAGATTGTATGTGAGAGAAAAATATAAACCATTTTCTTGCCATGTTGCTTTTTTAGAATTATTTTCTGTTAAGGGAATCCCCCAATCTAACCGAGCATTAAATTTATTACTTTGTCGCCATATTAGTCCTAAACCTGTTCCTAATAAAGTATTATTATCAGGATTTGAGCCACCATTATTCCAACCAGTTCCCAAATCAAAAAAAGGTGCTATTTGTAAAAGTCCTTGGAGTTTTGGAACTCGCAAAATTGGTAATCTGACCTCTGTAGATACTAAGAAACCATTATCTGTTAATAAACTATCCTGACGATATCCGCGCAGGGTTTTTTGTCCACCAATACCAAATTGTTCTAGTCCCAATAACTGCTTATTAGCTAATTGCAAATCTGTTTGCATCAAAAATATGGTATCTGGCGCTAATTGACGTAGCCATTGTCCTTGTCCTCGCCAACTAAAAAAGCGACTATCAGGTTGATCATCATTAATAGTGGCATTTAAAATACCCAATCCTAAACTAAATTGAGAATGGGCTGTTAAAACTTGTTGACTACTGCGTTGACTCCATTCCTGAAAAAATCGTAGTGCGGAAATTTTTGTTTTTCCGTTATCATCTGCACCAACTCCCAGGGGAAAAGGTCCAATGTCATCAATTCCCAAAAATGTTTGACTCATTTGCTGGCTGGCTGTCAGTCCCAAAGCTAATTCTTGAGTAGGCGTTTGTACAAGAGGCTGGCGCAATTTTAACTCGTAAAATCGGGATTGAGAGGTAATATCTAAAGTGTTAAAAGGACGTTCGATGACATTATTTGCAGTTGCACCATAGTTAAAAATTAATTTACCGTTACGGGCATTAATTGGCAAACTATAACTAACATCTATGCCATCTGACAGGGGGACAAGAAGCAGAAAAAGCTTATGTAGTAGGAGATACAGAATGTG
>NZ_VIKX01000023.1 GCF_009711935.1 Dolichospermum sp. UHCC 0259 | reverse complement strand
CCATTTAGATTCATCCCCCTACTCCCCCTGCTCCCTGCCCTACATCATCCCCCTACATTTCTATCCTGTCCATAAGCTTGCCAAGCCAAATCCACCAAACCATCAACAATAGCAGCAGCTACCACAGCGTTACCCTTGCGACCTTCAACAGTAATATAAGGAACTAAGGATTCTTGTAATCTTTCTTTTGCAATTTTTGAATTGATAAAACCTGCTGGAGTAGCAACTATTAAAGTGGGTCTAATTTCTTCCGCTTCAATTAATTCCACCAGTGAAGTTAATGCTGTTTGTGCTTGACCAACGACAAATATCCCCTCTGGATAACGCCTAGCTAGAGTTTCAATGCCCCAAGCTGCACGGGTTTTTTCCTTTTGGGGTCGTGTTAGTGCTTCCATACTGCAATATACTGGATTAGCAAACGTATTTTGAATATCGTGGGATATACCAACTTGTACCATTGGCGCATCTACCACGATAGTAGTTCGCGCAGCTAAGGCTGCTGCTCCAGCTTGTAGTGCTTGTTCTGAAAACCGAATCAAGAATTTATACTCAAGGTCGCCTGTAGCATAAACTACGCGACGGACAATTTCATATTCTGCTGGTGAAAAAACATGATCACCAATTTCATTATCAATAGTTGCCAAACTTTGAGCATCAGTTACGTGCCATTCCATTGCTATTTAGCTTCTTATATATTAGCTTTCAGCTTATCAGCATTTTGGATTTTGAACTGTAAAATTGCAAATTTCCCTTCCTAATCCCTATTCCCCAGTCACTTTTCAGGATTCAGCGCCGGGGAAAGTCCGATTCAGCATGGGAGATAAATAAGCTACTAAAGCACCAATGGCAAAAGCGGAAATATTGCGGACTAGAGGCAACCAATCACTTGTACGGGTAATAACTGGAGCAATACCGAAGGCAATAAATAACATCCCCCATAAAGGTGAGAAAATTAATGCCCATTGCCAAGCAACTATTTTTTTATCGTCACGAGGTTGGGCTGCAAAGCCACAAATAATCCCGCCCACAGCGGAGGTAACAAGGGTGAGTATCCATTGTTCTCTAGGTAGCCCAGGAACGACGTTACAACCACCTTTGAGTAAACAACCTTTAACTGAAGCTAGAGCCTGGAGAATGGCTTGATCTTCTCCTTCTTCACGCACAAAGTATAGATTACCAAAGCGGGTTTGTAGTTCAATCCAGAAGGTGCGAGGTAAGAATTTATAAACTGCATCACCCACACTAAAGCTGAGGATGTTACCACCACGAGCATCTGCTACCAGGAGAATACTCTTATCATCTAAACCCCAATATTTAATTACTGCTCTACCTGGAGTGCGATCGTACTGAGTTAAGACGCGCAGTTTCCAACCAGTGTCAGTTTCAAACTGTTCTAATTCTTGAACTAGCTTTTCTTCCTGGGGGTCAGGGAGAGTTTTTGCTAAATCTACTACTGGTGTTACAAAGCTAGGTAGTAAATCGGGATTTTCATAAGCTAGGGCTGATGGGGAATTAATTGCCCAAATTGAGCTAATAAAGCAAAATGCGGCAATTGAGACTAAAATTCGTCGCCAAAAACACAGGTGCATGAACGTTTTTATACTATAAAATTCAGAAGGATAATGTAACAAGTGCTTTTTAAAGCGTAATGTAAAAGTGATACTTCTTTACACTTCTTTACTTTACTCTAATATTTAGGTAGTTTCTCATTCGATTTTTGGATTGATGAGTGTCTTTGTATTTTTCTTGGTATTTTTTGGGTGTGTGAAATTTTTCCAAGCGGCTTTAAAGCCAACTAAGACGCTACGAGTGCCGATTTGCATACTTTCTGCTTGTTTTTTGGCATTGTCCAGGCTTTGATCAAATTGTTTAACAACTTGACCTGCACTTTTGACACCTTCACTAACATCTTCGGTTAAGTCTGTTATTTCTATGCTGGTGTTGCGAATGGCGTTGAGAGTGGGTGGTAACTCTCGTGAAAGGGTGTCAAATAATTTTTCGGCACTACGAGCGGCACGGGCTAATTCCTGCAAAGCGGGGATGGTTGCCACTAAAACGGTTGTTAGACTGGCAGTAACTAGGAGGATGGATAGTCCCAGCCAAAATAAAGGATCAGTCACGGTTATGGCATTTATGAAGGTTCTAGTTTTTCAGTCAGGGAATCGGTGTTGTCTGGGGTGCTGCTGATATCAACAGTATTTGGTTTGTGGAAACTTTGGCTTTCGCGCTGGGTAGCATCTATGCCAACTGCGATCGCTTCTCGCAATCTATCCACAGTGTCTTCCCAGTTTTCTATGGTGCTACTAGAAAGACGATCTGCCTGAATTTGGACACTGGTAGAAATATCTTCCGCTAATTCGGGGATAGCATTGGCAGATTTTTTAATTAGTTTACGGGTTTCGCGGCCTGTGCGGGGAGCAATTAGTAAACCGGCTAAAGTGCCAATAGCTGCTCCTAACATCAAACCACCAATAAAGATTCCAGAACGGTTTTTAGACATTTTTTAATTTTTCTACTCCATAAAACTTAATTTTATAAAAAGATGTTATTTTCACTCCTACCTCTTTATTCCTTCCTTCTTCCTTCTTCCTTCTTCTTTCTTTCTTCCTTCTGACTCCTGACTCCTCTATCTTAACTATAAGTTGCCACTTTCTTCGCTACAAGCCAAAGATTAGAGATAGCATATTTCAAACATACTGTCTCTTTGGAAGCATGACAAGAAACCTTAACTGTTTGTGTTTTTACATCATCTTTTATAAGTTTGGCTTGATAAGTGTAGAAAGTACCGGCAGGTTGTTCAAAACTTAACTCACCAATAATTGTATGATTATCTAAGCTTTTTTCGATGATCTTACCTGTTATTTGATAGTTAAACCAATCCCAACCTAACCGCAGCATGAGTTCTCTTTCTAAGATTTGGAGAGGATTTGGTAATATTCCCCAACCACGATAAACTTTATGCAAACATTGTATATCCCCAGTATGGGTGAGAATTGATTTAAAAGTATCTTGATCGAGGATGCCATAATATCTTCCTTGGGGAAAATCTATGGCTGTGGGAGCAAATCTATGTCCACCAAAGTGACTTGATTTCCAAATCCTGATGTGATTTAACTGTAAATCAGCAATTATATTTTGAGAGTAAAAGTAAAAAGGATTGCCATATCTAGCACAACATTGATCATGGCTACCATGAGTACATATTAAGATATCTCTGGTAATACTAGATTCTATTTCATAATCAACACTCACCCCTGCTAACCATTTACTGACAATGCCGGCGACTTGTTCAATATTTGGTAATTTAAATTCTTGTTTTCGGTATCCTTGACTTAATCCCTGTTGCTGTTGATAAATTAATAGGGTTGTTTCTTGGACTTTATGGGATTCATCATTGGCAATTAATAGAAACCGAATTGGTAGTTGGGCGCGGTTTACTTCTTCTATTAAACTGCGTAAGTTATCTGGTACCCATTTAGATTCAAAGGCTTCATAAACCCAAGGGGTAGGACATTCTATTAAAATGTAGGTTTGGTAGTTGGTGGCACTACCAATGATATCTTCTTGAATTTCCCGTGAATTATCTGCACAAAAAAGTTTATTCATTTACACTTACTCAAGTAGAAATTTAATGGTCAATGTTGAGAGAAAATTCTGATTTTTAAAGTTGGTTGTGCTTAAATAAATCCTATTCAAAAAATCATGTCAAAAACTATTCAAAAAGATACAATAATTAAAAATACAGCATTATTTTATAATTTACAGGAGTTATTTTTAAATAGTTACGGCTAATTTATGACTTGTTTGATGGATACCGAATGCCATAGATTTAGCAGTTAGTAAATTATATCCTAATTTATCCATATTGCGAAATATTCTCAATTGGTTACTAAAAAAATATAAAGCCGTGAGTCTTCATATTAAACTAATCATATATTTTGATTCTAGCCTAATCTAATGATTTATTTAGGTGAATTCTACAGAAGTAACTGTTCACACTCCCCCACTAAAAAGGAATTAGGAAGTAACAGGGATAG
>NZ_VIKX01000239.1:5234-5980 GCF_009711935.1 Dolichospermum sp. UHCC 0259 | reverse complement strand
CTCCTATCCCTGTTACTTCCTAATTCCTTTTTAGTGGGGGAGTGTGAACAGTTACAACAAATTCAGTAAATCTCAGACAACTCAGTTAACAAAATTTAATACCTCAGATGACGTTGAATCAGGAGTTGGGCTTTGATGGTCTTTTTGATCTCAGTCCCTCCCATACAACCTTCTTACGATCTATTATTTAGTTAGTAATCAGGAGGCCGAAGTGCAGAAAAGGTGTGAGCGAAATCGGAAACGTTCCCAACGGAGAGCTATATATTGTCCTATACATGGTTGTTACATAGATAGTGTTAGCCAAAAACATGGATTATTTGCCGAAAAAGCCGGACAACTACAAGAGCGGGGTATTGCTCGTCGAGAAGCGATGATTTTAGTCGCCAATAAAACTACAGTTTCTTTACAAGGTGAGTGGTTAGAGGCTTTTTGGTGCGAAGAGTGTCAAGAAACAAAATGGTATCATGTCCATAAGCATGGATCTAAATACGAGATATCTCTTGCCCCTGCCGAACTTTGGCAACAAGCAACCGGTGTCATTCATCCCCATCGTAATCCTTCTGTAGGAGAATTTACCTATAGGCAATCCCGAATGCTTGGAGGTAACAGTGTTAAAGACTTCTGGGTAATGAATTGACATGAAAAAAGCTCTGATTTGTGGAGTATCTGGACAAGATGGAGCATATTTAGCACAATTGTTGCTAAATCAAGGCTACACAGTCTGTGGAACTTCCAGGGATGCCCAA
>NZ_VIKX01000239.1:2433-5216 GCF_009711935.1 Dolichospermum sp. UHCC 0259 | reverse complement strand
GGCATCATTGAGAACTGCCAATTGTCCTTCTTCTGTTTGCAATCTCAGATAATTGCCTCTAGCAGCAGCTAACTGTTGATTTACAGATAATCGTTGTTGTGTCAAAGATTGGACTTGTTGAGAAATTGCGGTAGATTGGCTTTGTGGATCAATGAAATTATATTTTTGGCGAAATACTTGCATTTCTTTTTGCAACTGTGTCACCCGACCCTGGATATCAGGTAGTTGTTTCTCCACGAATTGAACTCCCTGACGGAGTTTGGTTTGTCGCTTGTTTAAGCTATATTCTAGATAGAATTTAGAAATTGTATTTAATACAGTTTTGATTTTTTCAGTATCATGACTTTGATAACTTATTTCTATTATCTTAGTTTGACCTAAGCGACGAATAGTTAAACTTTTTATCAGAGAATTATAAGTAAGTTCAGGATATGATTTATTTAATTTTTTAATCACACTTTGTAGAAGTTTTGGACTTTTAAGAACCTGAATTTGGCTCTCATAATCTAAACTAGGTTTGGCAATGTTAGAGTTTAATGCATTTAACTTTTCTAAACTGTTATCTTCATTAAGAGATTCAACTAATATTTGAAAGTTGCCTTGATATATTGGTTCTTTGTTTAGTGTTGAATAAGCAACTGCACTATTAACAACAATAGCTATTCCTGATATAACAAGTGATCTACGTTTGAGTATTTCCAATGTTTGTCGTAAATCCCCACTTCCAGATGTTTCTTCCAAGGTTGAGAAAACTGTACCTCTGAAGGGATGAAAATTAGGGTTTTCATTGCCATTAAAACTTAATGTAGTCATAGATTAAAATGATCCGTGATAGATTTTTTTAGAAAAATTGAATAATCAACCTAATATTTCATGGTTGTATCCAAATTTTTAGAAGAATTGACTTCTTAGCTACCTGTATTGCTAGAGAAAAAATGTAAGAATTAAGTAGATGCGTTATTAAGAGTGTTCAAACCACTTAATACTAAGTATATGCAAGTAAGTGGATCGGATTAAATTTTAAGTGAATATACTTAAAGTTTTTTCCAGGACTATATAATATATAATTTAATCACACTTATCCACTTATAACAAGTCTATTCATTCACTGAGATCCAGCATTAAGAATCTTGGACTTTAAGTGAATATACTTAAAATATTGAAACCAACTAGGTGATATATAATAATTCTGCCATGCTTGACAATAGATGTTGAAGATGATAGAAGATTATTTGGGGAAACAAATGTTTGACTAAGTGAGTCACTGTTATTTAGTTTAGTTGTCTGTAAATTTCCTTAACGACTTCGTATAAATAATAACACTGAACAAAAGGCAGGAAAATTCAAATTCTCTAACAAGTAAAAATCAGGATTTAAAAAGAATTAATATAATGTCCAATCGTAAGAGTTCTGTAAAATCTCCTTTGCATACCATAGAGGCTGAACAGCCTTCTAAAATTAGTGATATTTTGTATCACAAACTCACTACTTTGTCTGTGATAACTGAGTTTTTTCCCCCAGACTATGCGGCAACAGGACAGTTAATAGAAGAACTAGTCAAACAGTTGGAGAAACAAGGCATTAGGATTAGAGTATTTACTGGACAACCAGGATATGCTTTTACTACGGCTCAAGCCCCAGCATTAGAGCAATTGGGCAATGTTCGCGTCCAAAGATCCAGATCTACTCAGATATGGTCTGATAGGATTCGGGGAAAAGCTATAAGTGGTGTTTTATTTACATTGCGGGCTTTTTTGCATATTATGAAGAATGCTCGCAGAAATGACGTGTTTTTATTAACTTCAGCACCTCCTTTCTTATCTATAGCCGGATATTTAACTCATTTGTTATTAAAATTTCCCTATGTATGTTTAATATATGACTTGTATCCAGACATTGCGATCGCTTTAGGAGTAGTTTCTCATAAGCATTGGTTAGCCAAGTTTTGGTGGGCAATCAACCGCCAGATTTGGCAAAAATCTAAAGGGATTATTGTCCTGAGTCCTGCTATGAAGGAGAGAGTCATAGCAATCTGTCCAGAAGTAGCTGATAAGGTGTCTGTGATTCACAGTTGGGGAGATTCTGAGTTAATTTTACCCATTACCAAAGAAAAAAACTGGTTTGCTAAACAACATAACTTGGACAGCATATTTACAGTTCTTTATTCTGGTAATATGGGTAGATGTCATGATACAGACACTATTTTAGCAACTGCTCAAAAATTGCAAAATGAACCAATTCAGTTCGTTTGTATTGGTGGTGGACCAAAACGGGAGAGTTTTATTCAAGATGTCAACCGATTGGGACTAAAAAACTTTCTGTTTCTTCCTTATCAAGACAAGAGTGTGTTACCGTATTCCCTGACAGCTTGCGATTTGTCATTAGTTAGTGTAGAAGCTGGTCTAGAAAGCCTAGTTGCTCCTAGCAAACTCTACCCAGCTTTAGCTGCGGGAAGACCCATAGCAGCTATTTGCCCAAAAAACTCCTACCTGCGACAGCTAATAGCCGATGGTGAGTTTGGTATCAGCATTGACAATGGAGATAGTGATAGTTTATCTAAATTTATTCTCAACTTAAAGAGCGATCGCCAAATTGCAGAAAAAATGGGTAATGCCTCCCGCGAATATTTGCAATCCAACTTTACGCCAGAAATCATCGCTAAACAGTACATCAATGTGCTAGAACAATCCATAACTTGAAACGTCACTCCAGCCTAATCAGCGTCAGTGTGCGAACAAATTGTAGTTTTTCACTCTCCCCCCACTTTCGAGAGTTTATAGGGT
>NZ_VIKX01000239.1:0-2384 GCF_009711935.1 Dolichospermum sp. UHCC 0259 | reverse complement strand
TACTTCCTAATTCCTTTTTAGTGGGGGAGTGTGAACAGTTACATCTATTCTTTTTTGGTCTAAATAAAGTTATTAATTCATCTTGATAAGCTTTGAGCCAGTCCCCCATTGCCAGGAAACCTCTGTTACCTGCCACAATCGCCAAAGTAAACAATGCTAGACACAGTGCTTTTTCATGGCGTTGTCCTGCGGTTCTTCTGGGGTCTGGTAAGTCTGTGAATACTTCTAGAATTGCTATTTCTGACATTTTTCTTGCTTATAGATGCCTAGATATCTCTACCATTTTATCCTCTCTTTTAGAATGAAATAGCCCTGGGAAGAAAGGCAGCAGGAAAGAAGGCAAAGTCAGGGATTTTCTTTGTAGGTAATGGCACAACTTTTAACCGCTTCACTCAACGCTTATAGTATAATTATGGTCAGAAATATAGAAATTAAAAGCTGCATGGTGTGTTTATTCTGGAACAACCACTCATTAGTTGGTGTGACTTGGATTATAAGATAATACACATAGTTTCAGTCAGCATTTATGGTTAAGAAAGCAACTTGCTAACAAATATAACTAAAATGTCTTGCCCAATCTTGCTTTTAAATGAAGATTAAAAAAAAACGAAATGTCCTACGCCAATCACTGACGGTTTTCCGCTACAGTGGACGGGCTGTAAGCTTAGTATGGACTACTAGTCGCTCTCTGACTATTCTTCTGGCTAGTTTAACTTTAGTAACAGGTCTTTTACCAGCGGCTATATCCTACATTGGTAAATTAATTGTTGATGCAGTAGTATTTGCCTCTATTGCTAATTCCAACAGTCATGGTTTTGTCAATCATTCTGGAGCTTTATGGTATGTAGGATTAGAAGCGATCGCCATAATTTTACTAGCAGGCAGCCAACGGGGAATCACCATTTGTCAATCCTTACTGCGGGTGCTACTGGGGCAGCGGGTGAACGTACTCATCTTAGAAAAAGCGTTGACACTGGATCTGCGGCAGTTTGAAGACTCAGAATTCTATGATAAATTGACCAATGCCCGCAGAGAAGCATCCGTCCGCCCCCTTTCCCTAGTCACCCGCACCTTTGGCTTAGTACAAAATGCCCTTTCCCTGCTCACCTATGGTGTTTTACTAGTAAATTTCTCAGTTTGGGCAGTAGTAATGCTGATTGTGGCAGCTATGCCCGTATTTATTGCCGAAACGAAGTTTGCGGGGGAAGCCTTTCGCTTATTTAGTTGGCGCGCGCCAGAAACTCGTCAACAGCATTACATAGAAAATCTCTTAGCCAGAGAAGATTTTGCCACAGAAATCAAACTCTACCGGCTGGGAGAGATGCTGCTAGGACGTTACCACAACCTTTTTGCTCAACTCTACGGCCAAGACCGCGATTTAACTCTACGGCGAGGACTATGGGGGTATCTCCTAAGTTTACTCAGTACTGCTGCTTTTTACATAGCTTATGCTTGGATTGTCCTGGAAACAGTTGTAGGTAGGATTTCCTTGGGAGATATGACAATGTATCTCACCGTATTTCGCCAAGGACAGTCTACTTTTGCCAATGCCCTCACTTCTATTGGCGGGATGTATGAGGACAACCTATATTTATCGAATCTCTACGATTTCCTGGAAGAAGAAGTACCAACGTCTTCGGGTAATGCTACCACTGGTTTTCATCCCCAAGATGGTATCCGTTTTGAGAATGTATCATTTACTTATCCAGGAAGTTCCCAGCCAGCATTGAGAAACATTTCCCTGCATTTACGACCTGGAGAGAAACTGGCAATTGTGGGTGAAAACGGTTCCGGTAAGACTACCTTAATCAAACTACTGACCCGACTCTACACCCCTGATTCTGGGCGGATTTTATTAGATGGCTTAGACTTGCAAGAATGGGATGTGGATGTGCTACGTCGTCGTATTGGTGTGATTTTTCAGAACTTTGTCCGGTATCAGTTCACTGTGGGTGAGAATATTGGTGTGGGCGATATAGAACATCTAGACAACAAAACCCGCTGGCAAACTGCCGCCCAAAAAGGTATGGCTAAACCTTTTATTGACCAATTACCTGAAAGCTTCCAGACACAGCTAGGTCGTTGGTTTAAGGAAGGACAGGAACTTTCTGGAGGACAGTGGCAGAAAATTGCCCTGTCTCGTGCTTTTATGCGCTCGCAAGCTGATATTTTGGTGTTGGATGAACCAACATCGGCAATAGATGCCCAAGCTGAGTTTGAGATTTTTAATCATTTTCGGGCTATTACTCAACATCAGATGGTACTTTTGATTTCCCACCGTTTTTCAACGGTACGAATGGCTGACAAAATCGCGGTTATAGAAGATGGCTGTGACTTGAAGCATAAAGTGAGCCAAAAGCTTATTTTATGCTTCACAAAGCCGA
>NZ_VIKX01000238.1 GCF_009711935.1 Dolichospermum sp. UHCC 0259 | reverse complement strand
CCTACTTCTACCTACCCTATAAACTCTCGAAAGTGGGGGGAGAGTGAAAAACTACCTACAGAAATATATCTTTGTATTAATTTATCCTTCATGAAATTTAACAATATCCATAGTTTAACAGAAATTTAGGATGATTATGATTGGATTTACAAATGTAATGAATTAGGTTACATATAGGACATCAGCATGATGAATATAGAAATATTTTATATCCAGATAGGGAAGACGGTTTCATAACGAACTACAGCAAAATTGTTATTAAGTAATAATGGTGAATGGTTGATAGTTGTTTCGTAAACCCCTTATTTTTAATAATATGACATTAATTTTAGCTCTAGACTTTGGCGGGACAAAATTGGCAGCAGCAACAGTTAAGGGTGGTGGGAAGGATTGGTTGGATCATGAATCACGATTTTCTCCCACAAATGGTGATGCTTTGACTGATTTAGAAATTATGCGATCGCTCATTGATTCCGTGCTAAAAGGGAGAAAACCGGATGCTATCGGTGTCAGCTTTGGTGGTCCAGTGGATGCCACCACAGGTTTAGTCCGCTTATCTCATCACGTTCCCGGCTGGGAAAATGTTCCTCTTAAACAAATACTCGAAGAAGATTATCACGCACCCGCCAGTATAGATAATGATGCTAACGTTGCTGCCGTTGGTGAACATCGTTTTGGGGCTGGACAAGGATATGATAGCCTATTTTACATTACCATTAGCACAGGTGTCGGTGGCGGCTGGATACTTGATGGTAAGCCCTGGCGAGGTGCATTAGGCATGGCGGGAGAAATTGGACACATGGTGGTTGATCCTAGAGGTCCATTATGCTTATGTGGAAAACGGGGATGTGTAGAACGTTTAGCTTCTGGTCCCTACATGGCGCAAAATGCGCGGGAAATGTTGGAGAAAGAACCACCCAGCGCTAACGGCAAAATCAGGGGAGACGTACTCAGATATTTAACTGGTAATGATCTTAACTTACTTACAGGCAAAGTTGTCAGCACCGCAGCAGCCAACGGAGACGAAATCGCACAAGAAGTATTATATAGGGGTGCTTGGGCTTTGGGTGTCGGTATTGGTAATGTCGCCAACCTCATGAATCCCCAACGGTTTGTTTTAGGTGGTGGTGTCACCAAAGCTGGGGATAATTTCTGGACTGTGGTGCGAAAAGTGGCTAGGGAAACCGCACTCCCAGAGGTGAATTTTGAGGTTGTGCGGGCATTATTGGGTGATGATGCACCTTTATGGGGGGCTGTGGCTTTGGGGTTGAATGTTTTGGATTAAGGAATTTGACGGTAGGGGTAGCGCCCCCGTGCCTACCCCGATTCATGGGGCAACCACGGGGGGTTTGCCCCTACCTAATTGGTTTAGGAATTTTCAAGATTATTAAATATTTGCCTGTTGTCTTTGATAAAGTGACCAATACAAACCTTTTTGTTTTAAGAGTTCTAAATGTGTTCCTCTTTCGGCTATGACTCCTTTTTCCATGACTAAGATTAAATCAGCACGTTTGAGGGGGGCAAAGCGGTGGGCAATTAAGAACACTGTGCGGTTGGAGGAAACATTTTTGAGGTTTTGTAATACTTGTTGTTCGGTTTCACTATCTAAGGCACTGGTGGCTTCATCTAATATGAGAATTGGTGCAGATGCTAAAAATAATCTGGCTAATGCTATCCGTTGTCTTTGTCCTCCAGATAATGCTGTTCCTCTTTCTCCAACGTTGTTTTCATAGCCGTAAGGTAGTTGACTAATGAAGTCGTGGGCTACTGCTAATCTGGCGGCTTCGACAACTTGTTCTGAGGTAATATCTGGATTTCCTAATGTGATATTTTCCAAGATTGAACCATTAAATAAAAAGTCTTCTTGGAGAACTACACCTATTTGTTGTCTTAAAGATGCTAAGTCAGCACTTTTGATATCAAATCCATCAATGAGGATGCGTCCTGACTCAATTTGATAGAGTCTTTGGAGAAGTTTAGAAAGGGTACTTTTTCCTGAACCACTTCTGCCGACAATACCAACAAATTGTCCTGGTTCAATATTAAAGGAAATGCCTTTTAATACTGGTTCTGTGTTGGCATTGTAGCGAAAGAAAACTTGGTCAAAATTAACTTCACCTTTGAGGGGTGGTAATACTAATCCTGTGCCGGCTTCGGTTTCTGGGGCGGCGTTGAGAATATCACCAATTCTATCTACTGATAATAGCACTTGTTGGAGATTCTGCCACAACTGGACTAGCCGTAATAAAGGACTGGTAACTCTTGCTGATAACATTTGAAAGGCGATTAATTGACCAATAGTTAGTTGATGATCAATGACTAATTTTGCCCCAAACCACAGGATAATTAAGGTGGAAAAGTTAGTGAGAAAGTCACCAATATTACTGCTAATATTAGATGTGGTGGAAGCTTTAAAACTGGTACGAATGAAGCGGGCAAATAAACCTTCCCACCGTTCTCTTGCTACTGGTTCTGCGGCATGGGCTTTAACAGAATGAATGCCGGTAATTGTCTCAACTAAAAATGATTGACTGTCCGCACTGCGGTTAAAGGTTTCATTTAGCCAGTTTCGCAAAATCGGTGTAGCGATAATGGTTAAAGTGGCAAATAATGGTAAGACGGCTAAGGCTACAAATGTGAGGGGAATGTTGTAATAAAACATCAATCCCAGGTAAACCACAGCAAAGATACTGTCAAGAATGACGGTTAAAGCTGTACCCGTGAGAAATTGGCGAATTTGTTCTAATTCTTGGACTCTAGCAACTGTATCACCCACTCTCCGCGACTCAAAATAAGCCAGGGGTAAACGCATTAAATGGCGAAAAAGTTGAGCCGATAAACTCAAGTCTAAACGTCGGGCTGTGTGGGTAAAGATGAATAGCCGCAGCATACCCAGGATAGATTCAAATGTCGCCACAAACAAGAGAGCGATCGCCATCACATCCAAAGTAGCTAAACTCTCCTGTACCATCACTTTATCAATGATGACTTGGGTAATTAATGGAGAAGCTAAACCCAATAATTGCAATGTAAAGGAAGCTAATAAAACTTCACCTAATAACCCTCGATATTTCCAAACTGCGGGAGTAAACCAAGCTAAATTAAATTTCTCTTGTTGGGAAATTAATTCAGTTTGCCATAATGTCCCATCCCAACAATTCTCTACCACAGATTGAGGTAAATGTTCACAAATATAATCAGGATTTTGAGGATTGGCAATAATTAAAAAATTGCCTTTCATTCCATAAGCAACAACCCAATTAAATTGGGAATTTTTATCTTCCTGATTCCCTTGATTCCACAACAATAAAGCCGGAAAAGATAATTGGCGTAATTCACTCCAATTAACCTGTAATTTCCGCAATACTAACCCTAATTTTTCCCCTGCTTCTACCAGATTTTTTGGCTTTTGTCCCCGCAATTGACGTTGTACCCATTCCAACTGCACAGGATTTTGTAAATATTGCGCCACCATTGTTAAACAGGCTGCACCTGTATTTCCACTTCCCACAAAGGGATAATTGGAAACTGTATGTTGTTCCCATGTAGCAGGAGGTGAAGGTGAAGAAATGGGAGAATTAGGAACTGGTAAAATAGGTTCAATCTCCTCTACCTCTATTGAATTATGCCAAAATTCATCAACTTGAGGATTTAAAAACTTTTTCCACAAAGCCGAATTCCAACACACAACTATAACTTCCTTACTAGCAGCTACAGCTTTACAATCAGCAAATAATTGTTGACAGTTGCCAAACCAATCTCCTGTTTGTAAAGTAGCTATGGTTTTATTTTCTTCTTCCTCTCGTAAACGCACTTTACCAGCGACAATAAAAAATTGGTCACCACCTAATTTTTGCGACCAAATTTTTTCGCCAAGTTTGTAGTTATGTATTTCTGCTTGCTGTTTTAATTCGTTTTGTTCTTCAGCATTTAGCCAGGATAGTGGCGGTTCATTCCAGGGTAAATTGTTTAACACATTTATTCGTTAAAATTGATTATTTAGAAGTTTTAATCCAATTGAATTTTGACTGTCAGATTTTGAATCTTATCCCCTAGCCAGTTCTCAAATAGCTCATTTTTTAGTGATTGTTGTAATTGAGGATCTTCTAGAGAAGCTGGAAGAATTTGTTCTAATCTAAATAAAGCAAAACGTCCTTCTATTTCTATGGGATTGATCAATTTTCCAGGGGTAGTTGAGTCTACAGCCGCACGTAATATGTCTGGTATAGTCCCCCGACTAATTGGTCCCATCATGCCATTAAATACTCTTTCATCGGCTAATGAATACTCTTTTGCCAGTTGTTCAAAACTACTTCCTTCCTCAATTTGAGTTTGTAGTTCTTCTGCTAATTCCCGACTGTCAACTAGAATCCGCGACAGGATAACTCTATCCAAGTAAATTTTTTTCTCGATAAAGTATTCTGGTAATTTTGATTCTGTGATTATTGCTTTGAGTTTCTCTAACTGAAAGCTAAAGGTAATAGATGTATGAAAAGTTGTATAATCTGTACCATTATTTGTTAGCCATTCTTGAAATTTTTGGGCATCAGTTAGTTGATTTTTCAGACGAAAATCAATAATTGTCTGTTCAATTAATGTGGAACTAATCTCAATATCTGTTCTGGCACTAATTTCTTTTTCAATCACGTACTGACGCAGTACATCACTGATAAAATTTCCCAGTCTACCAGATATTTGTAAGTATTTGACTACTTCAGCTAGGGTAATTTCCTGGTCATTTACAGTTAAAAAAGATGAAGATTCCATGAAGTAATTCTCAGGATTATGCTAAAACATCTATAAGACTTTCCATTAAATAATGGAGAAAACAGTAGAAAACTATATCTAGTGATAATAAAGATTCGATAAATTAAATATGTAATTAATATTTGGTAATCAAATATCCTAATTTTTTATCAATAGTGAACTAAATAATTTTAGGCGATAAATATTTTTCAATCTGTAAGCAATATGACCAAAATGATTATGTTGGGTTTCCTTGGTAACTGTTCACACTCCCCCACTAAAAAGGAATTAGGAAGTAACAGGGATAGGAG
>NZ_VIKX01000237.1 GCF_009711935.1 Dolichospermum sp. UHCC 0259 | reverse complement strand
TGAGCTTTCAGGTATCCTTTTTTCTATCATACTTTCTGCATGAAGGAAATCCCTGTTTTTCCTGTCAAAATTAACACACTAGACCAAGCCTATATTATGCCTGGGCAGAGCGAAATAGCAAGCCAGAGATTCCTAGTAACGAAAAAAGAAAGAGAAACAAAGTCAACGGCATGATCTCGGTTGATGCTGTAACTGGAGAAATCTACTTACAGTTACAGCCTAAATCAAAAGCCGAAGATGTAGCGCAATACCTTGCCGATTTATGTAAAGATGCCTATAAGGACAACATAGAGAAGCTATCAATTGCTCTAGATAACAACTCTACTCATAAACAGAAGATGAAAAATTTGTTGAATGAGCATCTACAAAATGCAGGCATAGGGGATAAGATAGCTATAGAATTCGTCCATACTCCTGCTTACTCACCAGACTTTAATCTAGCAGAATATGAAATTCATCTTCTGAGATTACAGACCTTGCATCATTTACCTTCAAATATAACCATTGCTGAAATCGAGAAAATCTTAGAAAATGTCAAAATTTTGATGACTTCAGAGCAAATATTAAAAACTTTAAATCATATTTTTGCTTTAGTCCCCGTGTCTATTTCTTGAGTGGGAAGGGAGTATGTTACGCGAAGTATCACCCAATATTTCAGGGATAGGAAATTTATTAACTTCAGCTTCTTCTGTACTTGGTATTCTCAATTTAGGCGTATCAGTCATTAATTTAGGTGTTTCTGTAATAGGCTTTGCATTAATTTTAAATAAACTGAAAAAATTAGAAGAAAGTTGTAAAGAAGAATTAAATAAACTTGAAGAAAAAATTCAAGGTAATATTAATAATCTACATCGAAAATTTGACATTTCCGTTTATGCTAATTTTCGTGCTGCTCTTGATTTAGCCAATGATTCTCAGACAATGGTTAATCCTGAGAATCGAATAAATATGGCAACTTTAGCCATTAATAGATTCTTAGAGGCTCAACATACCTATAGTAATTATATAGAATCTTCACTGAAAGAAAATATTAGCTTAACAGATAAATATATTGCTTCGTTAGCATTAACTTATATGGCGAGAGCGCGTTGTTATTTAGAATTAGGAGAGATTAAAAATGCTGTTATTTGTCTTCAAGAAGGTGCTGAAATTCTTCGTTGTCATATAAACAAATATGTAAAAACTCTTCTAATATCTCAGCCAATAGCAAGAACTTGTCCTAGTGTAAATCACGGTTTTTTTGTAATGGGACAACCGACTAGTTTAGATAGCCCTGTCGAGTTACACAGACTAGCTCGAATTTGTAAATGGCTTGAACCAGAACTAAACAAATCCTCAGATGACAAATCTGTATTGTTTGAAGCACAAAGAAAAAATCTGGTCAATGTTGTTCAACATCATACTAAACAAGAAGGTTTGTATTATGCAGTAGTGTCGGCAGCAGTAGTAGAAAGAGTCATACCTATATTTGGAGGATTGATTGCAAGTAGAATAGTAGAAGAAAGGATTAATCAACCTTTTCAAAAAGCAAGCATTGATTCCTTCGTATTAACAATGAAAGTAGAAAAAATTGAAGAAATAATTGAAACTTATCATCGTTTTGAATCTTATCTATTAGAAGTACAACTTATTCAAAAGCAAGGAATCAGTTTTAAGAACTGGCTTGAATTAGTTACTAATACAGAAATTCAAGAAGCTACATCAGAAACTATACCTATCATTTTACTGGAAGCATTTAATCTATAGTCATAGAACTTTTTTATCTGAACATAAAATTTGTGTAAATCAAACTATTACACTGAATAAATACACGATTTCCCTGACTGACTTAAACAACTGAATTTGGATTTTAGACAGAAATCAAATATTCAACCTAAAATCCAAAATTCTCCCTCAAATTCCTCCTGATTAAACTACCTGAAACAACCTACAAACACCAAGAATTCCTACCAATAAATCCTTACCCTCAGCACCCCTCTTAATAGACATCTCTACATCCAAAATCATAGTCACCGCTTTAGCCAAAGCATTGATATTTGTATTTGCTACCTCCTGACGCAAATAGTAAATACGATGAGGATTACTGATATTACACAATTGAGCTAATTCACCATCCTTCTTCACCCCAGAAACAATCGCAGACTTCACCCATAACCAAGTTCTAAACTGCGTTAAAATAGTGCTGACAATCACCATTAAAGGTTGAGAACGAGACAGTAAATCATCCAACAATTGCAAAACTTGATGGCTTTTTCCTTCACGCATAGCCGCAGCCAATTGTAGGCTATTCTGAGTTTGACATGGAACTAATTCCTGTACCTCCGCAAGCTCTAACTTTCTACCCTGAGCATAGATATCCAGTTTGCGTAACTCAGAAGCAGCACGGGTCATATCATTACCAATAGCTTGTGCTAAATATGTTACCGCCTCCTCTGACAACAGCAGTTTAATTTTCTTAGCTGTCACAGCATTATCTGTGGTGTTCGTGTAGAGTTTTGCAGCCAGGGAAACTATCGCCTGTTCAATCAAATCATGCCGCCAAGGTGGTATCAACGAAAACTCCAACAACTTTCCATACTTGACCAGATGCTTGTAAACCTTTAACCGCTTATCTACATTATTAGCCACAAACACCAAAATAGTTGAATCAGGCACTTGCACCAACTGTTGCAAAGTTGCTAACTCCGTATCACCCCACTGCTTGAGGTGGCAATTTTCCACAATTACCAGTTTTTTACCACCAGTCAGGGAACGAGTACGAGCCACACTCAAAGCTTTGTCAAGCTGAACAGCCGGAAATCGGTGATAGCATAGAGTCAGCCATTGAGCATCAATTTCTGCTTTGTACTGGTTTAGCTGTTCTTGAATAGCGTATTCATCATCACCCGTGAGCAAAACAATCATCCTGTGACCCTCCCATTATTACTGAGATTGGCAGTTTTAATCAACACAGTCAGGGGTTTTGGACTTTGAGTAGCCCGTTGCAGCATTTTAGCGATCGCCTCCTTGCTATTCTCAAACTTTTGCAGGTAAGCTGGTGTCACCTCTAAAATTGCCTTCGACCCTTGCAATTTCACCAGATTTGCATGAGCCAATAGCTTTTGATGGTTCGGTTTCGCCTTATCCATCACCTGCTGCCAAATTTGCGCTAAATTAGCAGTATTAGAAGCATTAGTATTGGTGGCAACTGCTGGTAACAAGCTATCTTTACCTGGATCATCCACCGGTTTATCAGTTACCTTGTTGATCGTGTACGTGCCATAAGTTGGTAACAATTTGCCATCATGCCCTGGTTTCACATTTACCGTCTTCGTTGCACCCCCAGGTAATAAACCGGGCAGCAAATTGAGTAAACAAACCTCCAGCCACACCGCCGCATTGACCGTATACCGCAGATAATTTTCAGCTTTTTGTAACTCTGCTAAAGACAAATTCAGTGTCTCGAAATTCCAGTGTTTGGCAAAAGCTTTGAGTTGGGTATGACTAACACAACCAGTTAGTAAAGCTTGTTCCTGCGGTGCAGACTTGATAATCAGTAAATCTCGGTATGTTTGCAGTAAATTTGAGATAATCAATTTAGGCGTTTTCCCAGAGTCTACCAAAACTCTAGCGACTTGCAGCAAATTAAAAGTGTTGTTGGTAGAGATAGCCTGTAAAATAGCGATTAGCTCTGCTTCTGTGACACCACCAACGATTTCCATGACATGATGGGCAGTGATATCTACATCTAAAAGACTGGCTTGACCGAGTAATTGTAGCGCATCTCGTAAACCACCATCACTCAGTCGAGCGATCGCACTTAATCCCTCATCATCAACAGCAATAGATTCCGCATCTGCTATAATACGGAGGTGCTGCACAATAGTTTTAATTGATAAAGTGCGGAAATTAAACACCTGACAACGGCTGATAATAGTAGGTAAAACCTTGTGCTGTTCTGTGGTGCAGAGAATAAAAACCACATGAGGTGGTGGTTCTTCAATACATTTGAGTAAAGCATTGAAGGCATTACCGGTTAAGCAGTGACATTCATCAAGAATAAAAAGTCGATAACGTCCGGCTATTGGTGCTAAAGTACAGCGTTCAATTAAAGCACGGGCATCATCTACACCATTGTTAGAAGCAGCATCAATTTCACTCACGTCTAAACTATTGCTAGTTTCAATTGAACGACAAGATTGACAAATTCCACAAGGTTTATCAGTTGGTTTTTTAGTGTTGAGACAATTCAGAGATTTAGCAAATATGCGTGCAGTCGAAGTTTTACCTGTACCTCTAGAACCTGTTAATAAATAAGCTGGGGCAATTTGCAGGTGTTTGATGGCATTAGTTAGAGCAGTTTTAATGTAGGGTTGTCCAACCAATTCGGCTAAAGTTTGGGGGCGATATTTTTGATGTAGAGCGACTGTAGACATAGGATTTATTCATCTTAATTCGTCGCTCTTGCCCCTGTTAAGGGGGTGAAATTTTAGTTAAAATTTGCACTGATTTTCATATTGATGGGGTACAGCAACAAAAGTGTGTAAACCTGTTTTTTAACTAATATGATTTATTATTATTATTTTGTTGAAAGTAAGTCGGCGTTAAAAAATCAACATAAGTAACAAATTATAAATTCACCCCTTGGAGAATCTTTGCTATTCCTGTTCTTAGCTGACATCTTACCCCAAACCTAATTAAACTTAGTTAACTGTACTGATGAAGAAGTTTAACAAAGAATTTGACAATTTAATATAGCTTTCTGTTTTCAAGTTCCTCTATTCCCTATAGCCTTAATATGCGGTCTTTCTGGCAACAAACATAATATCAAGGGGTTTATAGTTGCCTTTTGTATGTTCAATTTTTGGCAGTGTTAACTAACTAGCGTTAATAATCTCATGCTATATTAATGATAGCAATTAATTTGTCAATAACTCAGCCCTAAAGGGACTGAGCTTGTAAGAAATCAAGACTTACGTGTTTGACTAGCTCATTGAGACGTAATTTGGTACGAACTTCCAGATACTTCCCTAGTCTGGATTATCTTCAAGCTATCTTGTAATAGCGTTGGTTAAAGCCAAGACATCTTGATTGCGTTGAGCGAAGGGACATTAAACTTTACTCGAAGGATTATCTCTTTATGCGAGTACCCGTAATTTCAGTAGACAATACGCCATTAATGCCAACTAAACCTAGTCGAGCAAGACGATGGATCAAATGCGGTAAAGCAATCGGCAAATTCGATAAACTTGGCATTTTCCATGTCCAGTTATTAGCCGAATCAAGTAATACTGAAACGCAAGAAATAGTTCTTGGTTTAGACCCTGGTAAACTCTTTTCAGGTATAGCGGTTCAGTCCAAAAAGTTCACCTTGCAAATGTTGCATTTAGTTTTGCCTTTCAAAACGGTCAAAGACCGAATGGATCAACGATCAATGATGCGGCGTAATAGGCGAGGAAGGCGAATTAATAGAAAGCTATCATTCAACAAACGCAATCATCGTCAAGCAAGATTTGATAATCGTCGTGGCTCAAAGTTGCCTCCAAGTATTAGAGCAAACAAAGACTTGGAATATCGAGTAATTAGTTTACTCCTCCAACTTTACCCAATAAAAACAGTTGTTATTGAAGAGGTTGAAGCACGAGGTAACAACGGCTTTAGTCCCGTCATGGTTGGACAGAGATACCAAATTAGCCGACTATCAAAACTTACAAATGTCGTTTTAAAGAAGGGCTGGGAAACCTCAAACCTTCGTAAGTACCTGGGATTGCATAAAGAAAAATCCGATAAATCTTTGCAAATACCAGAAACACACGCAGTTGATGCGGTTGCCTTAGCAAGTTCTGAATTTGTTAAATACCAGATGTGGGAAGGTGCTAAAAATCATGGCGCATCTTGGATAGGAGGGGTTGATATCACAGAGTCTCAATTCACCATTGTGCGTCGTCCTCCAATTAGTCGTAGACAACTCCATTTAATGACTTTTAGTGAAGGTGGTAATCGTCGGAAATATGGAGGCACTACAACTCGTCATGGCTTGAGAAAAGGTGACTTTGTGGAAGCCACTCAAGGAAGTAAAACTTTCTTTGGTTGGGTTAGCGGAGATACTGAAAAAGCAGTCTCTGTTAGTGACGCTAATTGGAAAAGATTAGGACAATGCACTGTTAAAAAAGTTAAGTTGATTCGACGATCAACAAGTCTAATTATTACGGCGGTTAAAACCGCCCGTGTCGCTTCCCTCTCAGCACTAAAGTGACTGAGTTTCCCGCTTACCGCGAGGTCTTATGAAAAAAATTTACGTCTCCAAAGTCGCCCAACTGCGAAAACAAAAAAATCTGACTCAGCGCCAACTGGCTGATTTAGTTGGTGTTGACCCCTCAACTGTTCGTAACTGGGAGCGAGATCGAGGAGGGATAGAAACCTTCGTGAAACTAGCCAAACTATGTAAAACACTAGATTGCACTATTGAAGATTTGTTTGAAGCGCAAAGGGTCAAGGAGGATGATTAACTTTTTACCTGTTAATTTTATTACCTGTGTTGCTGCTCATCAATTAGAGCGATTGCGCTTCCTACAGTTCTGGACGCGATCTTTGCCAACAAATGTGATTGCTTTTGGCTCTTTGGTACTTTCAGAATCCACTCCGAGTCTAAGCGCCATCGCTAAATCCCTAAAGATGCGCGGGTTATGGCATTTTACTAGAGTATATGGACAATACCCCTAGTAAAAATAGGGAACAGTTAGAGATATCCCCTAGTAAAAATCGCCGACGAAAGGGCGATGGCAATGGGTTTATTTATTGGCGCACCATCACCAAAAAAGGTAAAGATTACCAACAGGCTTATTATCACTGGAAAGAAAACGGTCAGAAAAAGACTAGATACATACCCAAAAAATTACTGGGGGATATTCAAGAAGCTGAGGCTGCTAAACGTCCAGTCAAAGAAATTCTGCTTCTTTTAGGCATTTCTGTCACCCCTAGTAATAACAACCCTAGTAAATTACTAGGGGATATCCAGTTAAGCCCTAGTAATTCTGATATCTCCCCTAGTAATAACAGCCCTAGTAAAATGCGGCGGCATAAAGGAGAGGGAAGCGGTAACATTCACTGGCGCACAATTACCAAAAAAGGCAAGGATTACCCACAGGCTTATTATCATTTTGAGTTTTGGACTCAGGGCGATCGCTTAGTAAAATCTTCTAAGTACATTCCTAAGCGGTTAATACATCGAGTTGAGCAGTTAGAGCAAGATAAAGCACCCGTTAAAGACATTTTGCAAGTCTTGGGTGTAGAATTGTAAGCATTCAGCCGTTAACCTTAACCATTTGGAATATAAAGTGGCAGCAAGACATGACGCATAGACATTTCCACTTCTGGATTTAGTTTATCTCCATCAGGAACTAACATAGCCGGATGATCCGATTGCTGTAAGTGCATTTTGACACTTGAACTAGGAATAGCTTTAGCAGCTTCTATCAAATACTTGAGATTAAACTGGATATTCAACATCATTTCTGTTGGTAAATTAGCAACAATCACCTGATCACCTTTGCCAAATTCTCGTTCAATAGATAACCGTAACTGTTGTAAACTGCCATCAAACTGCAAATAAATTCCTTTCTCTTTCTTATCCGTTAACACAGATAACCGTTCCAGTGCTTTAACTAACGGTGCTTTTTCTAAAATTACTTCTTTCTCAAAGCTGAATTTAGTTAATAACTGCTCACAATCAGGATAAATTCCTTCCACAACTTGACAGCTAAGAACGACATCTTGCCAAGCAAAACCCAAGCGATTACTTTGGGCATCATACAGCAGATTAATAGATTTCACATCATCATTTAAGTTACGGGCTATTTCTCTCACCACACGACCAGGAAGAGTAAATTGCGTAATTTCCTCAGATGGCACTTGTTGAGATTGAACTTCTTGACATGAAACTTGTTGACGAGTTTTTCTGCCAATTCGGTGAGTGCAAAGTTCAGTAATAGCAACTCGATGACCATCAGTACCAATAAACTTTAACTTCTCCTGTGCCAGTTGGAGATGAACTCCAGTCAAGATATATTTATTTTCATCAGTGCTGACCGCATAAAGTACACCTTTCAAACCATCTTTAAAAATTGTTGTTGCTAAAGACACAGGAGTAGCATCAATTATGTTAGTAGGTGGGAATTCTTCAGCACTAATGCCTCTAATTTCATACTTACCATCAGCATCAGATAAGCATAGACAGCAGATTTTTGTTTGCTTATCATCATCACTAGATTGAGGATTTTTTGTTTGTTGCTTATCGTCATCAGTAAATTGAGTAATTTGAGTTTGACTATTCAGAGAAATAGTCCCATTAGGGCAATGCTTGACTATCTCCAATAAAATTTGCACTGGTACAGTAATTTCACCTTTTAATAACACTTGGGCTGCAAAACTCGCTTGAATTGTTAATGCTATATCTGTGACAGTTAGATGTATCTGTTGTGTTTCCACATCTGCAATTATGAGGACATTGGCAAGAATAGGATGACTAGGTTTAGCTGGGGTAGCACAATTCACTAAAAAGAGGGCATCGTAAAATTTAGCTTGTTCACATATTACCTCCATGCCTAATTCTCTGGGTATTGGAGGGTTTAACTTTGATTTAGACTTTTTTTGCTTATTCCGCTTCTTTTCGATGGGTTCAGTTGGAGTATCAGGGTTTGCAGATGTAGATTTCTTCTTTTTAACTTCAGGTATTTTTATGATATTTGTTGATACTTCATTGTCTATTTCAGGATTAGCAACACTTGTTTGTTTTGTCTGCTTTGCAGTCTTTATCTTTTGTCTTGATGCTGTTTGAGTCATAATCATTTATCTCTGTTTGCGTCATTACTAAAAAGGTGACTGCGGTAGCAGAAATAAAAGTTGTGAATGTGTGAATGTGTGAATCAATTTTATTGTCTAATCCCTTGATTTATCCTTTAAAATAGAAAAAGTGTAAACACTTACTAATGATAAAAAAATGGATATAGCGGTAGTTGCTCATTAAAAATTTGATGCTGCTTATGCAACAAGACTTTTAGAGGATGTTTTTGGACCTGACGGCATACCGCTATAATATTTTTTATTGCCTGATTGAAAAATGCAGACAATTATCATCCAGTTTCAAGGATTTCCTGATATTTAAGTTGAGCTAATTAGCCGCTTATAGATTACCGAATTACCAAAATCCTTTGTCTAGCCCGTGAACTAGAAACATAATACAACCGATTAAACTCCTTAATTTTAGCTAGGACTGCTTTACTATCATCTCCGCGTTCTCGATTCAGCCGCTTACTCAAATCTTGACCATCAATACCCGCTTCCAAGAAAGTGCTACCTTGACTATTGTGAACAGTTAATGCAAAACAGTTTCTGATATTAGCAAACTGCTCTAAATGTTTATAGTATTGCTTCCAAAGAAAGGGATTGCGCTTGGCACTTTTGAGCAAGCGTTTGGTTTCTTGGTGAAATCGTTTCTCTTCATCTTCATGTAAAACGTAGATTTGACGCACGATTCCTTCATCTGTTTCTACCTTCAATCTCCAACTACCATAATTATTGTAACGGTCTTCAAACACATCTAAAACATTAAATTCTGTAGATGTGGAAAGAATAGCAGTTTTACCATCAGGAGATATCACCGGATCTCTAGTAATTAATCTTTCTCCAGAGATAAATCGGTTGGTATTCTTACCATATAAATATGTCCGAATCTGTTGATTATAAAAGTCTACTTGAGCATTCGTCCAAGATAAAATGCGAAAACAATCTGGATTATTAACAAACTCCTTAGACATCTTTTTGCAGGCATAGCGCAGTAAAGTTTGAGGTTTAACCATCAGTGCCCCGTTACTTTTATCAGGTAGATATTTGGAAAATGGGGCAAATGGCAATTTACTTTTAGTTACTGCATAGCGAGAAGCCGTGACAAACTCCAGCAACGGACTATCAATTCCTTGGCGGACAACTTGAGTCAATACTGCTTTATTTGCTACTTGAAAACTAGGGGATTTTCCTTCATTAACTGGATTTAATTGGGCAGGGTCGCCCATGAGAATAATTTTGATTTTTGTCCAGGTAGATGATTGATTAGCCACATTTTCAATCCAGCGCCACAGTTGTTTTCCAATCATGGAACATTCATCAATAAAGACAACATCAAATAAGTTGATGTAACAGGGTCCTATTTGGTCAAGTATTTTCTCTTTACCTCTAGTCACCATTCCTAGTCCTAGTAATTGGTGAATGGTGAAGAATTCCACACCAGTTACTCCATTTTCTGCCGCCATGCGTCGCAGTACACCTACAGCTTTATTCGTGGGTGCAGTCAAGACAACTCGTTTACCTGTAGCCACCAGAACTTTAACGAGTTGAAAAACTATTGTTGACTTGCCTGTTCCGGCATATCCTACTAATAGAAATAAAGCAGCCGTGATAGTTGGTTGCACAAAAGTCCACATTTTATCTAAGGCTTTTTGCTGCTGTTGAGTAAATTGGAAGGGAAAAGAATTGGTGGTCAGGAAAGTAGGAAGAGTTTGGAGCATAATCGCGGCATTAATTCCATTAATTGATCCATTCAATGCAGCGGTAGCTGTTGGTTTTGGTTCACCACAAAACCACACTCGTTTTAGTATCAAAAACCTGTGGAAGCGGTGGAAAAGAATTATTTGTCAAAATTCATGATTTTCTGAGATAATATTATCGTCCGGCTTCAATAGTTATCATGAGTGACTACCCCAAGCACTGGAAAGAACTAGCCA
The DNA here is from genome assembly GCF_009711935.1 of Dolichospermum sp. UHCC 0259. Taxonomy (GTDB): domain Bacteria; phylum Cyanobacteriota; class Cyanobacteriia; order Cyanobacteriales; family Nostocaceae; genus Dolichospermum. Next base: position 12,846 of record NZ_VIKX01000237.1, on the reverse strand, counting down.
AAACCATCAAGGAAAAATCCGGTTGGTGTTGTCAAAAATGCGGTCGTGTTTGCTTACGTCCTGGTGAGAAACCTCACACTACTAAACCACGAGCATATAATTTACAGGTTCACCACTGGAATAGAGATCCTGCTGATAATAGACCTGAAAATTTGATACCTTTATGTACTGCGTGCCACCTTAGTTACCATAGAGGTGGTAAGGGTAATGTTTCTGTGGGGCAGTTGACGTTGTTTGATATTTCCAAATTTTAGCGATGATCAAACGGTGTAGGTAGATGTTTGATAAAACCTGAATCAGCTTGCTTGTGCCGCTTATAAGCGAAATGTAAAATTACATTTACGTAACTATTGTCAAATTTAAATGTGCTGCATCAAGATTAATAACATTATGTATATTTTATATGATATTATATATCTTTATATGGCAGCATGATATGACATATGGCGTGTATGGTAGAATTAAGGAAGTTTAATAAAGTATTTACTTTATAACTACATATATAAAATTTATTTAACAGGATATACATATAATTAGACATTTATCAAATTTGTCAATACTAGACAAGACGCTAGAAAAAGATTATTCTAAAAAATCACCAGTTTGACATAACGTCAATTATGTCAAACTCAAATTCCTAAGAAATAGAACAAAGGTACTAACAAGATGAACGCTTTAACTATTGCACAACCAACTGAAATTAACCAGTATGCAAATAAATCTATTGATGTATTACTTAATATGTGGCTACATGGTAAGAGTCAAGCTACTCAGAACAGTTATAAGCGCATTGCTAATAAGTTTTTAAATTTTGTCAACAAACCACTTGTTAATGTTGGCTTAGATGATTTACAGCAGTGGGTAGATTCTTTAAGTTCTAATGACAACACTAAAAAAACTTATAGCCATATTATTAAGAGTTTAATTAGCTTTATATATGAGTTAGGGTTGATTAAATACAATGTCGGTAAACCCCTAAAAACTCCTAAACCTAAAGACGCTTTAACAGAACGGATTTTAACGGAACAGGAAATTACGATCCTAATTCACAGTGAGAACAATACCAGGAATAAACTGATCTTAAAGATGTTGTATTACTGTGGGTTACGTGCTACTGAGTTAAGCGGGTTAACTTGGGGTGATTTGTCAGAACGTGGTGATGAGAACGGTCAAGCTACTATATATGGTAAGGGTAGTAAAACCCGTGTGGTGATTATTCCCAGTAACTTATATAAGGAATTGGAACAGTTAAGGGGTGATGCTGGTAAAGCCGAGCCGGTGTTTAGAAGTAGACAAGGTAAGGGTTTTTTAACCAGGGCGATGATTTGGGAGATTGTTAAAAAAGCTTCACTGAGAATAGGTTTACCCGCACCTAGTCCCCATTGGTTGCGACATGGACACGCTTCACACTCATTAGATAGGGGAGCGCCTATTCATTTGGTTAGTCAATCTTTAGGTCATGCTAGTGTTGCCACGACTTCACGATATTTACACGCTAAACCTTCAGATTGTAGTAGCTTGTATTTAGGGTAAGCTTTGAGGAACAATGGTTGTAGAGTTTTCGTTCATAAAACTTTACATCATGTCCCATTTTGCACAAAACCCGGTTGTACCCCTAATTGGATATGTGGTTGGTAAACCGTTAAATGTTGTTTGTGAAGTCAGAGGAATCACAGAAAAAGTTGCTATATATCCAGATTCATCTTGAAATTGATCACTTGTCCAGATGATATAGGGATGTGTTCCTCTAAAAACCCTACTTGAATTAATATTCTCCTTACAAGTTTGACATTCTACTTCTCCTGGCTCATCTAAATTATAAATATGAACATGACCCAGTTTGCAACGAATAGATACCCTGTAAGGATTAATCCAATAAATCCAACCCTGTCTAGGTTTTTGTCCAGCCACTTTACAATCCTAATTCACTGACTAATTTTTCTTTTTCTGCTTGTAAGTTAAGTTTAACTTTTTCTTCTGAGCGATGAGTATTTTTTACTTCCAGCATTGGAGCAGTGCTATATACATACTCTAGTAACTGATTCAGTTTATCTGCACCAGCCCATTCTCTCCGAATATTATCCAGCACCAACTTAATGCTTAGAGGTATTTGCAAATCATCTACTTGAGCAGTTTCATTGACAGGTCTAATATATGTTGCATTTTCCTGAGATTCTTGAATAATCTCTTTCCCATTCATTTGATTTAAAGCAGTATCTATACCCTCATTCCAAGGACCAAATTGATAATAACACCAATCAAGATCAGTTAATTGCTTTCCTGTCCACTTAACAGAGTAAAGATCAGCTAAATACAAAAACTTAATAAGCTGTGTTTTGGTAATATAGCCTTTTGTCGCGTAGACAAAATATTTTATGAGTTTATCCAACATAACCCTTCTCTCTCCTGTTTTCCATAAGATACTCTAATTAATTTCCTTTGATAAAATACATAATTTTTCTGCTACAGTTAGCTCTGCAATAGACTTTTTATAAGTTTAGATCGCCTAATTATAGTTTGTTTTTATCTAAATTACTGACAATTTTTCAACTAGTTGTCCTACAAGTAGTTCTAATGTACCATAATATCATATTTGATTATGTAATTACAGTTAGCTACACAATTGTTGAGACAAGATCACCCTACACCTTTTTTTGAGTATTGGTAACTACGGGGTCAAATGAGCAGCCATGCAGAAAGCTACGATAAGGACTTGATGGACTGCTGCTAACAGCCTAATTGACAGGGATAAAACTGTACCATTTGAACGCCTCTAGTTTTTGTAGCCTGAAATCCTTATGACTACGTTGTAAAATGTTGTATCAAATAATCTATGTCTGCGACGATACCAATGACTGATAACACCAGCTAGGACGGCGCAAAAGATTAAACGTATTAATGTAATGAATTCGGTTATCTGGTACTACATTAGTAACAGCATCAGTTAATAAGCCAATGGGGTTATTAAGGTTCCATAATGGATGAGCAATAATCACTGTTTTATCATCCACTGTAAAACCAGGCAGTCCTCCCATATCTTGCGGAGAACAACTACTAAAAGATGCACAAAAAGCATCTCGAAGTGTACTTGCTGTTTGTAGCCAATTTTCTAAGTCTGGAGCGGAAAAGTCGCCGTGCAAGCCGCAACAAAAATTCTTATCAGCTAATGCCCTAAGTAAATTTAGACCCAATCGCCAATCGAGTAACCCGTGATAATTTTGATTTCGATAATTTTGCAAACAATTATAACAAGAAGAATCGCATTCATGACGATGTTTCGCTGACATCATAGCATCAGCAAAAGTATTTCGAGTATTTAGAATTTTTTCTATGAGAATTTCTTGCCAATGTTGAGAAAGCCAGTCTGTAAAACCAGAACCATTGGCTAGGCGATCGCTAATCACAATTTCACCTACTTTTTCACCAGTTATCTCTAGTTCAACCTGCCGTAAACCACTGATATCTAATTCTTCTGGATCGATATCTAATTCCTGAGATGCCACAGCACGAATAATAAAAGCCGCAGAATAAAAAGCTGCTTTAATTGCCGAATCTGCTTTAATTGGATCTAGGCATAATCCATTTGGTACACTAGCAGGTTGAATACAAAGAACGCCAGTTATTTTTGGTGCAACAATAGCTAATGTTTCCGTTTCACCCGGATCTTTAAACTTTACTCCATCAGATTTATTCTGAAATCGCTCATTAATCCACTGAAATTCTAACAGTTTATCACCCCGTCCAAAAGAAGCTTTACCCACTGCCCCCTTGAATAATTGTCCGTTATTATCATTAACACGGAAAACACGACCAGACGCAGAAAATGCTTTTGTTGTATTCGTACCATCAACTAAGTCAAATTTTTGACGTAGTTGTGATTCAGCCACACTAGCTGCACCTGTAACTAACACCTCATATTCATCCTTAGCATCAGCCCCAGGATTGAGGCTTGTGCGAAAAGCTAAAGGCACAGCCCAAGGGAAAGCTCGAAGTCCTTGCTCGACCGTCGCTTTACATTTTGGACAGATTAATTTTTCAAACTTATTAAGAGAGGTTTCTGTATGTTGACAACGCTGACATCTCAACATCCATTTTCGCTGAGAAAGTGGATCATTCTCAGCAGGCACCAAGCCATGTTTACTATCTGGCAGTAATGGTGCAGTAAAACCAATAGAAGTGTAAATACATTTATCCTTAGTTTTTTCAGCACCAGGAGCGAATTCTGTAATAGCCAAGTCTAAATCACGGTTTATAGTAGACAAATTACTGTTTTTCAAGGGATTATTGTGGTACAAATCTCGCACTCTTGAAGGCATCCCATACATCGGTAAAATACCACCTTCAGCTAGAATTTCTGCTAATCCTTTTCCAGCTAATTCTAAATTATTAGCACAATCATTAACTTTATTAAATAAATGCTCGCGTGCATAGATTTCAAAATCATTTGCATTAATATTTTTCACACCAATCAGCAACGCATTTACTACCTCAGTTACTTCAGATGAAGTCTTTAGCCAAGTGCGAACTTTCTCACGACGAGATTCGTTATTATTCCAGTCCTGAACTTTGCCGAATTCCCCATGACTATCAGGTGGTATTGGACTATCCCACCACCTGACATCAGCAGCAATAAATGCACGTCGTAAACATTCTTTTGCTAAAAGACGCTGAACAATTTCAACTTGCGACATAGAGAGAAAGGGAACAGGTGGCGGATCACCTGTGATTTTTTCAGGATGCTGATAATAAAATTCGTCGTGACTATTACCTCTACAAAGAGTTAGCACAATTGCAAAAGCTTGACCGCGACGACCAGCCCGACCAGCCCGCTGTTGATAGTTAAATCGCATTGGAGGCATATTTGCCATCACTACAGCCATTAAGCTACCAATGTCAATTCCTACCTCCATTGTGGTAGTCACACTCAAGATATCGATAATATCTACAACTGGAATAAAATCTCTTTCTTGTTCGCCTATGTTAACCATAATATTGCGAAAATGTCGCTGTCTTTCGGCTTGATCGTCAGTTTGTCCAGTCAATTCTTCACAATGTAACCGCAAGGGTTGACGTTTATTAACTGTCTCTTTAGCGTAATAATTGCGCTCATATAAATCTGTACAGTTTTTATTAGGTAATGTGGGTAACTCTCCAAGGCAATTAGTACAGATTCCCCCCGCATTGTATAAGTGAGAACGACCACATGATTCACATTGCCACACAGGGTCATTAGCAACTGCTACCCGTACCCATAAATGCAGAGGACTAATTTTTAAATGGTCATGTTTACCATCTTCACAAATAGCTGACCACAATGCTTGAAATAGTTTTTTTTCTGAAAGGTTATTGTGTGTTATACATTTATTAACATATTTTTTTAATCTAGCTTTAGCATCATTCCAGCTATTCCAGTCATCTGGACGATACTTAGGATAACGGTACAAATCACCAATTACACGCAAGCATCCATTGCATATATCTCTAAATACTGCGGCTGAGGTATTACATTGTGTTGCTAATTCCTCTAACCGTTCTTGGGGTAAATTTAGGCAAATATAGCCCAATCCAGCACTTTCAAGATTATAAAATAAACGACTAAAAAAAGCATCAGAAACCTCAAATATTACCTTAGAAACCAGAAGATTTCGCTTATCTTTAGCTGCATTAGATAAGTCAGACTGCCATTTTAAAGATAGAGATTCAAAGTCAAAAAATCTTGTCCAATGATGCTGATTATCGTCATAGTAATATTTTTGATCATCTCTATCATGTCCAGCAGGATTGATGCCTAATTCCGCTAATCTCTTGATTAACACACCAGGAACTTCATTCTCACCTTCAAACAGAACTTTGAGGGGAATAATACGTGTATTGCCTGTTTCTTGAATTTGATTAATCAAATTTCGAGCTTGATTTTGCCGATTGTTATATAGTTCTAAATCATCTTCATCAAGATTTTCTGGCACAGGTTTATTGGCATTTTTTACGGCTTTTTGAAACTTTTCAATAAAACCAGGATTTTGTTTAGAAAATTCTATTGCTTCAGGGCGGCATGGTTGACCATGTTGTTGAATATCTTGTAGTAGGTATAGTTGACCAATAGCCAATTGTTTAAGTTCATCATATATAGCCCCACGGACAATGTCATAATAATGTGTACGTTCAATACCATTAGATATAGAGGCTGCATTTTCACGACTATCAGAAAATACTACTAATTTGCGTGATTTGGGGTCTTTTGGTAACTGATAAAATATCTCTTTAGAAAGCAGTTGACTTAATCGAGAAAAACCAGTACGAAACCCTCTAATTGAAGATTGTCTCGTCTTTCTCTTGCTGTAATCTGTAGCGCAGCAAGGACAAATAGAGGGTTGCGCTCGGATAAATTCTTGATTTTCAGGTTCTGTATTTCGCAAGTGAAAAACATAACCGTTAACCCACTGTTCACCGGGTATTTCTGGGTTTCCAAGAGTAACGCGACCGCTACAAGTATCTAAAGAAGCTTTATCCCACCAAGCTTTTTCTGTGCCGCTACCCTGTCTTTTTGGTTGATTCCAGTCCTTTGGGACATCTTCATGAATATCTCTTAAAGGCCAAAAGATAGCATATTCGCGGTAAGTTCGACGCTCCAGCAAACTCCCCGCTTGACGGTCAGGAATGCCTTCAATATTTGGTTCTGTCGGTAGAAGTTCCCAGCCTTCATTATTGTCTAAAACTAGGCGATTTCCACCAAAAAATACAGTCCCACATTGTTCGCAGTAAAGCAATTCCAATACTCGATAATTTTGATGAACTATTGGGGGATTTTCGGCAAATAGTTTACCAACTGGTCTATTTTTCCCGCTTTCATCCCCATGACAGTCGTAGTTAGGCTTTGTGCAAGCCCAAAGCCCATTAATATTTCTAAAAAACCAGTGCAACCTGAAAGAAGGTAAAAACTTATTTTCACATAAACTCCGAGTTATGAGTAGTCCTCTTGCTGCCAAGTTGCGGTTTTCATCTGTTAAATTATCACCAAAAAGTACCTGAGAAAATTTCTTTAAAGATACTGCACGACGATTTTTTTCAGCATCTGTACAAGCATTGATCATTTTAGCAGCAACAGCAGCACTTTCTGATTCCAACATTTGACGGCAGGTTTCATATAGATTTTTTACCTCTGGTGTTCTTGCTAAAGCGATAAACGATTCACTAGGTAAAAAATCTTGATTTCCAACTGCTGTTCTTGCTAAAGCGATAAACGGTTCACTAGGTAAAAAATCTTGACTTTCAACTGCCATAACTTGCTGAAGATGTCCAGGGATAATCTGCTCAGAATGCCATTCTTTACCAAAGAACTGAGACAGAAATTCTCGGCTTTGTGGATCATTTGGTTCCAGAGATGCGCTAGAAGCAAGAATTCTTAGTTGAGGATGACCAGGATAAAGTCCCAATCTTTCAAGCAATAGTCGAATTAAGTATGCAACTTCTGTACCAGCCGTACCACGATAAAGGTGCAATTCATCAACAATTAAGTGAAAAATACTGCCATCTTTCTTTAACCATTCCCGTGTTTTCTCAAAAATATTTTTATCTATATCCCGCATCAGCATAATACTGAGCATAGAATAATTAGTAATTAAAATATCTGGTGGGGCATCTTGCATATCCCAACGACACCGCATTTCTGACCCATCTAAACGAGGGAAAAAGAATCTCACATCTTCTTCGTCAGGTTTAACAATATGCTGACTAGCTGCATCAGCAGCTTCCTGCATATTCCTCATTTGTTTGACAAGTTCTTCTATTTTTTTCCCATTAGGTTTCCCATTCTGTTTATACTCTTGTCCTGGTACTGGTGTCACACCGTTATATCTACCAAAATAGATTCGATTACCATTCCTACGACTTTTAAACCAATCTCGTGCCTGTTCAGAATCTAAAGCGCGACGCAATCTGGTAAGCTGGTCTTCAACTAGTGCATTCATCGGATATAAAATTAGCGCCCTCACAGCAGGATCTCTGGTTTCATGGTTTCTTTGAGGTACGCGATAAGAACGCTTAAAACTGCGTCTTTTCTCTACCATTGGGTTACATTTATTTTGCCAGTCCTTATTTTTCCACCAATCATTAAGGTAATTTGGCTCAGTTAACGGTGCTTTCCAAGTTTGCGATTCTTGGGCTAGGTAAGCAAAAAGTGGCAACAAAAAAGATTCAGTTTTACCTGAACCTGTACCAGCGGTTACTACTACATTTTCACCTAATAATGCCTGACGAAGCATTGCAACTTGGTGGCTATATAATGGATAATCACCAACAAGTCCACAAGCGGCTAAACTTTTGAAATCTGCAAGAGAAGCTTCATTAAAACCAGGAACATCTGAAACCTCTAGATTATTGATTGTCTTGCCAGATAATTGATAACTGGGCAATGGCTCAATCCAAGGTTCTTGGTAAAATACCCCAGGGTTTAGCAGATGTCTTTCCCGTTCCTTCTCAATTTCTGGAAACTGGGTACTGAAAGCAGTCTTAATGTAGAGAATTAAGTTATCGCGGATTTTATCAAAAGCACCAATTGGATCAATCATCGTTTACCTCAAAATTTGATATCTAAAGATTTAATTAACATGGTTTGCTCTAACTTAACCGCAGTCATTTCTGCTATTTGAGGGGGAACATCTCGAAATAGATTGAACCCTGTAACATTCAAATTAGTAACTACTACCTTTTCTTTTGAGATAGAGGAGTTGATGGCACGTTGTTGTAATGGTAACTCTTCTATAAACATAGGTGCATATCCTGAGCATAAAGTTAAAGCTCTTTCTAGGAGTTGTGGCAGTTTAGCACCAACTGGAACTGCCATAATAAATCGATGTTTGTCATAAATAAGAACTTGAATCTTAGCAGCTTTAATAACAGCATATCGTCCCCAGTCACGTTCAACTTGAGTACATCTTTCTTCTTGCCAAAGATAATATATCTTGGTATTCTGATAGGGGCTTTTATATTGGCTGAGGCGGAGATCCGGCTTCCTCTTTCCCGAATTATCTTCGATTGATGAGGGAGAGAAGATAAAGCGTAAAATATTTTCATCAAATGTTTTACTTTTCCAGTTTAGTTCTGGCTCATTAGACCATTGACAATTAATTAAATAATCTTCAAGGGAGGCAGAAAAATGTAAAAGTGACCAAGAAGATGGTATTTCTATAAAATCTATGGCTAATTGAGCGGCAATTTCCTGTAATTCTGATACATCCTCAGTTTGTACTACTATCCGCTTAGGTACTAATATTAATTCACTACTTTGTTCGGTCACATCAATATTTATGTGTTGTCCAACAGATTGACAAGCATTCCTTAATTTATCTATAGTATTCGGTGTTCTAACTCCTGCTAAAATAGCTTGGGGAAACCCACCACTAGGTAATCTTATTAATACAGGGGGTGCGATATACACTCTTCTATTATTATCAGTGAAATCAAATTCACAGTGACCGAGTGAATTGAGGACACGAACGGTTGATAATATTTTGTTTTTTATATCATCTCCCTGATCACTGTTAGGAGTCCTGCTAAGACTATGAAGATAATTAAATGTCTGTTTAAACGATAACCAAGACATTTCCTTCTTCGCAGAAATTACATAGATTAATTCATCGCTATTCCTATACACGTTTTGCCTCTTTTTGGAATTCTACCCATAATTTTTTCAGGCGAATATCGCCGAGAGGAGGCAAAGTTCGCTTGTGGTTATCTAACAAGATTTTTTTCCATGAATCCAGTTTTTTTCTATCCTTACAAGGTGATAGTTTCGAGAGTTTAGGGTCACATTCTTTTAAACTTGTGCCACAAAACATAGCTCTATCAAAAAGACTTCCTTTAGCAATAGCCCAAACTGGATACCAATCAATAGGTATTGATTCTTCTGGATAAATTGCAACTTCTCCTGGTTCTTTCCCCACAAAAACAATCCGCTGCTTGCCTTGAATTGGTAGGAGAGTATTGAAGTTAAAAACAGGACAATCAACTCCCCTTACTAATGCGCCCATCACTTTTGGAGACTGTTCATCTTTAGTAGTTGTAACTAAACCAAAACTGTCAATGTAGGGCGTTTTGATGCTTGTAACTAAAGGAAAATCCTCTACTAATAATAAAGATAAATATTTAATAACATTCTCCCCATTACGGGCTTCAATTTTAATATTTGTATCTGCTGGAATATCTGGAGGTAGTTCATAAATCCCTTGTCCAGAGCTATCTTCTAAAAGTCTGCCATTGCAATATAATTTTGCTGTTCCATCACTGCATTGTAAAACTAATTTTGGTGGTGCGAACCTAAAGAACCAATTTCCTTTACCAAGGCGTAAACCACCTTCTAAATCAAGTCTGATACTAGTAGAAAATGATAATATAGGATATTCGTTTTTTACTATTTCATCACTATGGGCAGCAGTCACTTTAAATAAGTGCCATCCAGTTGGTAGTCCCTTAACAATATGCAACTTCTCAAAACCTTCACAACTGGATGTTCCCCATTTTTCTAGCAAAGTACAGCACTCTTGATGAACTGCTAAATAAAATGGCGAACCTTTAGGAAGTCGGCCTACTTCTACAATTCCTGGTAATCCTAGACTTCTGCCTTCAACAAATACTCGAATTGGGGAATTTGGAAGCTTAAAACACCATTTATTATCAGTAGATTCCATCCGATAACCGTCACGCCAATCCAGCATGGAAGCATCAAAATTTCTACTGTTTAATATGGGTGAAGACCAACCATTACCATATTCATCACAGGAATAAAAATTGTTATTAAAATTTAAAATCAGACCCTCTTCAGGAAAATCATACTTTGTCGTACAACGTAAGGTGAAGTTAGCACGTTTAGCAGTCAAGTCGAGTTTGCAACACAGTCTTAAGACTCCGTAAATCTGCTTTCTCCCCTCAGATTGTAATTCTGTGCTTCCATCCCAAGTGCATAACTCATCTACAATTCTTTCAATCAGTGCCTGACATAATTCATTACCTTCGTTAGTTTTTTCCAACAATTGCAGCGTTCGTCTTCGCAGATAGCTACGCCCATATCTTACTAACAAAGATGCTATGTGTCTTTCGGAAGGAAGAGAAATTGTTTCTAAACCTGCCTCTGCAAAAATAATGGGTAGTGCCTTCAGTTCCTTTTCAGTTAAAAGTGTTTGGGCGATGGGTATACCAACGTGAACCCACCTGCCGGTAATATTGGCTTTGAAAATGCCCAGTTCACTTGATTTATCAACATTTGCCCATTTTTCTAAATCTTTCCAGAGTGTTTGCATCTCATCAAAGTCGGGATATTGTCCGGATGTGGGCTTTTCTCCCAACAATTCCCTTAAGCGGGGATAGTAGGCGTTAGGAGAAAAATCACCTTCAGTACCTGCTGCCAAAACAAATAAAGCTAAATAGCCTATGTAGGGAGGATAACCTTGCCTTTGATATCGCCACCTCTTATTACTGTCTGAAGCTTTTTTACATATACTATTTATACCAAGTGTATTTTTTACTGTTTGGATAAAATCTTGACAAGTAGACTCTTTGGACGTACCTAATGAATTAATTAAATCCTCTGTGACGTAAAGATAAACATTACGCCCAGCCATTTTGGGGTTGAAAAAATGCTGCGTTATCTTATCATTCCACTCTGAATAATTCGTAGAAGTTGTTATAATTCGATTTAAGCTTTTCATTTATGTATAAGGGCGACTGTCATAGATTACTTACTGATTTGCTATTAGACTTATCCAGAAATTAGATATTAGCCCTTACAGCACAAGGATTTAATCCTCTTTTGTGGACACGTTTATTGATGTTTTCCTTATTTGAAAAATTTTACACTTTGTTTAAGTATTTTGAACATAGTGAAAATGCTGTTGTTACGATTATAAATCGTACTTATATGAAATGCAATATCCCCACACGACTCAGTGGTACTTCAAATTGGGTATCTGTAACTGTATACTTTGCATTCTAGTAAGGATGAGGGAGATGCCCCTCAAAGCTCAACAGCATGAAAAACATCTTGACAGTTGAAACTGTTGACGTGCCTACTATCGTCTATAGATCGGAATAATTCTATTTCCCGATCTAGCCATCAGTTTTCACATTTATACTGGTGCTACTTATGTCTAGGGTGGTATGACTCTCTGCTGCTACTGGGGTGAGCATAGACAAGGAAGCGATCGCCCCCCGAACTTGTGACGTTTCTACCTCAAGGTAGTTTTGCAATTGCTCCAAATTACGATGACCGGAAATTTCTTGAATTACCCGCAGGGGGATGCCGGCGTTGCTCATTAATGTTAGGGCAGTGCGGCGGAAGCTGTGGGTACTTGCTCCTTCGATATCAACTTGCTGACAACCTTCTCTAAAGATAATACTGGCCGAGTCCGAGTGCAGATGTCCCCGTCCCCAGCGTCCGGGGAATAGAAATCCCTCACTGGTAGTTGGAGGATTATACTGTTCTAGGAAGTGCCTTAAGTCATCTAGAACGGGAATGGTGCGGGTAGCTAGTTTCCCTTTGGTATTGCTTTTGCGAAGGATGAGTTCTGGGCGAATTCTGCCTTTTTTGTCGTAGACATCGGCTATTTTTAGGGTGACAGCTTCGTTGACACGACAACCTGTGTAGAGCATGACAGCACAAAGTGTGCGATCTCTGGCAGTGGTCAAACCTTCTGTAAATAATCGCTGGATTTCTGGTTGGGTAAGAACTTTGGCTTTGCCGTGGCGGTCAATTTTCACATTTGTGTCTACCCCTAGTGTGTTAATTTTGACAGGAAAACCAGGGATTTCCTTCATGCAGAAAGTATGATAGAAAAAAGGATACCTGAAAGCTCA
>NZ_VIKX01000236.1 GCF_009711935.1 Dolichospermum sp. UHCC 0259 | reverse complement strand
CAGGTATTCAAGTTGGTAAAAAAGGGCGCATTCCTACAACGGCTTGGTTTGCTTCTCTACTACTAGAACCGGAATTTGCCAAAGCTTCTTTACCGAAGATTGCTGAATTAGTTCCGACTAGCGTTTTCACAGGACAGCTTCGCAGTACAACTATTATTTCCTATCTATCAGAACCGAGAGCAATAAGATTAGGAGAATGGGAAATAGATATGGTTGCTACTCGCATTTTAGTTGACCGCACTACTGGTAGAGATGAGCGTATTTCTTTCAACCGCACGTTTACAGTCCAAGCAGTGGAAATTCCCCGTTCTCCGTTAGGAAAAGATGCCCCATTGGTAGAACAAAAAATTTATGAAATGCGCTCATCTGGACTGCAAATTATCAGAATGGTTGAATTTAATCCTCAGCAACGACGTTAACTGATTCCATAAATTTGGTGCTGAATTTTATTTTGTAACTGAGCAAACAAGGGAGACAGATTTTAAAAATGTTGATTCATATTCCAATTATGCCAAGCTGAAACTTTGATGATTTGACAATTATTTTCGTGAATTTACTCAAAATTACTTGCACTTTTGATGAAGAAAAAAGCTAAAATCATGGACAATTCACATCAAAATCATTCAAATCAAAACGAAGAATTTGACCTTCACGAAAATTCTGCTGATTCTTCTCTAGAATCCCCTACTAATAACGGCAATCATCATTCTCACCAAACTGCTGTACAAGAGGAAGATATCAGTCCTGAAGACGAGCAAAGATTGGCAGGACATAACCCTACTGCAAATCAATTAATTTCTCAAGAATATCGCTTAAAACAAGATCAAGAAACAGCAATAGAACGACCGTTAGCCGAAAACCCTGGTGTTCGTCTAGTATCAGTAGTTGCTTTGGTAGGAGTGGTTATTGCTGGTGTTTCAACCCTCTGGTTTGGATTTCTGCAACCCAAACCTCCTGCTAAACAAGCAGCGAAAACCGCTAATCCTTCTCCCAGTAATGAACCAGTTTTAGACGAATCTGCTGAACTTAAAAGCCGATTAGCTTTTCAAGATCAACAGCAACAACTCAATGTCAAACCAGTTCCTAGTAAATCTCCCAGTCCAATATCATCAACTCAACCAGTTCCTAGTAAATCTCCCAGTCCAATATCACCAGCTAAATCTACACCATCAGCACGGACACGCACTAGCGCTGTCAGGGTTGCTGAATCTGCACCCAGAGTGAGGCGGTATGCTTCTCCAAATCCTGTAAATCCTACAGTTCCGCGCACAATTCAACCACCAGTAGAACGACCAGTAGCACAAGCTAAAAATAAGGTTGACGCTTCACAGCAGTGGAACAAATTAGCCAGTTTGGGACAGTCACAAATCGGTAACTCAACAATAGCCT
>NZ_VIKX01000235.1 GCF_009711935.1 Dolichospermum sp. UHCC 0259 | reverse complement strand
CTACTTCTACCTACCCTATAAACTCTCGAAAGTGGGGGGAGAGTGAAAAACTACGCTGAAGATTATGGTTTAGCTGCGATTGTATTGATGACTTTTGAATTTATTCGTGTCTTCACCCGCAATGGTATTGCTGATAAAATTGTGCAAGCAGAAGCAGAGGAAGTAGAAGAATTATGTCGGACTGCTTATGGATTGAATTGGGTAATTGCCTTAGTTTTATTCCTCGGTCAATGTTTGGCATCATTAGCGATCGCACAATTCTACAATAATTCCCATCTGATTCTCCCTATTTGTCTCATTGCCATTACTTATCTAATCTATCCTCTAGCAATGGTACAAACAGCCCTGATTAGAAGGGAAAATCGTCTCAATATTCTCGCCCTCATTAGTTCCGTCCAAGTCTCTACAGATAATGTTCTCACCGCAATTTTCGCCCTTTCCGGGATGGGAATGTGGGCAATTGTGTTACCGAAATTTTTAGTCGCCCCTATTTGGATTATTCTCACCTTTAAATATCATCCTTGGCGGATGACAAAATCTTTCACCTTTGATAAATGGCAAGAAATTACATCTTTTGCTAGTCGGGTACTTGGCATTGAATTACTAACAATATTTAGAGAAAATGTTGATTATCTTTTAATTGGTAGATTTGTCGGTGTGGAAGCTTTAGGAATTTATTATTTTGCTTTTAATGCTGGGTTAGGAATTAGTTTAAGTGTTATCAATGCTATCCGAGTCTCCCTATTTTCTGACCTATGTGATCTCAAATCTCAAACAGAATTATTCACCCAACGCTATACCCAAAGTCTCCGCAAAATCGCTGTGATGATTGTCCCTTTAGTGGTCTTACAATCCAGTTTAGCTCCTTTTTATGTTCCCCTCGTATTTGGGCATAAATGGGTAGAAAGAGGTGCAGTACCCATTTTAATTCTAATTTGTATTTCAGCCTTATCCCGTCCCTTTGCTGATGCAGCTTCCTTAATGTTCCGCGCCTTTGGTCAACCAGAAATTGAATTGCGTTGGAATATTCTATTTACTATCTGTTTAGCTACGGCAATTTTGGTCGGTACACAGTGGGGAATTGTCGGGGCTGCGGTGGCTGTAACAGTTACACACCTAACATTACAACCTCTGTATAGCTTATGGGCAACTTGGCGACAATTACCTAAATTCTTGCAGGAGGTAAACCCATGACAATTATTAATCATCCGATGGTTTCAGTAATTATTCCCGCTTATAATGCGGCTGAGTTTTTACCAGAAACTATCACATCTGTTCAACAACAAACTTTCTCAGATTGGGAATTATTAATAATAAATGATGGTTCTACAGATGACACAGTTGCAGTTGTCAGACAATTTCAAGAAACAAATCATAATATTCATTTAATTCATCAACTAAATCAGGGAGTTTCCAGCGCTCGTAATTTAGGAGTCGAAAAAAGCAAAGGTCAAATTATTGCTTTTCTTGATGCAGATGATCAATGGCTTCCTAATAAACTGCAACAACACCTGGAACATTTTCAATCTCACCCCCGCTTAGGAGTAAGTTTTTCTCAAGTGGAAATATTAACTCCAACAGGTGAACCAACTGGACAAGTTTCTAGTTCTCGTTTAACTGATTTAAAACCAGAATATTTACTTTCAGAAAATCCCACTACTACTACTTCTAATTGGGTGGTGCGGAAGGAAGTATTTGATCAAGTGGGAGGCTTTTCTCCTGATATGAGTTATTCCGAAGATTTGGAATGGTTACTGCGGGTAATTTGTACTGGTGATTGGGAAATTGCGGGGATAAATCAGGTTTTAACTCGTTATCTGACTAGTTCTGCTGGGCTATCGTCGAATTTATATCGCATGGAAGCGGGTTGGAATCAACTGGTAGAGAAGGCGAAAGTTTATGCTCCACAATTAATTGAAAAGCATTTTGCTTTGGCTCAAGCTCTACATTTGCGTTATCTGGCTCGACGCGCTTTTAGGTTGAAGTTACCGGCACAGGTGGGGGTGGATTTTATGAGTCGTGCTTTGGTTTCTGATTGGCGGTTGTTGTTTCATCAGCCGCGACGGAGTTTATTGACTTTGATTGCTGTGTTTGGCGTTTTGGTGATGGAAAAAGTTTTCTCTCGCAAAGGCGCAAAGAAAGAAGTTAATTAAAAACTAAAAAATTCCTTTCCTCTTTATTACCTATTCCCTGTTCCCTAATTTAATATTATGCCGAAAATATCTGTAATTATTCCTGTTTACAATTCTGAAGAAACGGTGGCGGAAACGCTGGAGTCTGTGCTGGCGCAAACCTATCGAGATTTGGAGGTCATTATTGTTAATGATGGTTCGACTGATAAGAGTATTGAAGTTTGTCAGGGGTTTAAGGATGAGCGAATTAGGATTGTTCATCAAAAAAATAGGGGTTTGGCTGGGGCGAGAAATACGGGGATTCGTCACGCTCAAGGTGAGTTTTTAGGTTTTGTTGATAGTGATGATGTTTGGTTGCCAGAAAAGTTAGAAAAACATTTTCAGCATTTACAAAGTTCGCCTGAAGTTGGGGTGAGTTTTTCTCGTTCTCAGTTTATTGATGATCAAAGTAAGCATTTGGAAATCTATCAAATGCCTAAATTAACAAATATTACTCCTGAATATTTGTTTTGTCGGAATCCTATCAGTAATGGATCTTCGGTAGTAATTCGTAAGGATGTTTTTAGGGATATTAAGTTTGAAGAAAATCTTTATGGGGAGGTGGAGGATTTTTATTTTGATGATCGGTTTCGGCAATCTGAAGATATTGAATGTTGGTTACGGATTGCTTTACAAACAAATTGGATCATAGAAGGTATTCCTGAAGCTTTGACTCTCTATCGTTTGAATAGTGGTGGTTTGTCGGCTAATTTGATTAAACAATATGAATCTTGGCAACAAATTCTTGTGAAAACTAATGTTTATAATCCTGAGTTTATTAAACAATGGGGTGATAAAGCTAGAGCCTATCAATTACGATATTTGGCACGACGGGCGACAAGAGCGCGATCGCCAAAAGTTGCAGTTAGCCTAGTAAATCAAGCTTTAATGGCACATTGGCGGATTATTTTGGAAGAACCTCGACGCACTTTTATCTCTTTGATTGCTGCCTATCTATTATGGATTTTGCCTAAGTCTATATACCAATGGTTAGAAAAATTAATTATGAAAATCACAGGAGCAAATCAGCAACGACGGATTCAAAAGGAACAAATTAGTTAAAAATCAACTCTTTTTAATCATCAACCAATCACCAATCACCAATCACCAATTATGACAATTTTATTAGTTTGTTCCTCCGGTGGACATTTTAAAGGTCTTCAGCAATTACGTCCTTTTTGGGAAAATCAAGAGCGAGTTTGGGTAACTTTTCGGACTGCAACTACAGAAGCTGAATTAGTTGAGGAAAATGTTTCTTGGGCTTATAGTCCTACTAATCGCAACTTTCCTAATTTTTGCAGAAATCTCTTTCTATCTTGGCAAGTAATTAGAAAAAATAGACCAGATGTAATTATCTCTACTGGCGCTGGTGTTGCTGTTCCTTTTTTAATTTTGGGTAAATTATTAGGTAGTAAAACTGTATTTATTGAATCGGTAACACGGGTTAATACTTTAAGTTTATCAGCCAAATTAGTTTTACCTTTTCTCAGTGTTTTATATGTGCAGTGGCCACAATTACAAGTCCGTTATCCTCAAGCTGAACTTGTTACTTCTCAAGAAGTTGTAAGTTGATAAAAAAACTTGATTCTCTATTCCCTATTACCCATTACCTATTACCCATTCCCTATTCCCTATTCCCTCTTTAATTTATGATTCTAGTCACCGTTGGTACAGAACAATATCCTTTCAATCGTCTCATGCACTGGATTGAGGTATTGTTACAGTCGGAAATGATTCAAGAAGAAGTGGTTGTTCAATACGGTAATTCTACTGTTTTACCGGCTGGTGCAAAGGTTTATCAATTTTTGAAAGAAGAGAAATTTCAAGATTTAATTAATGAAGCACGCATTGTGATTGCCCATTGTGGTGAAGGAACTTTATTGCTTTTGGATTCCTTGGATAAACCTTACATTTTAGTTTCTCGCAGTCAAGAGTTTAAAGAACACGTTGATGATCATCAAGTAGAACTCGGTTTAGCACTATCACAAATCAATGTTCCTGTTGCTTGGTGTCCGGGGGATTTGGTGCGGTTTATAGATGCTCCCAGACAGGTTTCTGTGGCTGATGTTTCTCAGACTAATGCCACTGCACTTTGCAATAGTTTACAATCTCGATTCGGTCAAACTCTCAACTAATTTTAGGTAGATAAAAGTGATGACTGCTCATACTAATAAAACAACATCTTTAGTTACCACGCGTTTTAATAATACTCTTTTAGTGCAGTTACCATCCCGATTAACTGTAATAGAAGCTGTCTCTTTTCGGGGATTTTTTCAACAATATGTGGAAGATGCTAGTATTACTAAAATCATCTTAGATTTTGGACAAACGACAATTATTGATAGTAGTGGAATTGGTTCACTTATTACTAATATTAAATCAGCCAAGACTAAAAATATTCACCTAGTGCTTTGGAGTGTTAATCCCCAAGTAAAACTAGCATTTTCCCTCGTTGGTTTGGATAAAATCTTGAATATTCAAGCCAATACTGAGGCAATTATCCCCACTATTAGCCGCAAATCTCAACAACTTCCACCTTTAACCCATGCTTCAGTGCGATCGCCCATTAAACGCATTATAGACATTGTTGGGGCTATTTTGGGGCTGAGTGTGACTGCGGTGCTGTTTGTACCGATTGCTGTTGCAATCAAACTTGATAATCCTGGACCCATCCTATTCAGTCAAACTCGTTGTGGTTGGATGGGAAGACGATTTAAAATTTGGAAGTTTCGCTCAATGGTAACAAATGCCGAAGCCCTCAAATCTACTATTAAAAATCAAGCGGAAGGTGCTTTTTTCAAAAATGATCATGACCCTCGTATTACTCGCGTTGGTCGTTTTCTTCGCAAAACTAGTTTAGATGAATTTCCTCAATTTTGGAATATTCTCATCGGAGATATGAGTTTAATTGGGACTCGTCCACCCACTCAAGATGAGTTAGAACAATATGAAATTCTCAACTGGCAAAGATTGGATGTTAAACCTGGATTAAGTGGGGAATGGCAAGTAAATGGTCGCTCAAAAATTCGCAATTTTGAAGATGTCATTAAACTCGATTTACGCTATCAAGAAAACTGGAGTCTAGGTTACGATTTTCAATTAATTTTAAAAACATTTATTGTGGTTTTCAACAAAGATTCAGGGGCAGTATAATCCATTTTTCGCAATTTAAACCAGTTTACCATCTTGGCAAATTTTCATGGAAACAAATTTATTAGTCCATAAATATACTCTGCAAGTTGCCAGTGATATTGACGCAATGGCAACAGTTGTAGAATGGTTCAATCAATTTAATAATAACCAGATTACTTATCAAACTTGGTTAGAAGGACAAACTGGTTTGCTAGAAGGTTTTACAAATGTAGTTCGTCATGCCCATATTCATCTTAGTTCAGAAACTCCTGTTGATTTAGAAGTACAAATCTCTCCTGAATATTTCCAAATTCGTATTTGGGATCAAGGTGATATTTTCGATTTAGAAGCAGCTTTAGAAAGTTTTCACCAAGAAACTAGCCAAAGTGAATTTGATCCTTTAGAACATGAATATCAATGGGGCTGTATTTTCTTTCTCAAACTTAGAAATGACTATGGCTGGACAATTAGTTATATGCGTGAATTGGAAAATAAAAACTGCTTATTGCTGAAAAAGCAATTAGCTGGTTCTTAATACCCATTAAGCTCATTAATCAAAATCAATAGGAGAAAATTTCGATATGTCTATTGCAGGTAAAATTATGGATTCTCAAATTAAAGTGATTCAACCCCAAGGAATTTTTAATAATCAAACCGGTAATAAACTGCGTCAGGAAGTAGATGAAATTCTAGCAGCAGATATCAAAACGATTTTGATTGATTTTCAAAATGTTACCGTTATGGATAGTTCTGGTTTTAGTGCCTTACTAACGACGCTAAAAGCAGTCCGAAAAAAAAATTGTAGATTGGTAATTTGTTCAATTAACGAGCAAGTAAAAATGATATTTGATATGACTAACACCAATCAATTTTTTGAAGTTATACCCAATCAGGCATCATTGATATCTAGCAATCCTGTATAACGTAGGGGTAGCGCCCCCGTGCCTACCCCGATTTATGGGGCAACCAAAATTTATGATGGGGCAATCAAAATTTATGGGGCAACCACAGAGGTTTGCCCCTACACCGATTTACTCAATACCACAGGAAAGTTTATCTCTAATAAAGAGCAATCATCTGTAAAATCTTGACTTCCTGTTTCCATTTTAATATCTTCTAAAATCCGATCTAAATCTCTTTCCGGTTGTTGATTATGTCTAGTAATTAAATTAATAAAACTATCCAGATTCCAGAAAGTGCCATTAGGTTGTTCAACTTCATATATGCCATCACTAAAAACATAGAGTTTACTAGAAGGTTGAATATCACATATAGCATCTTGATATTCTACGTCGGGAAATGCGCCAATTGGCATACTGCGAGTAATTAACTGTTTTATCTCTAAACTAGAGTCAATTGATTGAAAAAGTAATAAAGCCGGTGGATGCCCAGCAGTAGAGTATGTTAGTTGACAAGAAATGCGATTAAATACTCCATACCAAATAGTGAAGTATCGCGCGTTATGCTTATCCATTTGGAAAACCTCATTTAAAGCAGTGAGAACTTCCGAAGGTTGATGAAAATTTGCTTCAGGTAGAGTTTGCGATCGCAACAAATTATGTACAGAAATTGAAGGAAGTGCCGCCGCTAAACCATGTCCAGAAACATCCAAGAGATAAATAACCAAGTTATCTGCATCTAACCAGTAATAATCAAAGCAATCTCCCCCCAACTTACTAGAAGGTAAAAACCGAGAATTGATAGTAACTAATCCCGACATTGGTTCAGGCAGAATAGAAGTTACATAATCAGCAGCTTCATGTAATTCTGTTTCTAAAAGCTGTTTTTGAATTTGTAAATCTTGAGCTAATTTTTTAAGCTCTTGATTACTTCGATATAGCCTCAATCCGGCTCTAACTCGTGCTTTTAATTCACTGACATCAAGGGGTTTACTTAAAAAATCGTCAGCACCATTATCTAAACCTTTCACCTTATCTTCAATAGCTGTACGTCCGGTTAGTAAAATAAAAAATGCTGTAGATAAAGTTGGTTCAGACTTAATAATGCGACATACTTCCAAACCATTCATTTCATCCATTTGCCAATCACAAATAATCAAAGCTGGATGATGCCTATAAGCTTCTTCAACACCCTTTACACCGCTAGAAGCAAGAATAACTTCATATTCCTGTCCTTGCAGTGCTTGTTTAAGAATCATTTGGACAACTTTATCATCATCAATCACCAAAATTTTAAGTTGAGAATTAGACATTTCCAGCATGATTAGAGAGAGGAGTCAGGAGTCAGGAGTCAGGAGTCAGGAGTCAGGAGTCAGGAGTCAGGAAGAAGAAGGAAGAAGGAAGAAGGAAGAAGGAAGAAGGAAGAAGGAAGAAGGAAGAAGTAGTGAGATAAAACTCTTCCTTTGCTCCTTTGTACCTTTGCGCGAAATAAAAATCGCTCACTAAGGAACATCAATCGGAATCAGACCATTTTCCGGCACATAACCAGAAAAACAACAATCATCAGAAGACACCAAAATCAACCGCAGAGGATAATCTGGAGGGACTCGCAAATCAGCCCAAGGTACTGCTATTTCCAAGCAAGAACCTAGCGCAACTTGGGCGCGAGTAGCACGGGGATACCATAAATGATTGTCTCCTGCTGCGCGAAACTGCACCGATTGACTGAGTAAATTAACTTCCAAATGATGGTGAAATAGATAATTTAAAGGTGCGCTGTCCGGTACTTCTGCTAGAGGTATGGAACTATTTACCATTGTTCTATCTGGATAATACCAAAATAGGTGCAAATCTGGAGGTATATCTTTGCCAGGAACAGCGCCAGTTTTAAAATCTACTCGCACATAAAAATTCAAATGGTCTACTCCATACCATAAACGCTGGATAGTGCTGCTATTGTGCATAGTCCCCCTTGCACCCCCAACTTCAATCCGCCCAGCTTTATCCCAATCTTGTTCATCACCTTTACCATCTATGACAGGATGAATAAAGCCTTGTGGTTTATGGTCAGAACGGGCTTGATGGATTTCCAGAGGAGTGTGCAGATATGGAGGTATGGGTTCATTTAAGGCTTTGTAAATGCCATAGAGATGTTCCCGAAATAATTGGTCAAAAATGGCATCTTGATTAGAAGAATGTCCTTCTCCAAACCACCAAAACCAGTCTGAACCTTCAGCCGCATATAGGGCTTCCCAGGCTGCTGGATTGTTTTCTTCGGTGGCTTCGGGATGATTTGCTAAGACTTGTCTAGCGGTGGTGAGATAGTCCCAGGCGCGGTTTTTGACGGGATCTCCGATCCATGTGGTAAAATTGCCGTCTACCCAAGAACCACTATGGAGTTGTGCAGCGGGAATAGTTGCGGTGGGTGGGTGTTTTTCAATAAATTCGGAAACGGTGACAAGTTTGATATTCGGTTCATTGCTCAAACTTTCGTATAGTGTTTCTAGAAATTCTTTTCCATCTTGGGGATAAAATTCCCAACAATTTTCCCCATCTAGGGCAATTGTGACTAACCAAGGTTGATCATCGTTACTTTCTTTTTGTTGTTTAGAAATTGCTTGCAAATGTCCGACTAAATCTGCTGCGGCTTTTTTGGCTGGCATTGCACTGTATGTAAAGCCGATTAAATCTGATAATCTGTGATCACGGAAAACAATTGCCACTTCACCAGCGGGAGTTTGCAAACGATAGGGACGATAGAGGAGTTCTGGTTCTTGGACATTTCCCGCAGCGTCTCGATGAAAGAAGTGTTTCAATGACCAACCTAACACGGCTTCATCTGAGCAAATCCACTTAAATCCTTGTTTGATAATATACGGTAAAATTTCTGGACTAACGGACTGTTCGGAAGGCCATAAACCTCTTGGTTCTTGTCCAAACCTATCTATATATAAATCCCAGGATTTTTGTAAATGTCGAGGAATATCTTCCACCCATTGAAACCGCTGTTTAGGCAATGTCATTTGCGGCACAGCTACTCGTCCGGCGTTGGTATCCGCTAAGAGGGGTAAAATAGGGTGCGTATAGGGTGTGGTGGTAACTTCTAGTTGTCCACTTTCCTGCATTTTCCGGTGTTGGGGAATAATCTGACTGAGGATTTGCCGCTGTTTGGAATAAATGCGCTGGCGATCGCCTAAACTGAAATTACGTCCTTGTGCTAACCATGCAGCAATTTCCGGGTCATGCCAAAACAAAGGATCAATCCAAGCTAAATTATGCCACGCTAATAAATCACCATAATCTGACAACTGCCAATTTGCTAAACACCAACTTTGTCCCTGTTCCTGTTTTTGATAATATAACTCGGCATAACGAGGATGAGGATCAATCAAAGTATGATGATTAGCATCAAAGAAATGTTGAACTATAAACTCCTTCTGTTCACGAGTCAGCTTTTCTACAGGAGTCAAACTAGCAGTTAAATAAGGGTCAAAAGCCGTACCTGCAACATAATCTTCTAATTGCAATATCAACGAAGGCACTAAATTCACCGTTTGGTGCAACTTAGGATACTTCTCTAACAATAATACTAAATCTAAATAATCCTTAGTTCCATGCAAACGTACCCAAGGCAAGCGATATTGCTGACTAGTCACCAGAGAACTACCATTTTCAGGAGACTTGTACAACGGTTGATGTTGATGCCAGATAAACGCAACGTGCAAAGGATGAGACATAAAATATATAAAAGAGTAGGTGACGGGAAATAGGGAACGGGGAACAGGTGACAAGTATATCTTACCAATTACCAATTACCATTCCCCATTACCACTGATTTAGATAACTTGTACTACTTCAGCGATTTCAGGAATTTTTTCCATAAGACGGCGTTCAATACCCATTTTCAGAGTCATAGTGGAACTGGGACAAGAACCACAAGCACCCTGTAATCGCAGTTTAACAATTGGTCCATCCAATTCTGCAATTTCCACGTTACCACCATCAGAGATGAGATAGGGGCGCATCTCGTCTAATACAGTTTCTACATTTTCTATCGTTAATTCCATACTTTCACACCTGCTCAGTAAATAAATTGGTAATTATCCGAGTTGCTAATTATCTAGTGTAGGCTGGAAATGGATAATTGGTCATTGGTCATTGGTCATTGGTCAT
>NZ_VIKX01000234.1 GCF_009711935.1 Dolichospermum sp. UHCC 0259 | reverse complement strand
GAACAAGCGGCTAATGAGGCGAAGGAGGCGGCAAAAAGTGGTGGTAAGGAAGGAGAGACTTAAACTTTTCTACAGGTACACCCTTGATCCCCCACCTCCCCTACTTCCCCCACTTCCCCCACCTCCTCTACCTCCCCTTCTCCCCTGCCCCTCTACTACCCTTACACTGTTAACTATGACTCCTCACGAAAGTGATATTAAAGATACTTCTTCACAAACAAAAATCTGGAGTGGTTGGCAGGAAAATTTAGTTTTAATAACTATTGCCCTGTGTTTAGCGCTTCTGATTCGGACATTTATCGCTGAACCACGCCTGATTCCCTCAGAATCAATGTACCCTACCTTGCACACAGGCGATCGCTTAGTTATAGAAAAAGTATCATACCGCCTTCACCCTCCCAAAATCGGCGATATCGTCGTTTTTAACTCACCACCTGAACTACAAAGACGCGGATATTCTCAAAACCAAGCTTTTATCAAACGGGTAATTGGTGAACCAGGGGCAATAATTAGTATCGCTCAAGGCAAAGTTTACCTCAACGGTACAGCCTTAACAGAAGACTACATTGCCGAACCACCCAATGACCCATTTCCTGAAATCAAAGTCCCAGAAGGCGCATTTTTCGTCATGGGAGACAATCGCAATGATAGTAATGATTCCCGCTATTGGGGTTTTGTCCCCAGTCAAAACGTCATCGGTCGCGCCACATTCCGCTTCTGGCCTCTTGACCGCATCGGCTTAATCTAGAAGAGATTGGGCGCAGGCCCTGCGCCCCTACGAAAAGCGTAAATAGTACATCAACTGAGCGATCGCATCCCCAGATAATTCCAAACGTTGTTGAAAATCTGCTAAACTTCGGTAAGGACCAGCAGCCACACGGTTTGCCACAACTGTCTGTGCTAGGGATAAATCTATAAAAGGGATTTTCGACAAACTCTCTACCGAAGCAGTATTAGGGTTCACCGGCTGAGGTTTATCTAGGGAATTATTGTCATAATAATTAAAATTTAACAGCGGTTTCAAGGGTTCTAATCGTTGTACTGGCAAACCCAAAGCCGCCGCCACATCCTCAATACAGTAAAATATTACACCAGCGCGAGAAAGTTCCACAAGCGATCGTCCTTGGTGAATTGACAACCCAGGTAAACGCAGCCAATCATCCACAGTTGCCTGATTAGCATCAATACCCAAACCCAACTCAGCCGCCATTTCCACCTCTTCCCAAGACTGTAACCGATAATAAGGATCATTCACCAACTTAGCGCGAAGCCCTTGCAACTTCAGATTTAAAGGTAGCCACTTATTCATTCTCAACCCAATCCTTTAACCAATTACCAATTACCCATTACCAATTACCCATTACCCATTACCTAAATCTGATCCAACATCTGACGACGTTTTTGCTCAAACTCATACTCAGAAATTAACCCATCTTGACGGAGTGCTTCCAACTCACGCAAAGCATTAGCAACCGATTCCACTTGATTACCAACCGGTGATGATACCCTTGTTACCGACTCACCCAAATTAAAATACCGATCAAAAGTTTCTTCCTCTTGAGTTAAATACCAAACTCCTTCAATAGCACAAGCTACCTTGGGAATAGGTGTCCAAGACAACAAAACATATATAATTCCCCAAAGTGGCTGTCCCAAGTAAAATTTATGTAAACCCGAAATCGTTAAAGTTCCAGAAAATGCTAAAATAGCAGCAACAGTACGGCTTTTTCGTTTAGTGAATATCATTTTATCTATAGCCATTATACTCAATTCGTAAACTAATGGGTCAAGTTACATAACAGGCAAAGAAAGTAGATGTGTAAATTTTTTCCTCAAAACATAGAGTATAACTTATCAAAATCAAAGACACTAAAACATATACTTTATAGCGCATATCTTAACTAAGACAGTATAATTAATGAAAATATTTTATTGATCAGGAATCTACTAAATCTATTTACATAGGCAAGCAATAACATAGTATTATTAAATACTTGACAATTCCGCCTATGATTCTGATCTGAATTAAATTTAATAATTTCAGTCAATAATACTCAAAATTTATTTGTAAATAATAATACAATGTCACTTAATTCCCTATCAAAAGAATGGCTAAATCTGCTTATTGATCCTTATGCAGTATTAGGGGTTGCTGTGAATGCTGATGAGAGTCAAATCAGTAAACGGTATTATGCTCTGGCTAAACAGCTACACCCAGACCACTATGTTAGTAGGAATGAGCCAGATCAAGAATTAGCTCAAGTAGTATTTACACAATTAATTAACCCAGCTTATGAAAAACTCAAGCAAACCAAAAAACGCCTAAACACCATAGAATTACTGCGTTCAGAAGCCAGATTTTTAGATCCACAAAAACCAAGTAGCATACCAATTTCCATTATTCAGTCAATATCCACAATGTCTGATGGAGAAGCAGAATTATTTTATAAAGACATAGTTACATTATATTCATCTACTCAATATTATTCACTGTATCAATCTTGCCAAGTAACACAGCAATTAAACGCATTAAATATAGTTTATTTATCACACCAACAAGCTCAACCTCTACAGAGCAATGAACCAATACCCATCATTCCCCAACAAGAAAATCAAATAATTCCCAACATTTCACCTCCAAACACAATTCCCCAAAAAGACCTAATACATTATGCCCAATATTACTATGAAAGGGCTGTAGAGTATTATAATCAAGGAAACTGGAACTTAGCAGTCCAAGAACTGCGAGATGCTATTAAATTAGACACGACCAATAGCGACTACTATGCGCTACTGGGAGTAGTCCATTTTCAACAGAAATTTTTAGGTATGGCTAAAGTCTATATTCGTCAAGCATTAAAAATTAATCCTCAACAAGCACTAGCTTTAAAATATGCTGCAATCTTACAAATTGAAGTAAATGATATAGTTAACCCTCAATCAATGTCAAAAGCTTTGGGTATTGCTTCCTTATTAAGTAAGTTTTTATCACAGAAACTGTATTAAAATTCCACCTAACTCTATATTTGAAGTCAAGTAGTGAAATTCCGGTAAAAACCCCTACCTTAACCGAAGTAGTTTCCCCAGATGAATCTTCTACACTAAAATAAGACATAGAGGCAAAATTCGGAGCTACTCAACTAATAGCATTCAGTTAAAGAAAAGTAAAATGGGATTCTTCGACTCTGAAATAGTGCAGCAAGAAGCCAAGCAATTGTTTGAAGACTATCAAGCACTGATTCAACTTGGCAACAGCTACGGCAAATTTGACCGCGAGGGCAAGAAACTGTTTATTGAGCAAATGGAATCCATGATGGATAGATATCGCGTCTTCATGAAGCGTTTCGAGCTATCCGAGGATTTCATGGCGCAAATGACCATACAGCAACTAAAAACTCAACTAGGTCAGTTTGGTGTTACTCCACAACAAATGTTTGAGCAAATGAACGTGACCTTAGAAAGGATGAAAGCAGAATTGGAAAAAACAAAATGACAGGGAACAGGGAACAGTGGGAAAATTTTTTCTCCCACTGACAACTGACCAATTAATTTGACTTAGGACGTGGAAACTGAGAAGTAGACTTAAACTTTTCTACAGGTACACCCTTGAGCGCTTTTGTCATAAAGTCCCGCCATATAGGGGCTACCATGACCCCACCAGTTGCTCCACGTGCCAGTTGTTTGCTATCGTCTCTTCCTACCCACACAGCAGTAGTTAACTGTGGTACAGTACCGATAAACCAAATATCCTTTTCTGAGGATGTAGTTCCTGTCTTACCAGCAGCAGGGCGGCCTATTGCAGCATTTTTACCTGTACCTTCAGTCATTACTGAAGTCATAATATCAATAGTAGCCGCTGAAGCCCAAGGATCTAAAACTTGTTTTGGTTTGGGTGTATTATCGAGAATCACATTACCAGCACTATCGGTAATACGAACAATTACTGTGGGTGGTGACTGCCAACCATAATTAGCCAATGTAGCATAAGCACTAGTCATTTCTAATGGAGTAACACCAATAGCGCCCAAAGGTAGAGAAGTAACTGGTTCCATTGGACTCATAATACCCAAAGTCCGGCAGGTTTCAATAACTTTATTCATCCCCACCGTTTTACCAAGTTTAATCACCGGAATGTTGCGAGACTGGGCAAGGGCGGTGCGAATTGACATCGCTCCAGCAAAACTACCATCGTAGTTTCTCGGATAGTACCGACCATTACCGTCTTGATAACTAACTGGAGCATCTATGACCGTGCTACTAGGTGTATATTTACCAGTAGCAAAGGCGGCATAATAAACAAAAGGTTTGAAAGCCGAACCTGGCTGGCGTTGGGCTTGGGTGGCTCGGTTAAATTCACTTCTTTTATGATCTACACCACCGACAAGGGCTTTCACGAAGTGAGTCCGAGGATCAATTGACACTAAAGCCATTTGATTTTTAGATAAACCTTGGGACTGAAGCCTTTCGTGCCATTCCTTGACGGTTTCTTCAGCCATTGTTTGGAATTTAGCATCAACAGTTGTTTGGACTCGCATTCCACCTTTAAGCAAGGAATCACGTCCAAATTTTTTCGCCAACTCTTGAGCTACAGTATTGGTAATATAAGGTGAAGCACTACCCTGAAAAGACCTGATTTTACCCAGTTTAATTGGTTGTTTCAGGGCATCATCATATTCTTTTTTGGTAATCCAATTTAACTCTACCATCCGCCCCAGAACTTCTTTTTGTTTCTGTTTGGCAAGTTTCATACTCGCAAAAGGGCTAAACTCTTCTGGCGCTTGGATTAATCCAGCCATCATAGCCGATTCACCCAAAGTTAAATATTCTGCTGATTTATTAAAATAACTGCGGGCTGCTGTTTGGACACCGTAATTGTTATGACCCCAATAAACTTGATTGAGGTACATTTCTAGAATTTCGTCTTTACTGAGGATTTGCTCTAAACGAATTGCTAGAACAGCCTCTGCTAATTTCCGTGTAAAAGCCCGTTTTTGAGATAAGAACAGATTCTTTACCAACTGCATGGTGATGGTAGAACCACCTTCTTTTACGCCTCCTGCGACCATATTAACTACGATGGCACGACCAACACCAGTGGGGTTAATGCCATGATGTCCGTAAAAGTGACCGTCTTCACTGGCTAAGACTGCGCGTTTAAGGTTGGGGGAAACTTTATTGAGGGGTACTACTTCTCGGTTAGCTTCTCCGTGAATGCTGGTTAAAAGTTTGCCTTTTATATCATATATGTAAGTTGTTTCCGAGGGGAAAAAGTTTTTTATTTGTCTAACATCTGGTAAATTACGGAAACTAATGGCTAAACCTACTAGTGTTCCTGCAACAATAGAGCTTGTTAGGAGTGTTATGGATAGCAAAGTACCGCCAGTTATCTGACCTACTCCCTTAAAAAACTCAAATCCAGATGAAGCTTGCTCTTGTGGTTGTTTGTTTGCAAAAGTCCTAGACGACACGGCGATCTTACTTCCTCACTTGTAAATTTAAATGTAATTCATTAAATGGAAAAAGGCAGTTAATTTTTTGTAATTATAGTAATCTGGCAGGAGAAAGGACAAATAATTGGTTTGTGAACATAACAAACTTAACTTTTAGAGTGGAAAGTATAGTTAATAGCGAATTTCTTAGTATGACGCAAAATTTCTCTTGGTTGCATCGTGGTGTGGCAGAAATTTTTCCGCAACCCCATGCTGGTGATAATGATACAGAAAGTTTGGAAAACCGACTACTCAATTCTGACCGTCCTTTAAGAATTAAACTAGGTATTGACCCTACGGGAGCAGATATTCATTTTGGTCACAGTATACCTGTACGGAAGTTGCGGGCGTTTCAAGATGCTGGTCATACAGCAGTTCTCATTATTGGTGACTTTACGGCACGGATTGGTGATCCTACTGGTAAATCTGAGGTGCGCCGTCAGCTTACGGAAGCTAATGTAGCACAAAATTCCCAAACTTATCTTGACCAAGTACGTCCTATTTTGGATTTTGATACCCCCGGTCGGTTAGAAGTACGTTATAACTCAGAATGGCTTTCTCGTCTAGATTTGGGAAAAACTTTGGAGTTACTTTCAACTATGACTGTGGGACAAATGTTAGCCAAGGAAGGTTTTGCAGAACGTTATAAACAAGAGAGTCCGATTTTTCTCCATGAGTTTCTGTATCCACTGATGCAAGGTTATGATTCTGTGGCTGTGGAGGCTGATGTAGAATTGGGAGGGACTGATCAAAAATTTAACATTGCTGTGGGGCGAGATTTACAACGTCATTTTGGTTTAAAACCGCAGTTTGGATTGTTATTGCCAATTCTCATTGGGACTGATGGTGTCCAAAAAATGTCTAAGTCTTTAGGTAATTATGTGGGGTTGGGGGAACATCCTTCCCAAAAGTATCAAAAACTGCAAGGTGTGCCAGATAATTTACTGTCACAGTATTTTGAATTGCTGACGGATTTACCTTTGGATAGTTTGCCAGAAAACCCACGTCACGCCCAAGAATTTTTAGCCTGGGAAATTGTCCGTCAGTATCACGGTGAACAAGCGGCTAATGAGGCGAAGGAGGCGGCAAAAAGTGGTGGTAAGGAAGGAGCATTACCGGAATTTTCTCTGGCTGCTATTCCCCAATTTCCTGTGAAGTTAGCCTATATTCTCGGTGCTACTGGTTTATGTAAAAGTACAGCCGAAGGTAAACGGAAAATTCAGGAGGGTGGAGTGAGGATAAATGGTGATAAGATTGCTGATGCGGATTTAAGTTTTTCTACACCTGATGATTTATATGATAAAGTGTTACAGGTGGGTAAGAAGAATTTTGTGCGGTTGGTAAAGTAGCTGTCAGTTATCAGCCGTCAGCTATCAGCAGTCAGCTATCAGCTTAAAATACAACACTGACCACTGACGGCTGTTATAAGATTGTCATCGTCTTATTTAGAATTTTTATGCTAATTTATTAGCATATTAGGTACTGAAGAACCATTAATATCTTGAGTAAAAAATATTTAATCGGTGGGTAATTTCATTAGTATTTCTTAAACCTAACCCGACTATTCGAGGTGTTGAGGGAAGATGTCCTTTATTTGCATCTAAAGTAAAATTATAATCTTCGTATTTTATCAATTCATTCTTAGCAAGATTTTCTATCCAACCACATCTAGCTGTAAACTGTTGATGATTTTGAAGAATCTGTTTTTGGATACTAAAACCAAACTTACCATCACTATATTTAACCCAAAGTTGATTAATGATATGTAAATCATAGCGGGGAAATTTTCTAATGTCTCCATCATCTAACCAACATACATTTTCACGTTCAGATATTTTCAGCATTAGAGAATAGGTTTCTTTATCAGCATCTTTCCAGTTTTGTGCAGATAATAATTGCCGTAAATTTCTATAGTCCATTCCCGAAGCATGAGATACTAAGTAGGTAAACCGAAAAATTTAAAGGTATGTGACGAAATGTAAATTCAATGAATGCCTTACAAATAGGTTGTTTTACGGGTTTCACAAAACTAAACATATATTGGTTTTATTATGTTTACCTACTTAAGGTTAATTCATTTGTTAATTGGGATAATTGTAATTGTAAATTTGATAAAGCTTGTACAATCGTTGGTTGTTCTGGTTGTTGAATGTGAGTTTTTAATTGTGATATTTGTGCTTTTATATCTGCTAATTCTTGGATAATTTGGGTACTTGCTTGTGGTTCATTTAACATTGCTTTTAAATTCTCTATTTCTTCTGTAGCTTGACTTAAATTACTCTTGGTTTCTGTGGTTATTTGTTCGCTGGTTTCTAGTTTTTCTTGTGTTTCATGAAGTTGAGATTTTAATGTTTGTATTTCTGTTTGCAAAGTTTGAACAGTAACAAGAAAATTATTTTGAGTTTCTTGTAATTCTGTTTTCGCATTTCTCAACTCTTCTATTGCTTTTTCGTAAACTCCTAAAGGTGTTTTCCAGTTGTTATCAGATGTCATCATAAAATTAACCCTCTTCTTACTTTATATAGAACTCATGTTTGATTTTTGAAAAAAATTAGGTATTGTAAGGTGCGTCAGATATTACAAATCTGTTTATTGATAGAATTTATGCAGTCTGACGCACCCTACCTATATTTTCATAAATCAAATATTAGTCCTATAGTTATTAATTACCTTTTAACATTTGTTGTGAATAACTACCCTGTAATTTCAATTGATCTTTTTGATCATAATCAGCTATTGTACTGCGCCAAAATTCACATAGTAACCCATATTTCATCCAGTCTTCAATTGCTCTACGTCTTAATTCTGGAGATTTTCTGACTAAAGCGGCCATCATTGCTGCATTATGTTGTAATTGTCCATAGGTTTCTAAGATTTGATCAATAGGTGTGTTTTCATTTAATTTACTCAATTCATAACATTGATTTAATTTATAAAGCTGCATATCGGAAATACTACCACCAAATTTCCACCCAATTCCTAATTGTTGTCTACATTTATCTAATGGGTTGGGTAAAGCATGGTGTAAATGTCTTTTTAATTCATTACGAATAAATTCTAATTTACCATCTATTGCTTCATCTATTTTATCTATCAATTGACTCGCATCTACAAATAATTGGTTTTCTAAATTTTCGACTCTTTGCAAACTACTATCTACACCTGCAATAGCTTCCATGACTGCTAATGAAAGTTGATTAATACGATTTTCTAAATAAAAGTTGGTTTGACTAATTGTTTGTTGTGAGTCTTTAATTACTTGTTCTCTTAATTGATTAATTTCTTGTAAATTAGCCTTAACTTTATCGTTAGCATGATTCAGCAAGTTTTCAATATCTACTTTTGTCTGAGTTTCTAAATCTTCTATTTCTTGAAGACGTTGTTGTGATACATAGTCAAATTGATCAGCGAGAGGTTTGAGTTTATGATCAAATAAGTTGGATATTTCTTGACTACTTTCTTGAATCACTTCTTTTGCTGCACGTTCAAATTTTTTAACTACACCCCCAAACAACCATCCAAGCATTTTTCTACATCCTTTCAGAACAAATTTTAAATATTAAATATATAACACTGACAACCCTAAGTATATAATGATTTTACAAAAAAATTATATGAGTGTTTCCATATTTTTGTATCTCGAATAGAATAATATCTTTACTGATTCCTATATCATAAACTCATCTTGACTTTGCTTTACAAAACATAAAAAAGTGATACTTGTTCAGAAATTTCTTTACTTTTAGATTTATTTCCCTGGATTAAGTTAAAGAGATAAATACCAAGTTCTTTTGCAAGTAACACCGGAACTGCATTACCAATTTGTTTATATTTAGAACTTACCGAACCATAAAAAATCCAATCATCAGGAAAAGTTTGAATTCTTGCAGATTCATGGACAGTTAAAGAACGTAATTCTACAGGATGACACATATCTGTAGCTTTTTGATGTGGACTGGTGGTAATTGTTGGTGAAGGTTTATCCCAAGATAATCTTCTATAAAAACCTACTTTTCCACCTCCAGAATTAAAAGCACCTCCCATAGCTTCTTTTTTTAATTCTTCTGGTAAATGTTTCCAGTTTTGTCCTGCTTCCAATAATCTTAAATATTTTAAACGACTTTCTGAATAAGCCATAAATTCTTTTTCTGTATCAACTAAACCTGTTAAAGCATCTTTCAAAGCAGCACCAGCTATTTCATCAACTTCTAAAGGTGGGTAATCTTTTCCTCGTTGATTAATTGGCCTGTGACGAAGTGGAGCAGAAAGTAAACCTTTAACATTTTCCATTAGGAAAAAACGGGGTTGGACTTCTTTAACAATGCGAATAAAGTCCATAAATAAACTACCGCGCGGGTCCATAACTGAACCTCTTTTTCCTGCGGTACTAAATGGTTGACATGGTGGACCACCTGTAACTAAATCTATTTCACCAGGTTGTAAAGCACGTCCTAAATTTAAAACTCTTCCTCCTTCTTCCAGTAATTCTTGAGAAGTAACATTTTGTATTTCTCTGGGAATAGCACTTTCTTGAAGAAATGGACGATTAAGAGCAATTGTTTTTGCAGCATCACGGTCTTTTTCTACTACACTTACTGTATGAAATCCTGCTTCTTCCATACCTAAGTCTAGACCAAAAGCACCTGTGAATAAGGAAATGGAAATGACTTTACCATCTATCATGCTTATTGCTCCTAAACAATTGCTAAAATAAATAATTACATAATGACAAGCATGAAAAACTTGCTCATATATGACTAAATAGATCAAGTGTATCACTCTATTGAATTTATGTCTAGATATACTTATTTGGGGATATTTTTCTAGGATTTTTGTAGCTACCTGCTGGCGCGATCGCTATTCAAGTATAATAAGTCTGATTATTATAAGAATAATTATGAATGCTGATAAAATTATTGTTCCTTTAGATGTACCAGATTTAGAGAGTGCGATCGCTCTTGTTGATAAACTTCCTCAAGTTACCTTCTGGAAAGTTGGTTTGGAGTTGTTTACTAGCACAGGTCCCACGATTCTGGAAATCCTTAAATCTCAAGAAAAGCGGATTTTCCTCGATTTAAAATTTCACGATATCCCCAACACCGTCGCCGGTGCTTGTCGCGCTGCGGCTGGTTATGGGGTGGATTTATTGACAATTCATGCAACTTGTGGTAATGATGCTTTAAAAGCGGCGGCGGAAGCGGTACAAATTGGGGCGGAAAAAGCGGGGACAAAACCACCGAAGTTAATTGCTATTACGTTGTTAACGAGTATTTCGGCGCGACAATTGGCGTTTGATTTGAAAATACCTTTAGAATTACCAGAATTTGCGTTAGAAATGGCACTGTTGGCGCAAAATTCTGGTTTAAATGGCGCGGTTTGTTCTCCCCAAGAGGTGCAACAATTAAGAGCAAGTTGTGAAAAAGACTTTTTGCTGGTTTGTCCAGGAGTACGGCCGACGTGGGCTGATAAGGGGGATCAAAAGCGATCGCTCACACCCTCCCAAGCTATCACAGCCGGTGCAGATTATCTAGTTATCGGTCGTCCCATTACGGCGGCGGCTGAACCTGAGTTAGCGTGGAATCGGATTGTTGAGGAGTTAAAAACAGTGTGATGAACAAAGGAGTCTGTAGGGGTTTAGACACGCCAGGGAATAAATTCCCTGTCTCATAGCTCAAGTCCGTTAAAACGGACTAATAAATTTTCCAAATATATTAGTCATCTTTAGATGACTTTCGCTATTAGCAAGGAACTTGAGTTCCTTGCGGGATATAGGTTTTACATTCAGTTGACACTAATGAGCAATGCTAAACCCTCAAAAAAAGGTATATTTCTCCACTGCTTTGTGGTTTTCATGGTTGGTAATCTGTAGTTATTTTCACTACCCAGTAATTGCTAAAAATATTCCTTCTCAACCTGTAAATCCCGAAATTAGTAATTCTTGTTCTGAGCAAAGTCTGGAAACTTTAACAACCCAGATGATGTTAGATTTACCTAGCTATACTAACCGGGTAATTCAACGTTCTCGTCGTCTGAAACGGAGTGTTGATACTTTTTCCTATATATTGGCTGCTGGTCAACCAGAGTTTAAATCTTTACCATTAAATCCAGGTATTGATAATGGAGACAAGTATAATGGGGAGGGTGTCAGACAGGTTTTCTTTACTACATTAGAACGAAAATATATCAATAAAAAAGCCGTAGAATTACAAGAATTCCATCGGCTATTTCTGACAAAAACTAATGTTGGCTGGACTGTGGTGATGATGTTTTCCCAAACCAGCAGTTATCCAGTCAAACTACCTATTGCACCACCCAGGGATAGTAGTAATGGGGCGATCGCTCAAGGTGTTAAACTGTGGTTACGAGATTGTCAAACAATTGATTCAGAAGTCAGGAGCGATGCCCTGAGCTTGTCGAAGGGTCAGGAGTCAGGATAAAGAAGAATAAAGAAAATTCCTCTCCCTGTTCCCTGTTCCCTGTTCCCTTCCCTCACCGATAAGTTCTCAACTCAAATAGAATTGCTATATTTTTACAGAGTTTGGAAATACTTCTCCAAGGCCTCATGTACCAAATCAGTCATCGGTCGTTCTTGTTTTTCCGCCGTTTCCTTGAGTTGAGCGTAAAAATCATCCCGCAGACTGACACGGTGACGGGATTTACCACTGCTGGTAGGGTCTCCTGGGGTGTAGTCAGCCACAAATTCCCGAATCGCATCAAAACCCAATCTGTCGCAAAAATCCCCAAAACTTTCTTTTGGTGTGCGGGATTTTTTAAAGAAGACAAAAATTGGTTCTAGGAAACTTTCAATATCATCATGGTGCAGTTTTTCTGTAAAAGGTTGTGCTAACCGGGTTTGATGTGGTGAACCACCCAACCAAACTTGATAGGATTCTGGCGCACTACCCACTAAACCCAATTCTGCCATATAAGGACGAGCGCAACCGTTAGGGCAACCGGTCATCCTGACCACAAAATGTTGATTTTGTAAACCCAGTTTATCTAATAAAGCCCTAATTCTCTCTAAAATTCCAGGGATGGCTCGTTCTGATTCTGTTATAGCTAAACCGCAGGTAGGCAAGGCTGGACAAGCCATAGCGTATCTTGTTAGTGCCGCTATTTGCTCAGGGTCGGCAACAACGCCACATTTATCCAGAATCTCTTGAATGGCTGCTTTATCTTCTGGTGCGATGTCGTAAAATAGTAGGTTTTGATTACCTGTGAGGCGAATTGGCAGGTTAAATTGCTCAACAATTGTCCGCAAAGCGGTTTTGAGTTGGAATGTGCCGTCATCTTTGACACGCCCGTTATCAATGGAAATACCTAAAAAGAGTTTACCATCGCCTTGTTCATTCCAGCCCAGAAAGTCCTTATATTTAAACTGGATGAGGGGTTTAAATGGTTCGAGGGGTTTACCAAGGTATTCTTCTACTTGAGTGCGGAATTTATCTACACCCCAATCATTAATTAAGTATTTTAATCTGGCGTGTCGTCTGTCTGTGCGATCGCCATAATCTCGTTGTGTCGCAACTATGGCTTTTACAAGATTATATACATCAGCTTTGGCTACATAGCCAATGGGGTCAGCGGCTCTAGCAAAGGTTTCTTCTTTATTATGGGTTCTACCTAAACCACCACCAGCAAAAATATTAAATCCTGCTAATGCGCCTTTTTTATTGGTAATTACCACCAAAGTCAAATCTTGGGAATATAAATCAACAGAATTATCTCCCGGAACTGTGACGCAAATTTTAAATTTGCGGGGCATATAGTGAGTTCCATAGATAGGTTCTACGGAATCATGAACAATAGTGCCATTACCGTTGGTTTGTCGCGCTGCTTTGACATCTGGATGTTCTTCGGCGCTAACAGCTTTTTCCCCGTCTAACCAAATTTCGTAATAAGCACCGGTTTGGGGAGAGAGTAAATCAGCAATATTTTGGGCATATTCCCAAGCATACTGATATTCTGAGCGATTTTTAAAGGGGGCTGGCGGAGCCATAACATTGCGGTTAATATCACCACAAGCGCCCAAAGTTGAACCAAGATTTTCGACAATTGTAGCGATCGCTGCCTTTAGATTCTTTTTCAGGATACCATGTAGTTGAAAGCCTTGGCGAGTAGTAGCTCTGAGGGTATGATTACCATATTCATCAGCCAATTTATCCAAAGCTAAATATAGCTCAGGAGGTACTAACCCGCCGGGATTTTTTGTCCGCAACATCATTTGGTAATCTTTTTCCTGACCCTTAACGCGGTTATCACGGTTATCCTGTTGATAAGAACCGTGAAACTTAAGAATCTGAATTGCATCTTCACTGAAATGAGTAGTGTCTTGGAGAATTTCCGTTGCTACAGGTTCACGTAAAAAATTACTATTTTCTTTGATACCTTCGACTTTAGAAGGCTTACGATTAGTTGCAGGAGAAGCAGCAGTGTTAACCATTACGGTAGATACGTTTCTGAATAAAGCGGTAAACAAAATTGAAATTAAGCAATTAATAGCACCTAGTTGGCTCAATAAACTACTTAAAATCGGTCGGAATTATGAATATTATTCTAATTTTAACATAGTGAGAGGCCACCTTGATCAAGGGGGTCAGAGTAGTTAACTACTCCAACCAGCAAATATCACCATTGTCCTTAAACTAAAGACAAGGAGTAGACCTGACCATCAATCAACAGTCGCGTAATCCCCTTAGCTTGTAAATGGCTACTAGCCTTATGGAGCATTTGACTATCGGGGACTTTAATCACGCGATCGCGCTTAGTAGAAAAGCGTTTAGCCACACGATGATTATCAAAAATCGGTAGGGTTTTCTGTTGATTTTCCAAACTCGGAATCAGACCCAAATCACCAAAATCCTTGAGGGGACGGGTGATTAACTCCGCAGACCGATCAATTACCAAATAGCAAGTTTTTGGTAAATGGGCAACCGACAATGGTAAAACCTGAACAGATACTTCCCCATTTCCGCGTCTGGTAACTAGGGGTTTTGGGGCTTCATAGTCTTCGTCCTCAAAATCCTCCTCATCCTCATACAAATCATCATCTAAATCGTCATCCAAATCATCAGGTTCATCCAGCAAATCCTCATCCAAGATTTCCGCAAACAAATTGGGCTGTGAATATGGAGATTCCACATCTATCTTGGGTTTGGGGATAATTGGCGTTTCTGTCGGCTTGTGTCTGACAATTTCTAATTCTTTGACAACAGGAGTTTCCTTGACAACGGGAGGTTTAGGTTTTTCCACTGCTGAGGAGCGTGTTTTGACCCGTCTATTAACCGGAATAGGTGGAGCAAAATCAGAATCATCATCTCCTTCTGGTTCTGGTTCTGGTTCTGCTGCTATGGTCGGTTGTTCTATTTCTAGATCAGATAACCTCTCCACTGTATCAGCAGCAGTAGAAATTTCCCCTGCCGGGGGTTGATTCAACAGCGGTAACTGCTCATAACTTACCTGCGCTCTGCCTTCAGGGGTTCTAGCAGCACGTTTTAAAGAAACGAGAAATTCATATTCCTCTTCTGCTAAGGTACTTTTGAGCAGTCTGCTAATTGTGGAATTACTCACACCATAGCGTTCTGCCAAAGTCGAGGTTGTTTCGGCAGTTTCTCGATAGAGCTTGAGAATTTCTTGTTTGTCAGAATCTGTTAATTTTCTCACGGTAGACACCAAAATTTGTTAAGTTCGTTTGCGTCCACGGTCTCGGCGTTTAAGACTCAATGATGCGTCGTATTCTAGAACAGCACCCAGACCGAATAACACTCCACTAAACACCCAGAATACTTCTAGTATGTCTCCACTTTGATAATCCTGTCCTTGTTGAGCAAATTTAAACCACATATCTGCAATGTAGAGCGAAAATGCGGCTGCGGCAATCATTCGCCAAGATAAGGAGACTTTACCTCCCCAAAAAGCCAGTAGCATAATTGTGGCAATAATTAATAACGCCACATCGCTAACTATGTAAAACAAGTTCAGCAAAAAGGCAATTTGTTCAGTTGATGCTTGTTCCTTTTGAGAAATTAACCAAGCCAAAAAACTGCCCAATGTTCCAACTGCCGACACAATTAGCCACTGCCATACTTCCAAGTGAATTCGGCGAGAAACCAAGGCTAAAGCCATACCAGTCCCTAAACATAAATATGTGAGGACAAAAAATATATCAGCAATAGATACATCTGGCTCTTGTTTGAGGACGATTTCTGTATAGCCGAAAACGAGTCCACCTATAAAATAGGCAAACATTCCTAACCCGATTGACAGCCAGACTTTTCCACTACTAACCATTTGGGTACTCCGCCAGTTCCTCCAGCATAAGAGACTTGCACCCAAATAAGCCACAGCTTCAAAAATATTTGTGCCAATCACATACCACTGAGCGCGGACTTCCATTCCCCGTTGCTCTGGGTCAGGAATTTTGGCACTAAACAACAAAAAGTATAACAATGCTAAAACAGCCCAGCTAACACAAGCCAAAACAAGATTTTGAGTAGTTAATAGGGGCTTAACGGGAGATGAATTGTCGTAAGATTTACTCATAGGGACTAACTAGGTAAATGCTCTGAATGTAATATTTTTTGCACATTGAATGAAATATAGCAGATTACAGATCAATGATGTACCGAATCTAACTTGAAAGCCAGACAGTAGGTTTACCCTTGACTCCTGCTGTAATTTGCACCTTCGTACTTTGGTGACAGACAATAGCCAGTTAACAGTTGTTTTTTTGACAAATCAATATCCACCCTACTGCCAAAGCTTATTAAGGGGAGATTTTTGTACCCAACTGATAAATAGTTCTTGCTCTTCTTCTGACATATCTTGTAATCGGTCATCTAGTTGATGAGCAAAGTTGGTATCACCAAAGTATGTTTTTCCTAATTTGTGAAGTTCCTCTAAAAGAATAATCACATGAGTTTCTTGCCAAATCGGCATTTTACTCATCTGTGACAAATCCTCAGTCAAGAACGATTTTACTGTATCAGCAGAAGATATATCGGGAAATTGTTTTTGCTGTAATATCCCCGTGATGTCCTTGGCAAATAAACTTGCTTGACGATTCCCTAGTAAATCTTCAATATCTAGATAAACAGCTTGTAAAAGCGTAATAACACCTAGTGTTAAAACCTCAGTTTTACTATGACTGCCAGTGTCACTACTGATCTGATCTAGCTTAATTTTTCCCCAGATACTATAGCGTTCTGGTTCTTCTAGTAAGACACAAGCTTTGCCTCGGTTATCTGTTAAGGATTTCCAAAAGGTTTTAGCTTCTTCTTCTTCACTGGACTTAAAAACCGTAATCAACCGAAAAGTCTGCCCCTGATAATAGAGAATTGGCACTTGCCGATCTTCTTTGTTTGGGTGCTGAACCGTTGAAATTTCAACATCCTGCCGTTTGAGAATAAACATAGCACTAGTAAATAACTCCTCACATTGGCTTTGTTGATAAAGAATATGTAATGGTTTTTAGTATCATTACGATAAAGTATAATTACTTGATGAGTTGGAAAAGAGCATTGGCTGAGGACTGGATACTTAACAAAGGTAAGGTTCTATGTAAGTATACATATTCATGGGCAATTACTCCTTGACATCACAATATATCTGAATATCGTATCTATTTTGTTTCTTATTCTACCCCGACTGCTCAATCACTTGCAGTTTATTACTGAAATTAGGAAATTTTTAATTTACTCTTGCCTATTTAGACAATTTTAGATATAATAATAAAGGCTTCACGGGTACGTAGCTCAGTTGGATAGAGCATCCGCCTTCTAAGCGGACGGTCGCTGGTTCGAGTCCAGCCGTACCCATTTGTTAGATATATTGCTTGTCCGCCAGTCAGCTAGATTTAGACGAGAATAGTTGATGGTGTGAGGGCTAAAGTTTTGGTTAAATCTGTCAGGAGAAAGCGATCGCAGAGGTTAAATAATTCTATCTCTGTAGAGGTATGTCGCATCAGCCGCAGGAAATGACCGTCAGTGTCAATATTCAAAGCAATGTAGTTCAGAAACATTTTTAGGTAGCCAATCCGCGCTCGTTCTGGCATAGTGGAAGCTGTAGGGGTTTGCCATAAGCGATCGATATAATGGCGTACCTCCGCTAACGGCACTAGCGTGATTTCTTCTCCCCGTAAAGCCTGACGAATTTGATTAAACAGCCAAGGATTGCCAATTGCCCACCGTCCCACCATCACCCCCGCAGCCCCCGTTTGCGAAAGCACTTCCAAGGCAGTTGTCGCCGACTTGATATTGCCATTAGCCAGCACTGGACAGTTAACCCGTTTCACCGCTTCCGCAATCAAATCATATTTAACTTCCCCGTGATACATATCTTTCACCGTGCGACCATGCAAACTCAATAAATCAATATTGTTATCAGCAATTATATCTAGGATTTTATAAAAGTTATCCGTATTTTCAAAGCCTACGCGCATCTTTACCGTTAACGGTCTATCATTCACCACAGAACGCAGTTCTCCTAAAATCCGCGCGACTTTTTCCGGTTCTCGCAGCAATCCACCCCCAACATTTTTGCGATAGATTCTCGGCGCAGGACAGCCCATATTCAAGTCTACTCCAGCGATATTATAGTCGCAGAGTTCCTTTGCCGTTCTGGCTAAATCGGGAATACTTTCGCCAATCATTTGAGCAAAAACCGGGCGACCCGTATCATTTTCGGTAATTGCTGCTAGGATTTTCCGATTGAGTCGTGAGGTATCATTAACGCGGAAATACTCAGTAAAGAAGTAGTCAGGGCTACCGTAGTGGGCGATGACTTTCATGAACCAGAGATTGGTCACATCCTGCATAGGTGCAAGAGCGGTAAGTGGTAAGTCTTTCTGAAGCGATTGGGGGAGCGATACCTGGGACATAAAAGTGAAAAGCGTTCAAAAGCTCTGGAGTTGTTTTAATGGTAATTGAGAATTAATGATAACAAAATCCTTACGGAGTCAGGTTTTGACCTAGATACTCTCAATTTTCGCCTGTCAATTAAAGATACAGCAGATTGCAGATTAAATGAGGTACAGAATCTAAGTTCAAAGCCGCATAGCAAGCCAATTTTACTCCTGACTCCCGACTCCTGACTCCTGACTCCTGACTCCTGACTCCTGCTGTATAAGCATCTTCCGAGCTAATTTGACATAGGTTTTGACTGTGGTATAAGGCATTTCTAAATCTTCAGATATTGCCTGTAGTGATTCCCCCATCTCTCTTCGGGCTAAAATTGTTGCCCAAGTTGTAGCGATTTTTTCCGTGCGTTCTCCTCCTATGCGTTTCCGTTGGGCTGTGAACATTGCTGTTAATTCTTCAATACGCTTTGGTAATTGGCTATTAACAATTTCAACAGGTGTGTTTAATTCCGGTTCTACCCAATTTAAACAGGTTTGTCCGAGTCCAAAAGTAGTTTTGTGTCCAGTTCCACAGTAGGGAGCAAGTTGCACTAAAGCATAAAATAACTGAGTAAATTCGATATTAGTTAAAGCACTTTGACTCAAACCCAAGGAAATTGCCCCTGTAAAACCAGTGACAGAACCCCGTTTACCTGCTGCAACTTTGACTGATTCTAAGCGATATTTGTGAATGATGACATTTTCATCTATCCATTCTAGAAAAGCTTCTTGTTCTATGGACATTCCTGAAAAGTCGTTCCAACGTCTGAGGTAACTATGGAAAAGATTAACAGGAACGGGTAGGGGAAAGTGATGTCCTTTACGACGGAAACTGGTAGGAGAAAGAAAACTCAGATTAATAT
This sequence comes from Dolichospermum sp. UHCC 0259, assembly GCF_009711935.1. Lineage (GTDB taxonomy): Bacteria > Cyanobacteriota > Cyanobacteriia > Cyanobacteriales > Nostocaceae > Dolichospermum. Next base: position 41,406 of record NZ_VIKX01000234.1, on the reverse strand, counting down.
TTTTATGATTTGTTGTAGATGATTGTAATAGGTGTTTGTAAGTAGTCGGTGGATGAATAATACTTATCTGTTTTATTTGTAAGACGGCATCTCTTAATTTTAAAGTCGTTGGCGGTTGTATTAACCACTCACTCAAAAACTTGACTACTGGTTGAGAAATGGCGTTAATCTGCCAACGATATATCTGATTTGCTTGTAGTTGTAGTTGTTTTCCTGTGGGAAATAATTGACCTTCTAGTGCAGAAATGCTAAAAGGTTTTTCTGACTCACTATCATGTAAATAGGCTGAAAGTGTTGGGTTAATTTGTCGCACTTGGTCTAGAAACCAAGCATGAAGTCCAATGGTATATTGTGAGTAGAGGTTGGTGGAATTGGTTGCTTCTAAGTCAAGGACTAAGCTAACTAATTCGGTATCATCTGCCCATGCTAAGGAGGTGGTTTTTGATGGGGTTTTACGGTTGCTGGATGTAGCTGACTTGGGCATTTTCATTTAATACTGTAATATGTTAATAGTGAATATTTTACTCTATTTCCGTCCCCTTGCGGGGATTAGATACGTTTTCTATGGGTTTGGAAGTGCGATACTTCAAGTAATTGTAGTCATCGCACCTCGTTTCTTATTTGTGAATAACTATTTAGTAAATCTTGCTAATAATTCTTCACGAGATAACTGCAAAAGTATAGGAGTAAATTCTTCTCTAGACATAGCAGCTAATTGATCAACAATTGTGGCTAATTGTTGATCAACTTCTCCAAAGCGGACTTGCAAAATACTTTCAATCATGGCACGACGTTCTCTTACTACACCTTCTTGTTGTCCTTCTTGTTTAATTTCTTCTAATTGTTGTTGATATATTTCCGATAATTTCATAATCAACTCCTGATCATCTTGATCAATATCTTGTTCTTTTGATTGACGTGCAGATAAGACCGCAATTAGTTCATATACTAATTGTATAGTCTTGTTCAAGAATGAACTATTTTTAGAAAGTTTTTCTAATTCTTCTACTGCTTGTCTTTGCACTTTTCCTCTACCTAATACCCTTAAAAACAGGGTTTCTGCTGTATTGGGTAGTTGATGGATGGTAACAATTACGGTTTTTAAACCTTTTCCGAGAAAATAAACTCCTTGACCCCAATTTTTCTCATCTACAGTTACATTAAAACTTTCTAAGATGTCTGGTGATGCAGTGGGAGTCAGTATCCATAAATAAGGTAGTTGGGTTTCATTTATTCGCGTATTATTGCGTTTTGATTGCCGCTCTAGGTCTGCGTGGATGTCGAATAATTTACCCATACAACTGCGAATTTCACTTTTGCTGACAGCATTGCGGAATGGTTCAAATATCGCAGAAGTTGCATATATCCCCATTTTTCCCAGCATTCCCAGGGTTTCTATATTATCTGGAGATGGTGATGCTGGTGTAAATAATACATCTATTTGCCTAACTTCTGAGGTAATATCTTTGCTTGTATCTACTTGACCATAGGGTGTGAATAATTCTGTCAGATATTGTTTGGTAAATTGGTCATGAATAAAACGAGTCATTGTTTTGATTAAGGGTACGGAGAGGGCAAGCTACAGGTATCGCGCAAGCGCTGATTTATCAGTTCGCTATTTGGGTTAAATAAAACAGCTTGATCAATGAGAATACCTTGAAAATAATTGTAGTCAGTAGCTTTATATTAAGCCTGATTTAACGTACCTGTTTTAAAGATTTGTCTAGCTGTTTGTTGATAGTTTTTAGCGTTATTTATTGCATTAGATAAACTACCTCTCTCATTGCTGCTTCTTATATCTAGCAAAGCATGAGCAATACTCTTACGTATTGGATTAACATCAAAATAAAGTCTGGCTAAATCGCTACTTTTATTTTGTGGTTCATGTAAGTAATCTTTCATTTTTCCACGATCTGTTTCAGACCTTATATTTTTACCTTTCATTTCGCAAAGATAAGTAATTATAGATTCAGCTAGTGTGATATAACCTGTAGAATATCTGTGATTATCAAAATACCATCCTGCTAATTCTAACTGGTATTCAGATTCATTTACTGAAGAACGGGAAAACTTTTTAACAAAATTTTCTAAAATATTTTTGATATACTTAAAAGGAGTTTTTGCAATTTGTGTTTGTAATGAATTTCTTAATGTAGAACTCTTTTGTTTAATGTCATTAACAGAGTTAATGTTAAGTGATTGTGATAGTTGCTCTATCTGATTGGCTAATTGACTTTCATTTTGGGATTTAAGTAATTCAGCAATTAAGTATCCATCACCATAGCTTTGTAAACTGTATGCACCTTTAATCCAGGAAGTCATATCAAATAGTGGCTTTAGGTCAACTACTGGAGTATAGTTTAATTCTCTACTGACATCCAGCATTCCATAATAAACTCCAGCAATTTTTATCTGTTTCTCGCTTGCTAAATCTCTGATAAAGGTAATAGTCAAAAATAAAAACAGTGACAGTGAACGAAAAGAATGAGTGATATCAATATATATTTCATCTCCTGGTTGAAGCATTTCAACAATTTGAAAAATTCTGTCAAAATTTTCCCATAGTTCATCTTGATCAAGTCCGTATTTTATTAAAATACATTTAGAACGCTCTCCCAAAACTTTTTCTATAGGTGATAAATCTATAGAATCTAACTCACTATCATGTTTGAGACTATCAATTTTACAGGCTAAATCTAGCCAATATTCATCATCCTTATGTACACTATTCGTTTCACAGAAAAAACGATATACTTCTTCCCACATTGATCTCACTGTACCTATAAAGATAATACCATCTAACTGAAAATGCTCATAAAGTACAGAAGCTATAAATCTACTTTGAGGATATAGAGTATCACCAATTTTGTAACAAGCATCTTGATACTCTCTGTCAGAAATATGTTGATTTTTAAATCTGCCACCAACTCCGATAGAAGAAATTAATATTTTAGCCATATTGATTAAACTCCTTTTATCTCAAAATAAGTGTTTTTAGTTATCAATCAGATTCTTTAACTATTGTCTGTCCCATTCCCAACCGTGTCTTAATTCCTGTACCAGCAAACCGAGCATATTGAACTAATAAATTAGCCACATTTGCTAATAAAGGATCAGCACGTTGAAAAACTTGTAACTTGACATCACCAATAAATCCATTTACATAACCTTTATGTAATTGATAACTGCGGGTTTGAATTTTGTGATGTTTAAGCAATACTGCATTATTCAAATAAGTAATTAATTCATCACCTCCTAAATAAACAGGTGCAAAATTATTCCAGCGTTCCAACCAACTGCGGAACATTAATGTAGGAACAGGTAGAGGTAAATTTGAGCCGGCTTGAGAAAAAGCGGTGGGAGTGATAAACTGTAATTCATGATTTCTGACAGGTTCGGGTTCATTTCCTACTAATGTTGTATAGAGTTCTTCATAACTGGTAATTTCATCTTCTCGATTAATAATATTAAATTTTGCTCCCAGAAATTCTAATGAATCTCCCAATTCAAGATAATCAATAGCTTTAGCTGATATTTCATTTAATCCAGATAAAGATAATTGGTAAAATTCTTCTGGATGAAAGGTGAGAAAATCTCTGGATGAAATGTAATAACCTGTTATTCCTGAGTAAGAGACTGAGGGGATTATTTCATTTCCCATTTCTAAGTTGAGTTTTTGATGTAGTTGTTTAATAAGTTCCAACCCATAAGGACGGGGTAAAATTGTTGATGTGGGAACGGTTAAGGTGAATGTAGAATTGATTAGCATTTTGATTATCAATTATTATTTATTTTAAACCTAACCCACCCTGGTACAAACTTAATCTCACCATCAGAACCCATAATAGTTCTGCGAGATTTTGGTGCTTCAAAACCAGGTGCTTTTAAACCACAAATATCACGAATATTTTCTCTCAGTTCATCATCAAAACATAATCCTATTGTTGTTCCTGTCATCCCACTACCCCAACCTAATCGCATTCCATAAGGACATTTTTCTGGTTCGTAAAAATCACCAATATTACTAAAATCTAAGTTTCTACCAGATGCGTTAGGATTATTTTCTATTGCACTCCAATAATCATGTTCATAATCCCATTGTTCTTGAGCAAATTCTTGGCATATTTGTAATAATTCATCAATGTTGTTAAATGGTAATTTCATTCCTTGCTTATGTTTAAACCAAGAAAGCATTTCTTTGTCTAATGTGATAGTAAATTCTGTTTTCACATTCCTTACCATTTCCACATAAAGAGGAGCTTTGTATTTTGCTCGATAATCATCAAATCTACTAGAAACTATCACTTCTACCACTACTGGTAAGTTTATCGGAATTGGTTTACCTGTTTTTCCAGAAACTTCTGTTTTAATTAATGATTCTGAATCACTAACTTTTAAACAGCGTAAAATGTCCGTGTTCTGACTTGTACCAGAAAATGTTTGACCTTGATAAATTAAGGAAAAGTCAGAAAATAAACTATTCATAAGTTTATCATCAGCAAATGTCTGATTACGTCTACTACTTAATTCTCCTAATCTTTGTTTGAGTTGTTTTTCAATTTCACTAACCCTGCTAGTTTGAGGAATTTTATATTTATCTGGATGTTTTAATAAATGATAAAGTATCGCGGTTTTTATTGCTCCTTTAATAGATGAACCAGGGATGAATAAATATCCCATACCATTACGAATCATTGGACGTAAATCTGTAACTCGTTCCGCTAGTTTTTGACTAATCAAATTTTCAGGAAAAATGGGATTTTTATTGGTGTCTTTAGCTTTCCACCATTCATTACCAAATGCTTGTTCTAATAGTTTAGTGATATTTTGATTGTTCTCAATTGCTTGAATATAGTCATTGAGAAAACTTCCTCCTTTTTTTAATAATGCTTTGGATAATGCTTCTTGATTAGGAAGATAGACTTTTTTCGCTGTTTGCACATATTCAAAGGGATTCAACCTAGATACAGATGAACCAATATGTAAAATGGGACTGGTTAACTGTATTTTTCTGGTTTCATAAAAGTCTGGTTTTTTTAATGCTAATTCATCAACAATTGTCATCTTCTTTTCCCTCTTCCTTTTTAGTGTTAATTGGTAGAGTTAAACTAATACCACTAAGTAGGTCAACAGGAAAATTTAAAGGTATGTAACGGTATGTAAAGTTGTCTCAATGCGATATTCTGATTGAGTTTCAGCCATTTTATAAAACGCAATACCCCTCATTTTTATTTTGTTCACCTACTTACGGTAAATTTGATGTTTTGTAAATTGTTCTGGTGTTACATTGACTAATTTTCCTGAAAGTGAGGAGGTAAAAATAGAACCTTCGCTAAACATTCTTACCATTTTTCGTCGTGTTTGACTTTCTACTATCCAACCTCCTCTTTCTTGGATTTCATAACTGGAATTTTCAAGAAAGTCCGGTGATATAGAAGAATCCCAAAATAAGCTAATCAAAGTGTGAACTTTACCATGTTTATAATTAATAACTTCGTCCCAAATTTCCGGTAAATCTAATAAATCTAGCCATTTTATTTCAAATCTTCCCGCACCACTAGAACGTTCTCCTCCTATTCCTTCTTCTCCTAAAAGATGTAAAGCTGCTTGTAATTTATCGGCTAATTTTTCACCTTCTGGAGAAATTTCGATAAGAAAATATAACCCTGCGGAGTTATTACCACTAGCAAAGTGAACAAAGCCTGTATGATAAAGGTTGGTAGCTGTGGTAACTCTATCAATTCCTATTTTTGGAAGTTGATGAATTTTACAGGCTTTTTTATAATCGAATGTTCCTCCTGTGTTTAAATCTCCGGTAGATTCACCTATTTTGGTATGGGTTATCAATTCTTTAGTATCAGCATTTTGATCAAATCCTTTTCCTTGATACCATTTTTGCCAAATTTCTAAAGGTAAATAATTCAGCTTTTTATAAGTTTTGAAAAAGGCTAAATCATCTTCTGGATAGTTGATGGGAAATTTGAGAGGACGAGGAAGATAATAAACGGTTTCTTTTCCTACTTCTCGATAAATAAAGGTGGAACTAATGCGAAATGGCGGTATTAGTTCAGGAGTTTTTTCTGTGGGAAATAGCTGTAATAATTCTTCTACTGCATCTTTCCCAAACAATCGCGCATAGTTAGTGACCCAAGCACTGAATAGAGTATCAGAACGGATGCGATCGCTCGTTTCTTCCATTCCTATTCCTACCTCCCCAAAATGCGCTGGATTATTGCCAAAATTGAGTTTAACTAATTTCCAAACACTCATGATTAATTCCCTGGTAATAATCGCTGGATGTACTCACGCAAATTTCTGAAGTTATCTAAAAGTGCTTGGGTATTAGCAATAGGATCTAAGGATTGTATAGCGGAACTCCCTGGTGTTGCATTGGTGATTTGACGATAGTGTTCTAAACTCCGATAGGTAAAAAGGAAGTTTTCAAATATGACTTTTCCATATCCTCTTGAACCATTTCCACCTAGTGCATCATCTTCTAGGAAAGCAAGTGCGATCGCTATATTTTGCAAATCTTCAATCACTTGTTCTGCATTTTCTACGGTGTAAACTAACTCAAAATTAAATTTTGAACCTGCGGGAACTCGTTCTAATTGTCGAGGATTTGCTGCTGCTGTCACCCTATCAATATTATTTTCAAATTTCCATTCTGTCATATACAAACCAGTGTCAACTTGTTTTAATTGCGTTGCGGAATCTGGATGTAAATGACTATCTCTAATAATTAAACGACTTGTTGCATTTCTTCCCCTATTAACTTTGACGCAGTTTATACCATCAATGATTTTTGTAGAACTTTCCTTATCAAATAAACCTTCTTTTTTAGCGGTTTCTACTTCTATCCAAAATTGAGATCCTCCAGTAGAACCAAATAAGCGACTTATTTGGCAAGTTCTCGCACCTTCATAACGGATAAAATGACCTCCTATTTCGGTAAAACCATCAGCTAAATCATCACTTTCATAACGCAAAGTTTCACTACTACCACGACGATTTAATGGCTTATTTAATAACCTTTCTAATGTCGCTCTCAATTTACCTTTAATTGATGATCCAGGTAAATATGGATATTTAGTTAAAGGATCTCTAATTACTGGTTTATCCAATCCACCAATATCTAAATTTTCACCACCACCACCAATATGTAAACCTGTTTTTGCGGTTAATTGACAAGTGAGAGTAATTTTTCCTAACAAGGGAGTTTGTGCATAAGATACTGTCATGATTATCTCCTAATTATCTTCTACTACTATCTGCTTCTTTGTGATATGCAATTATTGATTCTATAAACTGAACAAGACGGTAAAAATCTTGAGTAGTTTTTACTCTATCAATAGCAAATGACATCACCTCATTTAAAGGCTTAACTGCTTTCTGTCTAGCTGCTGCATAGGCTAATTTTGGCTTTAATAAAACAATTTCTGTTTCAATTTTGCTAAACTTTAACTTTTCTTTTTCTTCTTCAGTTTTAGCATTTTTGATTCTTTCATCATCATCTAATGCCAAAATATATTTAATTTGGTTGATAGCATCCAGAAATTTACGGATTTGATTAGTTTCCAATTTTTCTGCTTTCAGATGATATCCTAAGAGTTCAGCTTGTTTAACTAAAGTGCGAATAGGATAATCTTTCAGATAATTACTTTCTTGAATAGAATCCTTAATCTCTTGCACAATATTAGTTGTATTTTCCCGATTATTACGGGAATTAGATTGAGATGTGTGATTTGATTGGTTAACAATTTGTCCCTGATTTCTAGTAGGAGGTTGTGGTTTATTCGGATTATTCATAATTATGATCCACGATTTAATAATTCAATCCAGGTAGCAATAGCGCGAAAATAGGGCGCATTATAGGGACTTTTTAAAGAAGTCCGAAAGTCTTCATTTTGTAGAATATGATTGGGTAATCTCGCCAAAATATAAGCTACTTTTGGTAAATGTAAATAATAGCGAGTTGCTAAAGCCTCCTCTGATTGTTTATCTTCCTTAAACTTTTCTAAAGCCTGTTCTTGAATTTGTGCAGTTATCAACAAATTACGGACAAAATTACGAGAATAATTAGCTTCAATATTTTCCGGGGATAATATCTCCACAAATGGGATAATACCTAATAATTTTGGCTTAATTTCTCGTTGAGAATATTTTTGATTTATTTTATCAAATTCGCTAGATTCTTTCAGGTTTTCTAAAGTTCCTAACCACTCACTCCATTTGAAAACTTCACCAAATAAACCTAAACTATTTCTACCATTTTCTTTGGCTGCATCTTCAGCATGACCAGAAGATTTTGCTGCTTGATAAAGAGGGAATTTAGCACCATCAATGCTGATTCCACCTGATAGAGTAATATCTGGATTGTATCCTGTATAGGCTCGAAAACATTGATAAATATCAAAGGCAAAATTTACTGCTTCATTCCATGCACCACTAATAAATAAATCATCACCCCCTGCATATATGAATAGTATATTATATTCCTCATTTTTTGGCAATAATCGTTTGAAATTATCAGGAATATTTCCGATTCTTTTCTTTGCCAAACTATTAAGATAAACCTTAAAAAAATAGCTCATTTGCCTGGAAAGTCCGGCTAATCTAGGTAGTGTTTGATTTTCACCTAATCCTTTAGCAAATATTTGTCCTAATCTATCTACATCCATTCTTAGTGATGCAACTCTTTTAATTCCTTGGGCTTTTTCTGCCATTTCTCCAGCCCGCATAAAGCCTAATTCTCCTTGCTTTCCATAGTTACCTAATAGCAAGGGATAAACATTATTAAAATGTTTGAATTGGTAATGTTCTAATGTCCAATCATTGACTAATAAAACTGTATCAGGGGTAGGATCTATTTGTTTCCAGTATTCAAATAAATGGTAATAAATATTTCCTGATGGAAGTTTAAAATTCAGGGTATGTAATGATTTTGCTATTTTCTTCTGTTTTGATCTGACAATAGCATTAACTTTAAATAACTCACTTCCTAAATCAAACATACTTCGGCAAGTTTGACAAGCTAAAACTGAATCTGCTTCATTATCATTCAGAGGCTTTAACTTATCTGATTCTACATCGTCACGATAACATACACGACAAGGTTGATGGCTATAACGGGGTTTGATAAAATCACTAATTTGAGTGCAAAATTTTTGAGATTTATGTTTAGCTAAATTTTTGGTCGCTTGTGACCAATGTTCTGCAAATTTAGAGGTTTTATCTTCCGTTTTGGCTTCTGGTTTAAGATCATCTTTAGGAAAACATAAACAATCTAAAGCCAGAAACACTTTACCTTGAAATTCATCCAAAAACCATTCATTAAATTGGTGGCGAACTTTTTCAATGATACTTTTAACTTCTGGTTTTCCAGATGCCAAAATATATAAATTACCACCACCTGCATAAATGACATTAGTACGAGGCAGTTGTAATTCTTCTAAAAGTTGTTGTACTACTTCTTCTGTAACTAACTCTAAATAAAAACTCCTCGCTCTTAATGATTTTAATGCTCCATCAGAAGATATGGTATAAATGAATTTTTGAATCCCTGATAAATCACCAGCAATTAAACTAATTTTCTCAGCAGGATTGTTAATCAAAGCTGTTGCAACTGCCGCTGTAGTTCTTGCTATATCTACCAAGGCTACATTAGATTCACCAAAGCTGAGACATGAGCCAAATTTTTCTAATATCAACATCAATAAAGAAAGATTTTCTAAATTATCTTTGAGATATTTTGAAAGTTCTTTTTTAATCTCAGCTTTGAAATCTTCTTGTGCTTTTTTGTTGGGTTCACAATTCAATGGATAAGGAATATCAGGATATTCTTGATCATCATGATCAATTGCTCGTAATTCGTGGTAGTGAATTTTTGATGATTCGTTTTTAGGTTCATCAGATAAATTCACATTATCAAACAATAACCGCAATGTTCCAATTTTGGTATTTTCTGTCCAATTTAATATTTCTTTAGCTTTTTTTACTTCTGAATATTCATTATCCAGAATTGGATGATCAAAATTAGCCCATTTTGCTAGAATAGCGATCGCCTGTTGAAAAACCTGTAATGCAACTTGAGAACTTGTCACCATAAAAACTCCCTACAACTTCAAACTAACCCCACCAAAACCCGCGCTAAAGCTTGAATCATCGGACGACTAGAAACATCCTCACCACGCTGTAAACGGTGAATAGTCCCTGTCAAAATAGGTGATTCCGAATCAATGCGATCGCACACTTCATGCAAATCACTATGTATAATGGCAATAGTCTCCAGCCGTAAATCTGTACAAAACTCTTGCCAAGCAGGTATTTTTGACTTATCTCCAGCTAAAATCACCCCATGAGTGGCATATTGCATAATCAACCTATTTGCTGAACTAATTTTTCCCCCCACATCAAAAATCGCCAAAGGTTCACGACAATTTTTTACCCATTCTGATCTAGACATAGCAAACTCCGGTGTAAACGCAGTCTTATAGGCATTCTTGTACTGTGTTGCCGCCATTAAATCTCGTTTTGCCGTTTCTGCAAACCAACTTCCCTCCCCATCAGGATTAACAGTAACAGCAAAGGGATATGGTGCGCCAGGAATACAACGAATAGCTTTTTTTAAACCTTCTCGCAGACAAGATTTACCCGACTGTGGCGGACCACATAAGACAACTTTTACCGTTTCAGACATTGTTGCTTTCCTATCTCTAGGCTTTAATCAATCAAGTCTCCCAGTTTATATGCTGGGTTGTGTGTGATGCAAATCACGTATTTACCTAGTTTCGGATCAAAAAAACCAACTGCTCCATAAATATGTGCTAACTTATGTGCCAACACAAAAGCCACAGGAATAGAAATCGGACCATTAATCCTCAGCAGTTGTCCTCCAGTAATTTCCCCCAACCGCGTCATTTCCTCCAACCGTGTAGCAGCATCCTTCACAATCTGGTCATTTTGAGCAGGTGTACCAAAACTCACCCGCAAAATATCGTCTTTTAACTCAATGTTGTAAGTAGTCATTACTTTTACTGATTCACCAACAATCACATCATACATGGCATTGGAAGCAGCCTATTCCAGATTAGTCTATGCTGAAATTATCCCCAAATCCTAGATATGCTCAAAATGACCTAATCATTTGATTCTATAGGTAGGGGTTTAGCAGTGCTAAACCCCATACACACCTAAGATTTTCCTAATCTTGTCAAAGTCCATTTCCTAGCCGTGTTTAGTACAAGTGTCTGAGCAAATTTTTTCTGATATTCCCCAAGTAGAACTGTTGCAATGGTTAGCACGCGGTTCTCTCAAACAAAACCTCCTCCGTGCCATTCGGTTGTGGGTGTGGTTACATTCCTTATATGGAGAAAGTCAAAATCATGTATTTTTAGCAGATGGTTTTACCCTAGCAGATTGGAAAAACGCCTTCTTTATTTCCACTCACCCCAAAGGAGAAACAATTCCTCAATTTCATGACCCTAAATGTAACTGCGCAAAAACTACCGCTGACTGGTTATTTAATCCCAAAACCGGATTAAATCAAAAAACATGGCAGCAGTCTCTATTATCTCATATTCATATTTCCAACTTAGATGAAATCCTGCAAAAACGATTATTTTGTGTAACTCGTCGTTCCTTACAAGCAGATTTACAAATCTTAGAAGAATTAGGTTGGTTAGAAATTCGAGAACATAAATATCATCGAGTCCAATATTTACCATCTCGTCCCATTACCACCAAAACCAACAATCATGAATTAAACTTCTTAAATCAAGAAGATTTAGCCGAAATCGCCGAGAATATGTCTCAAGAAATTGGTGGTATCCAGCGATTCTTTTTCAAACTAGATTATGTAGTAACTGCCGTAGATGAAGTTGACAATTGGCAGTATGAACTCCGAAAAATCTGGGAAAAAACCCCAGTTCCACCTATTCAGTTAATTTATCACAGTGCTAGACTAGGAAATACTATAGAATGTTTGGTTTATCCTGTTTGCATTTATTACGTACAACGTGCTGTCTATTTATGTGCATTTGGAGAAAGTCCTGATCGAAAAACAGATTGGTATAACTTCCGTGTAGATAGAATCGAAAATATTACACCAATTACATGGACAAATTCTGCCATTCCTCAAAATTTACAGCAGCGATATTACCAGAGAAATTTACCAAATCCCGAAGAAATAGAATTACAAATGGATAAAGCCCTGGGATTTGATTTCTATTTAGAATCTCGATTAATGTTGCTACGATTTGAACGAGATTATCATGATCGCTACATTAAAGATACATCACGTCATCCAACTTTCAAATCAATTAGTTATCAAAAAGCGCAAAGTTTGATTCAAAGTTCTGTAGTTAATTCAGAAGAAAAGGCAGAATTATTAAAAGTTATCGCCAATCGTTCTCCAAAAGATGCTTATTACAGTCTTCAATACCGACATGGTGATCATAATGTAACTATGCGGTTAAGAGCTTGGCGACCAAGGGTAGAAATTCTGTTACCTTATGATTTAAGACAGAAAGTTGCGGCTGATATTACCAAGGAAGTCGGACTTTATCAAACATAATTGACTAATTTTGTCAATCTCATGCTTTACTATTTGTAATACGGTAAATCTTGACAAGTAATCTGTTAAATTTTACTCTTAGATCAAGATAAATTTGGCAATCCAAAGCGGGGTCAAAAACCCTGGGGGTCCGCCAAATCGCCAGAACCTTGACAACTAAATACTTTCAGCGTTTTGTTAGTTTCAGTTGGCATCACTCCCGAAGCCTGTAATGAGGTTTTTTCGGAGGTCCGCCAAAATCCCTCCTACGGTCTGCTCTTAGACTGGGTTTCAGAGGTCGGGGTTTCAATTTGCATAATCCCCGCAAGGGGACTGAAACCAGAAATTGCTTTTGGGGTAGATGCCACCATAGTTTCAATTTGCATAATCCCCGCAAGGGGACTGAAACACCGCAGAACGGGTAAAGCAGGGCATAACCAAAGTTTCAATTTGCATAATCCCCGCAAGGGGACTGAAACTCTGTAATTTCCTCATAATTTATTTCCCAAAGGCACGGGTTTCAATTTGCATAATCCCCGCAAGGGGACTGAAACTGAAACTTTGCAGCATCTTTGTTGTATCTAAGGTTGAGTTTCAATTTGCATAATCCCCGCAAGGGGACTGAAACTCATACTGCTTGATGGGTTTCCACCCCATAAACTTAGGTTTCAATTTGCATAATCCCCGCAAGGGGACTGAAACCTTTGCTGTTCCGTCCCAAACAGCCGCATCTATCAAGTTTCAATTTGCATAATCCCCGCAAGGGGACTGAAACCAGCTTTATTTTCGCCTATATCTATTTCATTTCTAGTTTCAATTTGCATAATCCCCGCAAGGGGACTGAAACCAACTTCGCATTTCTCCTCGATTGTTTCTTCAATGTTTCAATTTGCATAATCCCCGCAAGGGGACTGAAACAACCCGGATCTGTAACCGTTGACGAATTAAAATCAAGTTTCAATTTGCATAATCCCCGCAAGGGGACTGAAACAAGCAATTAGGGCAAGGATGATGATTACAAGTATCATGTTTCAATTTGCATAATCCCCGCAAGGGGACTGAAACTTCCTGGTATTCCTGGTATCCCTGGTATTCCTGGCATGTTTCAATTTGCATAATCCCCGCAAGGGGACTGAAACTTTACCGCCAATTTTATGGATTTTTTCCATAATCTTGGTTTCAATTTGCATAATCCCCGCAAGGGGACTGAAACAACCTAATTACCGTATTTTGCCGTAATTTCGATATGCTTCAACTAGCAGCAAATTCGGTAAATTGCCGTTTGTATGGGGCTTTAAAACCCAAAACTATATCTTGTTTAGGAACTCCCGCTTTTACCAATTCATTGGCTATGCCGATTTCTGTTCCATCGCGTTCAATCCAAATTTTGCCATCTTTAATTTCTATGTAAATAATACAACCAAATATTCGCGTTAGCTCTTGCCAACCAATGTTAAGAACTTGATAATGATTGCGATCCGTATCAAATACCAGTTTGACTTCTGTTTGAATATTCGAGCGATTTTTTGCATGACCTTCCAGAATTTTTTGGACTATTTCTGGATAATTTAGTCTCTCCATATAACAATTTCCTCTTGATATGGGTTAAAAACTAGTAATTTTAGCTGGCATACATAATATTCAGTTTATCTTTCCACCACTTATACCATAAGGCGATCGCCTGCCACAAATCAGAAAAGCGATCGCCTAAGCTGGGTGTTTTGCGATCGCAATTCCGATAAAGCTGCTTTTTTCAATCAGCTAAAATACCAAAATCTTAGTAGTTTTCTACGAATTGTCCGTGTTCTCCTGTGCGGAGAGCCTGACAGATTCTACGTTAACATTGAGTTTTTGAGCAATCTCTTCTACACTCATTCCTGTTTTTAGTAACAGAGGGACAGTAACTTTCAACATTTCAGCTTCCCGTTCTTCTCGACCTTGTTCTCGACCTTGCTCTCGACCTTGTTCTCGACCTTGTTCTCGACCCTCAGCTTTCGCTTCTTGGTAAACCCTTGTTTCTTCTAAAGTCAATCCCAGCATAGCTTCTACTTCCTCTCTACTCAAAGATGAAAACTTGTAAACAGCGATCGTGGTGATAATATCTATGATTTCGTTTTTCGGCAGTGAGCCAGTTGATTCTAATTGTACCCGTTGAATTAGTAGACGCGCTTGCTCTGCCATGACTTTTTCTGAGGCGATCGTCAACTGCATTAAATTAATACCTATTGGTAGAGTATTGAAACTTCCTAACTCATCCAGATAAATACACTGCACTTGGTCGCTGTTCAAAAACATTCGATGAGTTATTGTATCCTTTGGTGACAAACTGCGTGATGGAAAAATTATCACACAGTACCAGTCATCATATTGAGACTGATTCCGGTACAAATACGTCAGCGACTCAGTAAAAAACCGATGATAGAGAGCTTCGTCTTTCTGAAATTGAACTTCAGCAAAAAATATAACTCTCGGTTTTGCGCCTTCTGGTGGTAAAAATACCCCATCAATCCTAAAGGCGGTTTCTTTCACTTCAACTGACTCAAACTGATAGTTGTGCGCCTGTTCGGGGCGATGATCAACGAGTTCAAATATTAACGCCGGAAATCGCTTGAAAATTTGGTAATAAATGGAGTCACGTTTCACTGATATATCGAAATAGAGGATTATTTAAGTATTCATTTGATCAGTAACAGCAATACCTGACTGTTTGGGAATTTTCCTATCACTAGTGTAGCCCATATTTATTTTGTCAGCGATATCTACAACGGGATATGCCTACACCCCTCAATTATCCCTCATGAAAGCGATCGCTCATTCTACTGATGTTTATATCCGTCTCAATATTAATCAGTCTCCTTTTAATGTAGGATTACCCATAGAATTGCCAGAATTAACTAAAAAGGATTTGGTGCATTAAGAATTTCAATCTCACAAACCTTTAAAACCATGAGATCATGAGATCATAGTAGACTGTTTTGTAATCAACCTATCATCAAAGGAGTCTGAACAAATGGAACAAAATCGTAAGTCAACAGCAATTATTACAGGTGCTTCTTCGGGAGTTGGTTTGCAAGCAGCAAAAGCTCTCGTAGACAAAGGAAACTGGCACGTTATCATGGCTTGTCGGGATTTAATCAAAGCCGAAAAAGCTGCTCAAAGTGTAGGAATCCCAGCAAATAGCTACACACTCATGCAAATTGATTTAGGCTCTTTAGAAAGCGTTCGACAATTTGTAAATAATTTCCGAGCTACTGGCAGAACCGTAGAAGCTTTGGTTTGCAACGCTGCCATTTATATGCCTTTAATTAAAGAACCTTTATTTTCTCCCGAAGGATATGAATTAACCGTTACCACAAATCACTTGGGACATTTTCTCCTCTGTAATTTGATGTTGGCAGATTTGCAAAAGTCACCTGCGGCTGATAAAAGATTGGTAATTTTGGGAACTGTTACCCACAACCCAGATGAATTGGGTGGAAAAATTCCTCCTCGTCCAGATTTGGGTAATTTTGAAGGTTTTGCGGCAGGTTTCCAAAATCCAATTTGCATGATTAACGGTAAGGAATTTGAACCAGTCAAAGCCTATAAAGATAGTAAGGTGTGTAATGTTCTGACAATGCGCGAACTACATAACCGGTTTCATGAATCTACTGGAATTACTTTCAGTTCTCTCTATCCTGGTTGTGTGGCAACTACGGCTTTATTCCGCAATCACTATCCTTTGTTCCAGAAGATTTTCCCTCTTTTCCAAAAGTATATTACTGGAGGATTTGTGACTGAGGAATTATCAGGAGAGCGGGTGGCAATGGTGGTTGCTGATTCTGAATACAAACAATCTGGTATTTATTGGAGTTGGGGAAATCGTCAAAAAGAAGGCAGAACTTCTTTTGTGCAAAAAGTTTCTCCCCAAGCAAGAGATGATGAAAAAGGTAAGCGGATGTGGGATCTTAGCTATCAGTTGGTAGGATTAGGAAAGGAATCTGAAAAAGCAAAATCTCTAATTTAATTAGTCAGTGGTCAGTTGTCATTGGTAAGGGGGAAATTTTTCCCCTGTTCCCTGTTCCCTAAATTGAATAATAAAGAGGAAAAGATTTCGCGTCTTTTGGTTTAACATAAACCTTTTCTTGTGGTTCTAATTTTAATTCATCGAACCGTTCCCGTGTTAAATGGGCTGTCATCGTTTGTCCATCATCTAAGGTTAATTCAACTTGAATTTCCCACCCTAAATGAATGATTCTGCTGACTGTAGCTTGTGCTGTTGTGCCATTACCAACTGTTTCAATGATGATATCTTGGGGACGCAAGAATGTTTCGGGGTTTGTTGATTCAAAACCACTACTTTGGAAGATTTTCGCAGAACTGGGTAATACGTTCACAGGACCAATAAAACTCATCACAAATGCAGATGCGGGATGATCATAAATTTGTGCTGGTGTTCCTACCTGTTCTACTTTGCCTTTATTCATGACGACAATTTCATCGGCAACTTCCATTGCTTCTTCTTGGTCATGGGTGACGAAAACTGTAGTAACATGAACCTCGTCATGGAGACGACGTAACCAGGCTCGTAAGTCTTTACGAACTTTGGCATCAAGCGCTCCAAATGGTTCATCTAATAAGAGGACATTGGGTTCTACAGCTAAGGCTCTAGCTAGGGCTACCCGTTGTCTTTGTCCGCCGGAAAGTTGGGAAGGATAGCGATCGCCTAATCCACTTAATTGTACTAGTTCTAGTAACTGTTCTACTTTTCCCTCGATTTTCTTTTTGGGGGCTTTGCGAATTTCCAAACCAAAGGCGATATTTTTACGGACTGTTAAATGTTTAAATAGGGCATAGTGCTGAAACACAAAGCCAATATTTCTTTCTTGGACACTTTGAAAGGTGGCATCTTTGCCTGTTAAAATGATTTTACCTGTATCTGGCATTTCTAAACCAGAGATTAACCGCAATAAGGTAGACTTACCAGATCCCGATGGACCGAGTAAAGCCACCAGCGAACCACTTTGAATTTCCAGGTTTACCTGTTCAACGGCTTGGAAACTACCAAATTGTTTAGAGACGTTTTCAACTACTATGCCCACTGGTGCTACACCTCTGCAAATAATCTACGGCTTTTGACTAGGAATACCGTACTTTATATTTATATCATAAATCTTGGCAGTTGTATAGCAGGAGTCAGAAGTCAGGAGTCAGGAGTCAGGAGTCAGGAGTCAGGAGTCAGAAGTTAGGAGAAAACCCTTTTGGTTGCAAGATTTTGACCGTCAATTGATATGTTAACCGACTTGGATATTGTTGTATCATTAAAATTCATGAATTAAGTTCACATTTAATCAAACAGTCAGTAGGTGAACACAATAAAACCAAACTGTGTAAAGAAACGTAAAATCACTGAAAACTTTTTTACTCTTGCCTGTTGCCTGTTGCCTCTTGCCTTGCTATAACGTCCTCAAAAACCATTACTCGAAAGACCAAACAAGCGGTAGAATTAACAACCAACCCCAATTCTCCTCCTTGATATGTATTGCGACTACCTGGTACAAATCCTCACTGCCCGTGTTTATGATGTAGCCCAAGAAACACCATTGGAATATGCCCCAAATCTCTCTAACCGCATTCATAACAAACTCCTCCTCAAACGGGAAGATATGCAATCGGTGTTCTCGTTCAAGCTGCGGGGCGCATATAACAAAATGGTCAATCTCACCCCAGACTTACTTAAACAAGGTGTTATCGCGGCTTCTGCGGGGAATCATGCCCAAGGTGTGGCTTTAGCTGCTAGTCGTTTGGGAACAAAGGCCATCATTGTTATGCCGGTGATTACGCCCCAGGTAAAAATCAATGCTGTGAAGGCACGGGGTGGAGAGGTTGTTTTATATGGTAATAATTATGATGATGCCTATGCCCATGCCCGGCAATTAGAAGCGGAAAAGGGGTTAACTTTTATACATCCATTTGATGATCCAGAAGTGATTGCTGGCCAGGGAACAATTGGGATGGAAATACTGCGACAGTATCAGCAACCTATTCACGCTATTTTTGTGGCTATTGGTGGTGGTGGCTTAATTTCCGGGATTGCTGCTTATGTTAAACGATTGCGTCCCGATATTAAAATTATTGGTGTTGAACCTGTAGATGCTAACGCTATGTATCAATCATTGCAAGCTGGTGAACGGGTGCGGTTATCTCAGGTAGGTTTATTTGCAGACGGTGTAGCGGTGCGGGAAGTGGGGGAAGAAACTTTCCGGCTATGTCAACAATACGTAGATGAAATTATTTTAGTGGATACAGATGCCACCTGTGCGGCGATTAAAGACGTGTTTGAGGATACTCGCTCTATTTTAGAACCTGCGGGGGCATTAGCGATCGCTGGCGCAAAACTTTATGCAGAACGAGAACAAATTCAAAATCAAACCCTCATCGCCGTTGCTTGTGGTGCTAATATGAATTTTGACCGTTTACGTTTTGTGGCGGAACGGGCAGAATTTGGTGAACGTCGAGAAGCTATCTTTGCAGTCAGAATTCCCGAAGAAAGAGGGAGTTTAAGAAAGTTTTGTGACTGTATTGGTAAACGCAACCTGACAGAATTTAACTATCGTATTGCTGACGAAAAAGAAGCGCATATTTTCGTGGGTGTGCAAATAGAAAATCGCGCCGACGCTGCAAAAATGGTGGAGAATTTTGAATCTCACGGTTTGAAAACCATAGATTTAACAGATGATGAATTAACCAAACTGCATTTGCGGCACATGGTAGGAGGACATTCTCCATTAGCAGAAAATGAACTCCTTTATCGCTTTGAATTTGCCGAACGTCCCGGTGCATTAATGAAATTTGTAACTTCTATGTCTCCTGATTGGAATATTAGCTTATTTCATTATCGCAATAATGGTGCAGACTATGGACGAATTGTGGTAGGAATGCAAGTTCCCCCCCATGAAACAGTGGAATGGCAATCATTTTTAGATAATCTTGGTTATCACTATTGGAATGAAAGCGATAATCCGGCATATAAGTTATTTTTAGGATGATTTAGCAGATAGATCCCCGACTTCTTCCAGAAGTCGGGGATCTGGGTATTTTGGGTATTAGAATTTAACGGTGTGATAATTCCAAAAAACTAATTGTTTGCGGACTAGAACTAGATGAACTCTCCCAATAATCTACTTTATTAACTTTAACTTTCAGTAATGCCAGATTTGGTTCATTTATTCCTTTTGGAAACCAAGTTTGAAATTTGTGTTGCCATTTTCCTTGCAGTTTATTACGATCTTTTGTTAATTGGGCTGTTCCCAATATGGAAATATATCGTTGTTGATTAGGTTCGGAAAAACTAATATTCACCTGTTGATGATGTTCGATGTCTACGACTTTATGGGAATTATCTAAGGTAAAAAACCAGAGTGTAGCATCATTGTCAATTTCATTGCAGATTGACATAGGACGACTATGTAAAGTTCCATCATCATCAACTGTGGTTAACATCGCACATTCAAAACCTGCAAGTAGTCTCCGCAATTCCTGAGTTTGTGGTTTTGTGTCTAAGGATTGTGTCATTGATCTAGAATTTTAGTTTTATGGACATGAGTGATATGTTTAGTGTTAAAGGTTTTCGATTTATATACGTGAGTCTAAAGAGGTAATTATCAGAATTGGTTATGACTAATTTATAACTAAATAAATATATCTTAAAGAAGATGTTAATAAAATATAGATGCTATATCCAAATTATTGAAATGAAAATTTATGTCAAATATCAATAATGTATATTATAAAATTATCCAATCAGGATAAAACTCTGGAGTAAGAAATTATGACAATATTGGCTATGGATAAATTAGCAGAATATAAATGGCATAATTTACCTATACAGACAGTAAATCAATATTTAAACAGTAATATTGAAACAGGTTTAAATTCTGCTGAAGTAACGAAACGCAAAGAAAGTTTTGGTACTAACGAACTGAAAGCTAAACGCGGAAAAAGTGCTTTACTACGGTTTTTGCTGCAATTTCATCAACCGCTACTTTATATTTTGTTAATTGCTGGTGCAATCAAAGCATTTTTGGGACAATGGGTGAATGCTGGAGTAATTTGGGGTGTAACTTTAATTAATGCTATTATTGGTTTTGTGCAAGAATCGAAAGCTGAAAGTGCGATCGCTGCTTTAGCCTCTTCTGTCAAAACCAACAGCACTATTATCCGCAATGGGAATAAACTTCAAGTTCCCTCTACTGAATTAATCCCTGGAGACATCGTATTATTAACATCAGGTGATAAAGTACCAGCAGATTTACGACTTGTACAAACACGGAATTTACAAATCAACGAATCGGGATTAACAGGAGAATCTGTCGCTGTTGAAAAAAATACCCAACCAGTACAAGTAGATGCAGTTCTAGCAGAACGTACTAATATGGCTTATGCTGGCAGTTTTGTCACTTTTGGAACTGGTAAAGGTATTGTCGTTGCTATTGGTACAGCCACAGAAACCGGGCGTATTTCTCAATTAATGGAACAGGGAAATATCCTCAAAACCCCTTTAACCCGGAAGTTTGACAAATTTAGTCGCACCCTACTTTATATTATTTTAGGAATTGCATCTTTAACATTTGCCGTCGGCTTAGGATACGGTAACACCTGGGTAGAAATGTTTGAACCTGCGGTAGCTTTTGCTGTGAGTGCCATTCCTGAAGGATTACCTGCTGTAGTTACTGTCACCTTAGCCATTGGTGTTTCTCGCATGGCCAGCCGTCACGCCATTGTACGCAAGTTACCCGCAGTGGAAACCCTGGGAGGTGCTACAGTAATTTGTTCTGATAAAACTGGGACTTTGACTGAAAACCAGATGACAGTACAAGCCATCTATGCAGGTGATCAACATTATACAGTCACGGGTACAGGCTATGCACCAAGGGGGGAAATTTTACTAGAAGCAAATCCTGTAGATTTTAATGATGTTCCTCCTCTGGCGGAATGTTTAAAAGCTGGGCTTTTGTGCAATGATTCCCACTTGGAAAACAAAGATGGACAATGGATAGTAGTTGGTGATCCTACTGAAGGCGCATTAATAACGGCTGCGAATAAAGTCGGGTTAACCCGTGACAACTTACAAGCGAGTATATCCCGGCTTGATGTCATCCCCTTTGAGTCAGAGTTTCAGTACATGACAACTCTGCATGAAATCCAACAACAAGAACGAATTATTTACGTTAAGGGTTCGGTAGAGGCGATTCTCAAACGTTGTCAACAGGTGTTAAATTCCACTGGGGAACTTTCTTCTGTGGATGCCAATACTATAAATCAGCAAGTCGATACAATGGCGCATCAGGGTTTACGGGTGTTAGCTTTTGCCAAAAAACCAGTTTCGGAAAATCAAGATTCATTAGATCATGCAGATATCGAAAATGATTTGATTTTCTTAGGCTTGCAGGGGATGATCGATCCACCCCGTGCTGAGGCTATAAGGGCGGTGCAAGCCTGTCAACAAGCTGGTATCCAGGTGAAAATGATTACAGGTGATCATGCTGTCACGGCGGCTGCAATAGCATCTCGGATGGGTTTTAATCATCATCGGGAAGTGAGGGCTTTTACAGGTGCAGAACTGGCGAAAATGGCAAAACCAGAATTAGCTACAGCCATAGAAGATGGGGTAGTATTTGCCCGTGTAGCACCCGAACAGAAATTGCGAATTGTGGAAGCGCTGCAATCTAAAGGTGAAATAGTCGCTATGACAGGGGATGGTGTTAATGATGCACCTGCCCTTAAACAAGCGGATATTGGCATTGCAATGGGTGGGGCGGGTACGGAAGTGGCCAAAGAAGCCGCTGATATGATTTTGACAGATGATAACTTTGCCTCTATAGAAGCTGCGGTGGAGGAAGGAAGAACCGTTTATAGTAATTTGTTAAAAGCGATCGCTTTTATTCTCCCTGTGAATGGTGGTGAATCTATGACGATTTTAATTAGCGTTTTGTTAGCTAGAGATTTACCCATTCTCTCTTTACAAGTTCTCTGGTTAAATATGGTGAATTCCATTGCTATGACAGTTCCTTTGGCTTTTGAACCCAAGTCTGATCAGGTAATGCAACAACCCCCACGTAATCCCAATGAAAAATTACTTTCTCCTAATTTAGTTAAACGTATTGTCCTCATTTCTATCTTTAACTGGATTTTAATTTTCGGTGTCTTTGAATGGATGCGACAAACAACTGGAGATATTGCTGTTGCCCGCACAATGGCAATTCAATCTTTAGTCGTAGGCAGAATTTTTTACCTATTAAGTATTACCCAATTAGGTGTTGCTATTGTTGATAAAATTCGCGGAATTAATCGAGAAATTGGCGATCAAAAAGCAATGTATGTGGGAATTGCCAGCACTATTATTTTGCAGATAATTTTCAGCCAATGGGGTTTGATGAATAAATTATTTTATACAGCCCCATTGGCATGGAATCAATGGTTAATTTGTCTGGTTGTTGGCTTGCCAATGATTGCAGTAGCAGCCTTTGCCAATCGTTTAGATTCTCAGTTTTAAGCCAATATTTTATATAACATTGCAAGGGTCAGATCCCCGACTTCTTAGAGAAGTCGGGGATCTTATCAGCTTAAACTAATTACCCAGTCACGTAAATGTGAATTTACTTGTTGAGGAATTTCATCATGGGGACAATGACCGGCTGTGAGAAAATATTCGGTTAATTGAGGATAATATTCATGGAATTTTTGGGAACGTTCTCGCGCTTTCATCCAAGGATCTGCTTCTCCCCATAGTAACAATAATGGACAAGTTAATTGTTTGAGTAAAATATCAACTTTCGCCCCTTGAGGACTACTAAAAACGGAAACAAATACATCTAACGCCCCTTTGTCAAAAGCTGGACGTTGAATTTCTGCTACTAATTGATCTGTTATTGCACTTTTATCCAGATAAACTTTTTCTAAGGTGCGACGAATTACCCACTTTTGGCGAGTATATTGAAATAATAAGGATTGCGCTAACCGTTGTTTAAAAAACCATGTCACAGTTTTTCCTAAAACTTTTTGCAGAGGATTTATAGAAGGTTGAATTTGATTTTCTGGTTGAGAAAATGGTCCAGCACTATTAAGTAATACTACACCTGCTGCACTATCAGGACGTTGGGAAGCAACGCATAAACAAGCGTAACCACCTAAAGAATTACCTGCTAAAATGGTCTTTTGACCGATGACTTCACTGATAAAATCATGGAGTTGGTCGTGCCACAAGTCACCGCTATACTGTAAATTAGGTTTTGCGGAACGCCCAAATCCTAATAGGTCAATGGCAAATACTTGGAAATCTGCACTCAATTCTGTGATATTCTTGCGCCAATGGTCTGTGGAAGCACCAAAACCATGTACTAATAGTAAGGGTGGACACTGAAGGTGTTGTTCTCCTGCTTGGACGTAGTATACGTTGTGTCCGCGCCATTGCCAATATTGACCAGGAATCGGATTTGTAGAAGGAGTGATACTTGTTTGCATATTGCGAAGAAATATTAAGTTACTGTGAATAATTGTAAATTAAATTATTTAACAACGGACAACTGACCACTAACAACTGACAACTCATAAAAATGATTACTGGAAAAACGCAACTTTTGGGAGTGATTGGACATCCTGTGTCACATTCCCTTTCTCCATTGATGCACAATGCGGCTTTAGCTAAACTGGGATTAGATTATGTATATTTGCCTTTTCCTATTGCACCGGAGAATTTGGAGAGTGCGATCGCAGGTTTTGCTAGTATTGGTGTAGTAGGATTTAGCATTACAATTCCCCATAAACAAGCAATATTACCCTTATTATCCGAAATTTCCCCTGTCGCCCAAGCTATCGGTGCAGTGAACACTGTCACTCGTCAAGGTGATAAATGGGTAGGGACAAATACAGACGTGGAAGGATTTATTGCCCCATTACAAACAACATATCATCAAGATTGGAGTCAGAAAAAAGCGGTAATTTTAGGGAATGGTGGGGCTGCGAGGGCTGTGGTTGCTGGTTGTATTCAACTCGGTTTTGCAGAAATTCATGTTGTCGGGCGGAATTTACAGAAATTACAAGCATTTCATCAAAGTTGGCAAAATTCACCCTTTGCAGATAAATTTCAGGTACATGAATGGCAAGAATTACCGAACCTACTTCACCAAGCTAACTTATTAGTAAATACAACCCCAATTGGAATGTATCCTTATATGGAAGAATCGCCATTAAGTAGCCAAGAAATTGGTTATTTGCCTGGTGATGCCATTGTCTATGATTTAATTTATATTCCTAAACCTACCAAATTTTTGCAGTTGGCAGAAAAACAAGGAGCAATTATTATTGATGGTTTAGAAATGCTTGTCCAACAAGGTGCAGCAGCTTTAAAAATTTGGTTACAACAAGAAACAGTCCCCGTCAACGAAATGCGTCAAGCATTGCAAAATCACCTGGGGATATGATAGGGCAGGGGAAAAAGAATTTGGTAAAAGGTAAAGAATTACCAATTACCAATTACCAAAAATTACGCTTTCTTTAACCAGCTAAACATAGCGCGTAAATCTTTACCAACTGCTTCAATAGGATGTTCTGCTTCTTGACGACGCATAGCAGTAAAACCGGGTTTACCAGCTTGGTTTTCCAAGACAAATTCCCGCGCAAATTGTCCAGATTGAATTTCGCTGAGGATTTTCTTCATTTCCGCTTTGGTTTCGGCGGTGACAACGCGAGGACCGCGAGTATAATCACCATATTCGGCAGTATTGGAAATACTATCGCGCATGGTAGCTAAACCACCTTCTACGACTAAATCAACAATTAATTTGACTTCGTGCAGACATTCAAAATAAGCGAGTTCAGGTTGATAACCTGCTTCAACTAAGGTTTCAAAACCGGCTTTGATTAAAGCACTCAAACCACCACACAATACTGCTTGTTCCCCAAACAAATCGGTCTCGGTTTCTTCACGGAAAGTAGTTTCCAAAATACCGGCGCGTGTACCACCAACACCTTTAGCATAGGCCATTGCGCGATCGCGTGCATGACCAGTTGCATCTTGATAAACTGCAAATAACGCGGGTACACCTTGTCCTTGTTCATAGGTACGACGTACTAAATGTCCTGGTCCTTTAGGTGCAACCATGACGACATCAACATCAGCAGGAGGTACAACTTGTGCAAAATGGATATTAAAACCATGTGCAAAAGCTAAAACGTTCCCCGCTTCTAAATTTGGTTCAATTTCGTTTTTGTAAATTGTTTTTTGGACTTCATCTGGTAATAAAATCATGATGAAATCAGCAGCTTTCGCAGCATCAGCAACATTTTTTACAGTCAAACCAGCAGCTTCGGCTTTGGCTGTGGACTTACTGCCGGGATATAATCCGACAATGACGTTTACACCGCTATCTTTGAGATTCAGCGCGTGAGCATGACCTTGTGAACCATAACCAATAATAGCAACGGTTTTACCTTTTAAAAGATCCAAATTAGCATCTTCATCATAATACATACGTGCCATAGAAGCATCTCCTGTCCGTAAAGTTGTCATGAAATTGGCAGACTTATGATTGTATCGCAAATTGGGTAATGGGTAATTGGTAATTGGTAATTGGTAATGGGGACTGGGGACTGGGGACTGGGGAAGAAAAATTAATTCTTTCTTCTTCCTCCTGACTCCTGACTCCTTTACTTTAATTTTTTTTTAAGAAGTTCAAGATAAACAGAAATAATTGTGATAATTTTGATACAAATTTGTTAAGAATAGTTACAGCCCTGTTATGGAAGGAAATATTTTTTATGGTTGATCTAGCTGACAAGAAACCGGTTCATCAAGTCGTGATTATTGGTGGTGGTTTTGGTGGGTTGTATGCCGCTAAGTCTATGGCTAAGGCTAATGTGCAAATCACGTTGATTGATAAACGCAATTTTCACCTGTTTCAACCACTGCTGTACCAAGTCGCTACAGGTGCTTTATCCCCAGCGGATATTTCTTCTCCCTTGCGGGCTGTCCTCAGCAAAAGCAAGAATACAAAGGTGCTGTTGGGTGAGGTGAATGATATTGACACTACCACCCAAAATGTCATGGTAGGCGAAGAATCTGTCCCCTACGATACATTAATTGTGGCTACAGGGGCGAAGCATTCCTATTTTGGTAAGGATAACTGGGAAGAATTTGCACCGGGTTTAAAGACTGTAGAAGATGCAATTGAGATGCGTCGGCGGATTTTTATGGCTTTTGAAGCCGCTGAAAAGGAAAGTGATCCGGTAAAACGTCAAGCTTTGTTAACTTTTGTAATTGTTGGTGGTGGTCCAACTGGGGTAGAATTGGCGGGAGCGATCGCTGAATTGGCAACTAAAACCCTGACAGAAGATTTCCGCAACATTGACACATCAGAAACCAGAGTTTTATTGTTAGAAGGTTTAGATCGGATTCTTCCCCCTTTTGCCCCCGAATTATCCCACACAGCGGCAGCATCTTTAACTGCTTTGGGTGTGGATGTGCAAACCAAAACTTTGGTAACACATATTGAAAATGATATTGTGACGATTAAGCAAGGTGATGATGTCAAAGAAATTGCGGCAAAAACCGTGTTGTGGGCTGCGGGTGTAAAAGCCTCACCTATGGGGAAAGTTTTGACAGAGAAGACGGGAGTGGAGAGCGATCGCGCTGGTCGTGTTATCGTTGAACCAGACCTAAGTATTAAAGGATTTCCCAACATTTTCGTAGTTGGTGACTTAGCAAATTTTGCCCATCAAAATGATAAACCTTTGCCGGGAGTTGCACCAGTCGCCATGCAGGAAGGCGAATATGTGGCTAGACTCATTCAAAAACGGTTGAAAGGTGAAACATTACCCCAATTCAAATATGTGGATAGAGGTAGTTTAGCAATGATTGGGCAACACGCCGCAGTTGTTGATTTAGGATTTATCAAACTTAGAGGTTTCTTTGCGTGGTTTGTCTGGTTATTTATTCATATCTACTTCCTGATTGAATTTGATAATAAGTTAGTTGTGATGATTCAATGGTTGTGGAGTTATTTTACGCGCAATCGTGGCGCGAGATTAATTACAGGTAAGGAAACTATTGCACCTGTACCAATTGCAAATAGTGATAGTCACACGCCAATTGTCACAAAAAAGCCGTTGAATGTGTAGTTTTATAAAGTGGGTTATTAACCCACTATCCTGATTTAGATGTAATCTCTAATTGGAAAGGAATGCGGGCTTATGGGAATACGCCCGTAAATTTTACCAATAATTATATTGTAGTATCTAAATTCTGATATAGTATAATCAGTAAGAGTTTTTACTATTTCACTTATTGGATTAAAAATATGTCCAGCACGATCTTAAAAGCTAAAGATATAGAAAATGCAAAACAAATAATTGCTAACGATTTGGAAGAAACTATCAGATTTTTGAATCGTTGTGGGGGATTTAATTCTAGAAATAATAAGGAGAAGAATCAATTTGATGAATATATTAAAATTGCTCAAGGAAAAGGCAAATCTCTTGTAGAACTCAAGCAAGATTTATTATTAGGAAAAAATAAATTTCAAAAAGCAATGCAAATGTTATTAGAAATCTTAGACAGTGATGTATCACGAAATCTTTTTGGGAGAAATATCCTAGCATTTAGGAAGAAAACTTTTTAAAATTAAAGAAGGTTATGTAATGACATTATTTAGAAGTAGGGGAAATTAGTAGTGGTAGGGCGGGTAAAATTCTTGGTTTTTCTCGTTTAGAGGTAATAGAAATGATAAAACTACAAGATCAGCGATCGCTTCACACCACAAACTTTAACTTATTTATGCCCCGGTGCTAATACAGGCTACCTCAGAGGTAAACCCTGTATAGGCCAAGCTTACCAAAAAATCACCAACTTAAATTTAGCAGCTTTACGAGAAATCCAAAACGAGTAGGGGCGCAGGGCCTGCGCCCACCTTAGTTCGACGTAAGAGAATAACTTACAAGTGTTGACGGGAAAGAGCCACCTGAGTTCGGTGTAAGAAAATCAGCTATAAATGAGACTTTTTTCGATTTAGACAAGGTGTTGTTAAAGTGAATATATATATTATGGTGGGAATATTTGTACAGTTAATTTATATTTATCAATTCTTTTAGATATCGTTAATATTGGGTTTCGTTCCGATTGCTCCGCAACGCGAACAAACCAACCTACGAGGAATTGTGATTCCACTTCCCAAACCCTCCTCAGACGGCGTTTTTATTGGCTGAACCAGAGACTTATTCTCCTTATTTAGGTATTTATTAGTGGTGCGGATGCTGCCATCTGGCATAATGGTATTGTAATAGATACTCCGCTTCATGTTGGCACCTTCCAAGTCGGCTCTGGTCAAGTCAGATTCGGTCAAGTTAGTCTCAACCATGTCAGCACCAGAGAGATAGGCATCAACAAGCTTGGCATTAGTCAAATCAGATCTGGACAAATGAGCAAAACCCATATTAGTCCTGGTTAAGTCAGCATCTCTGAGGATGCACCGGATCAACCCAGCTTGACCAATGCGACTGCTACAGAAATTAGCTCCAGTGAAGTTAACATCTTCCATATAAATTTCCCCCAAGTCAGAATCACTCAGATCGATTCCACTCAAATCAACTCCAGCCATTTCACTACCTTCCAAAAAAATTCCAGCAAAGTTACGCTCTCCAGCGTTGTATCGAGCCAACAGATCATCAGTCCTAATCCAATTCATAATCAAACCTCCTCAACTCCCAAGCCATCCTCACAGAAGACTCCCTTCCCAGCCACCAAATTCTTACTCAAAAGTTCTACAGCCGCTTGATATTGAGCATCTGCCTTTGTGCCGATTTGTTCCCGGTTAAGTGATGGTTGGGGAATAAAAAGTATTAACAATTTCTGATTAATCAATTTTCATGCTGATTTAACCAAGTTACTAAATCAGCAACTTCTGAAAAGTCTAACAATGCTTCTGCTAAATCGTCTAACTTCTCAACTGTTAGCATTCTGACTCGATTAAGCAATGATAAATCTATCTCGACAAATCGGCGATTAAGCTGGCGGATAACTGTCCTTTGCTCACCCTTTTGTAAAATATCTTGATAAATTACTGATTCTTGCATAATTTCCTCACTTAACAATTGACGAATCAACTTTTTCTCAAACCGTAAACCGGCTAAAATCTCTGTGTAAGCGGCAATATCTTGTTTAGTCTCTCTATCTACGATTTTAGCAACATTTTCAGAAATCTGTGATAACAGACCTTGAGGTGAATTTGTGCGCGTTAACGGTGCTAAGGGTAATAATGCCAAATTGTTGAGAAATAAGGCTGGATCTTGTTCCCACATCCTAATGACACGATAGTGGTGAGTTGTAGTTTCACTCACATAAGCTTCGATAAAAGCGTTTTCATGATTTGTTTCTTGTAAAAAAATCACTACTTGAGTGACAGGAATTTTATATTGGCGTGTTAACCTGACATAATAATCTAACTCTCGTAGCGGAATAGGCGTGTTAGATGTTGCCTTGGTCTGAAATTCAATATGTAAAATTCGATGTTCTGTTTGGAGAAATGTCAGAAAATCAGCACGAATTGGTTCAATACTCAATTCAGTTTTTAACACTTTGATTTCTTGCGGTTCTTCTGGTAGTAACCACCGGGCAAAATCAAGGGGATATTTTTCAGCTAATAGTTTGCAAACGTTGTCAAAACTCACAACTTTATTAAAAGTTACATAACAATATTAATTGTACAATTAAATGGTTCATTGTTGGAAAATGGTTTCTATCAATTACGGTTACAGGCGACTGATATTAGTAATCGCACCAATCTCACACAGATAATTGTTGAAGTCAATACTGCAACTAAACCGATTTATCTATAACTTCAGCAACATCGCCAACAACCCAACCTAGAAGATCAGCGATCGCACTCAAAAGTGTTAAGTTATTGAGCGATCGCTTCACACCACAAACTTTAACTTATTTATGCCCCGGTGCTAATACAGGCTAACTCAGAGGTAAACCCTGTATAGACCAAGCTTACCAAAAAATCACAACCTTGAATTTAGCAGCTTTAAGGGAATAGGAAATAGGGAACAGGGAAAGAAATTCTTACCAATCACCAATTACCAATCACCCATTACCCATTACCAACTTCTTACCCAAAAGTTCGATAGCCGCCTGATATTGAGCATCTGCATTTGTACCGATTTGCTCCCGGTTAAGTGATGGTTGGGGAACAATTTGATCAGGCTTAATTCCCAACTTATTAATATCTCGATGGTTAGGAGTTTCATATTTAGCAATTGTTACCGCCAAACCAGAACCGTCGGATAATTCAAACAAAGATTGAATTAAACCCTTACCAAAAGTCGTTTCCCCAACTAACTGGGCGCGATGATTATCTTGTAATGCCCCCGCGAGAATTTCGCTGGCACTGGCTGTTCCTTTGTTAACGAGAATTACTAAAGGATCTGTAGTTAAAGCCGGTCCAAAGGCTTCATACGTTCCCTGAATGCCTTGACGGTTGGCTGTGTAAACGATTGTTCCAGAGTCCAACCATAAACGAGCAGTTTCAATTCCCGCTTGTAGGAGTCCACCGGGATTATTTCTTAAATCAAGAATATAGGCATCTGCGCCTTTTTTTTCTAAAATAGAAATAGCGTGTGCCAACTCAGTAACAGCATTGGCACTAAATTGACTCAGGGATAGATAACCAATCTTAGTTCCTTGGGGGGATAATCGTAAATCAGAAACAACAGGATTAAGAGCAATGCGATCGCGTACCAAGATAACTTCCTGATCTTGTTCTCCTTCCCTACCAATTAACAGCGTAACCACGCTACCCCTTGATCCACGCATCTGCGCCGCCGCCTCATCAAGAGTTAGATTCTCTGTAGATAAACCCTCAATCTGCAAAATGCGATCGCCTGATTTTAAACCCGCCTTATCCGCCGGAGAATTATTAATAGGTGTAATTACCTCCAACACACCAGTTTGGGGATTGAGAGTAATTTGTAAACCCACACCAGTCAACTCTCCAGAAGTGCTAACCTGCAAACTGCGATATTTCTCAGGATCAAGAAAGCGGGTAAAAGGATCATCCAAACTCTTCAGCATCGCCTGAATAGTAGTATAGGCTGCTTCATGATTAGCAAAATGCCCTTTCAACGCCTTTTGTCGCACATCAAGCCAGCTTTGATGGTTAAAAGTCCCATCCAAATAAGAGCGATTAACAATTCGCCACACTTCATAAACCAACTTCTGTTCTGGAGTCAAAGCCGAAGCCGACGGAGCATATCCTCCCCAAACCAAACCGAAAACCAATAGTAGCAAACATCCTAGCCGCCAAACCCGTTGGTGAATGAACCCTAATTTCAGTGCCATCTCAGACTCAAATTCCCTAAAAATTTCTGTAATGCTCAGTTGCTGATGAAATCTATCTCTCGACTATGTTACTTTTTTTATAGAAGAAGTGCATTCTTCTCATAAACTTGCTAGTCCAAATTTGTGAGATGTCCATTCTTCCTGATCAACGATAAAATCATCTTTGGAGTCAACATAGTTAGCGTTGACTCGTAAAGACAAGAAGACAGGAAGATTTATCAAAAATAGGGTGAGTTACACCCAAATCTACGCTCGTGGACAAATAGAACACCATTCTTTTGGATGAAGCGAGAAGCGAACCCTCTAACTGAGGTTAGTTGAATAGTCATAGCTGACTAAGCTTCGCATAACAAAACTTATCAACCGCAATCTATTTTTAGGACCTTAAGATTGTATGGCTAACGTCTATGACTGGTTTGAGGAACGCTTGGATCTCCAAGAAATTGCTGATGATATCACCACCAAATACGTTCCTCCCCACGTTAACATCTTCTACTGTTTAGGTGGAATTACCCTAGTCTGCTTCCTCATCCAGTTCGCCACTGGATTTGCGATGACATTCTATTACAAACCCACCGTTGCCGAAGCTTTCTCCTCCGTAGAGTACATCATGAATGAAGTCAACTTCGGTTGGTTAATTCGCTCCATTCACCGCTGGTCAGCCAGCATGATGGTATTGATGATGATTCTGCACACCTTCCGCGTTTACCTCACAGGCGGCTTCAAAAAGCCCCGCGAATTAACCTGGATCAGTGGTGTTATCCTCGCAGTTATCACCGTTTCCTTTGGTGTAACAGGCTACTCTCTCCCTTGGGATCAAATTGGTTACTGGGCTGTAAAAATTGTTAGTGGTGTACCAGAAGCAATTCCCGTAGTCGGCGTTCTTATCTCCGATTTACTTCGTGGTGGTTCTAGTGTTGGTCAAGCCACCCTTACCCGCTACTACAGCGCTCACACCTTCGTTCTCCCTTGGTTAATTGCCGTCTTCATGTTGTTCCACTTCTTGATGATTCGCAAACAAGGTATTTCTGGACCTTTGTAATCAAAGTTCCTAGCAAACAGGCATAACTTGTGTTTCCAGATCATCGTAGTTTGTTTTAAACTAGAGAGAAAATAACTTGTAAGTTGTAGACATAAACTACTATTGGAAACTTGAGCTAGTTGTATTGTTGGCAGCTTTCACCAATACTTTAACTTCACTTCAGCCGGAGAGCGCATTTAGAAATGTCAACCCAAAAAAAACCGGATCTGAGCGATCCCAAATTAAGAGCTAAACTTGCCCAAGGCATGGGTCACAACTACTATGGTGAGCCTGCTTGGCCTAATGATTTACTCTACATATTCCCAGTTGTAATTATGGGTTCTTTCGCCTGTATTGTGGCTCTAGCAGTTCTAGATCCCGCTTTAATAGGTGAACCAGCCAATCCTTTTGCTACTCCTTTGGAAATTTTACCAGAGTGGTACTTATATCCTGTTTTCCAAATTCTCCGCTCACTACCTAGTAAGCTGTTAGGTGTATTAGCAATGGCTGCTGTACCCCTGGGATTAATTCTCGTTCCCTTTTTGGAAAACGTGAATAAGTTCCAAAATCCTTTCCGTCGTCCCGTAGCAACAACAGTATTTCTGTTCGGTACTCTTGTTACCCTATGGTTAGGTATTGGTGCTGCACTGCCATTAGACAAATCCTTAACTTTAGGATTATTCTAAGGTAGTTGTAGTTACAGTTAAAACTAAATCTAGTAGCGTCTGTGATTTTCAAGAGTATATACAGGATAATATCTGGCAAACAAATAGCTGTAATTATTTGATAGTCTACTTGTTACTGGTATTTGACAAGAGATATACTTTTGAAGATCAACAGACGCTAACTGAACTAGAATTGCGGGAAGAGTATGTCACATTAGTGATGAACATAGAGTTAAAACCAAATATCTCTAATCTCATCATTACTATTCCTAAATGTGAACTTCTCAAGTCACAAAAAACACAACTACTGTTCAATTACTTTCTATTCAAGTCACGGTCAATGCTTAGCATAGTGCAGCAAGACCATCGGACGGTAAAGAGCGATCTTAAGCTCTTAAATCCAGTGCAACAATGGTTTGAAGAATTCTGTCAGCAATATTTACCTAAATATGGCTGGTCAGATAGCCAACTTTATCGTCTCAACCTAGCTTTAGCAGAAGGTTTTACCAACGCAGTTCGTCATGCTCATCATGCTTTACCACCGGAAACAACTATTGAAATTCAAGTCAGTTTATGGACTGATAGGCTGGAAGTGAGAATTTGGGATTACGGAAAACCATTTAATCCTGATGTAATTACTGAGCCAGAACCGGGAACTCTACAAGTAGGTGGATATGGATGGTTTTTACTCCGCCGTTTGGCGGATAAAGTTGTATATGAACGTGATTCAGATAGTAGAAATTGCCTGTTAATTGTTAAATATTGTTTAGAAGAACAGCAAAATTAGAAGTTAGTCAGCTATCCGATATTTGAAATTCAAAATTCAAAATAATTACATTTGTAGTTACAGCAAATTGCACATTAATGAGGTACAGGATGTAAATTCAAAGCCAGACAGCAAGCCAGTTATACTCCTGACTCGGTGACTCCTGCTGTATTTTGTGGTGTTTGTTATAATCAGACCAAACTAAAAAACCTGTTTTTTCCACGAAAAAATAATTTTTAAAGAAGAATTAATATTTTATTAGCACAAAGAAAGAGACATGACTTTTAAAAAATTGCAATTTAATTTTGAGAAAATCCGCCCCTTGTTAACTTTGTTAGCGATCGCCTGGTTATTAGCATCCTTGGGATTGGGCTGGTTAGTTAATTCCTTGGTAATTATTGTGGGGTTATTGTTTTTGTTGCCTGTGATAGCTTTCTTTGGCTTTCGCTGGTGGTTACAAAAGAATTTAGTTACTAACCAGTGTCCTGTCTGTGGATATGAATTAACAGGGGTAAATAACAGCCAAGTACAATGTGCTAACTGTGGTGAACAACTATTAGTTAAAAACTTTCAATTCCAACGCTTCACACCAGAAGGAACAATTGATGTGACAGCGGTTGAAGTGCAAGCCCAATCACTGGAAGATTAGTTAGAGAATAGGAGTCAGGAGTCAGGAGTCAGGAGTCAGGAGTCAGGAGTCAGGAGTCAGGAGTCAGGATGAAGAAGAAAGAAGAAGAAAGAAGAAGAAAGAAGAAGAAGAAAGGAGAAAATTCCTACTCTGAACCCCTACATCCCCACACGCCTACTCATTTATCTAGATTTTTGAGAAAATGTGGTTGTTGTAGTTCAGACAGCCAAAGGATCAAGGCATCCTCATGGTTATCCTTGTAATAACCCCGTCGTTTTCCCGCAGTTTTGAAACCAAATTTTTGATACAAAGAAATAGCAACGTGGTTAGAATCGCGGACTTCGAGGGTAGCTCTCTCCAAACCAAGATCAGCCGCAGTTTGCAGCAGAGAATATAATAAAGCTTTTCCCAGTCCTTGACCATGATATTGGGGATGAACTGCCAAAATTGTAATGTGTGCTTCCTCTAAAATTGACCAAAAGCACCCCATTCCTAACAATTCGGAGTGATTAAAAGGTGAAAATAAACCCAAAAAATGACTATTAGGACTTTCTAACTCTCGTAGGTAGCCTTCCATAGTCCATAAACCATCAAAACAGGCTTTATCTAGTTCTAATAGTTCAGTTAGATTATCTGTGGTTAAAGATTGAATTTTTAAGTCGGATGAAATCACAATTTTTGAGGATTGAGGAAGGTTAATTACCAATTACCAATTATCCATTACCAATGAGAGGGTAAACTGGAAATTAGGACATATACTCATGGCCTGATTTTTCACAAAGACAACTCTTATTAGTTATGGTATCGACTTACCCTGTCGAAGTTCAACTTTCTGGCCGTCAATATTTACAGTCAACAACCAATGACAGTGCTGATATTTCTCCTAATCAACAACTCTTACCTTTGAGTGCGAGAGTTAATGATCATGATCATTTAGAAATCGGTGGGTGTGATGTCACAACCCTAGTTGAACAATTTGCTTCACCTTTATATATTTTAGATGAGGAAACCCTGCGGACAGCTTGTAGACAATATCGAGATACCTTTAAGGAATATTACAAGGGAGAATCTCAGGTACTTTATGCTTCTAAGGCATGGAATTGTTTAGCTGTTTGTGCCATTGTGGCTTCAGAAGGGTTAGGAATTGATGTAGTCTCCGGTGGCGAACTTTATACTGCGCTAAATGCGGGTATGAGTCCTGATAAAATTTACTTACATGGAAATAATAAATCTCATGACGAGTTAGTTTTAGCGATTCAGTCTGGATGTACTATTGTAGCGGATAACTGGCATGAATTAGATATGCTGGTGAAGATAGCAGGGGAGAACACGGAAAATTCTTCTCTTTCGCCCATTCGGATCATGCTACGCTTAACTCCTGGGATAGAATGTCATACTCACGAATATATTCGTACTGGACACTTAGATAGTAAATTTGGTTTTGATCCCCATGATTTACAAGAGGTGTTTGCTTTTGTGAGTCAACAGCCTAGTTTAAACTGTGTGGGGCTACACGCTCATATTGGTTCACAAATTTTTGAACGTCAACCACATAGAGATTTAGCGGCTGTGATGGTGCAGTGGTTAAGAGATGCGGCTAAACATGGCTTGCAGGTGACAGAATTAAATGTTGGTGGTGGTTTAGGGATTAAATATACAGAATCTGATGATCCACCAAGTATTGCTGAATGGTCTAAGGCAATTTGTGAGGTTGTACAAGCTGCTTGTATATCGGAAAATTTGCCTTTACCAAAGTTACTCTGTGAGCCAGGGCGATCGCTCATTGCCACATCTTGTGTTACTGCTTATACAGTTGGTGCTACCAAGGTAATTCCTGAAATTCGCACCTACGTGGCGATTGATGGCGGAATGTCAGATAATCCCCGTCCTATCACCTACCAATCAGTTTATCGGGTGGTGGTTGCGAATAAAATATCTGATCCTTGCACCGAAATCGTGACATTGGCGGGTAAACATTGCGAATCAGGAGATATTCTGATTAAAAATGCCCAACTGCCAAAAACTGAAGCAAATGATATTCTCGTAGTTATGGGAACTGGTGCATACAATTACAGTATGGCATCTAACTACAATCGCCTCCCCCGACCGGCAGCAGTTGTAGTGGCAAATGGCGAAGCAAATTTAATTTTGCAGCGCGAAACTTATCAAGACTTGATTCGACAAGATTGCCTACCAGAAAGACTTAAATAGTCTGTAGTCAGTGGTCAGTGGTCAGTGGTTAAAAAATCACAAATGACAAATGACAACTGACGACTGACAACTGACAAATGACTATAAGAATCCAGATGTCATGAGAGATTGGTGGAAGCATTGGCTGATAAACCTGGGAGATTGGTCGCAGTCCTTGCTCCTTGGGACTCTGGATATGATGTTAGTGCTGGCACTGACATACATGATCCTGGTGATTATTAGTGAACGGCGCACATTATGGATGGTGCGAGGGTTTATAGTCTTAATGCTTTGCTCGGCGCTCAGTGGCAAGTTAGGATTACCTTTGCTAAATTTTGTTCTGGAAAAATTGGTGATTGGCTGTGCTGTGGCTATGGCTGTGGCGCTGCAATCAGAATTTCGCCGTTTTTTGGAACAATTGGGACGTGGCGAATTTTGGCAGTTATTTCAAAATAATGCTAGAGCAATTCCTAAGTCGGATAGTGTAATTGATGAAATTGTTGATGCAATTAAAGAGTTATCAAAAAATCGGATTGGCGCTTTACTAATTTTAGAAACCACAGGGCCTATTGAAGAACAAGATTTTTCAGTCCCAGGAGTGAAGCTAAATGCTGAAGTTTCTAAGGAACTGATCCAAACTATTTTTCAACCGAAAACTTTGTTACATGATGGAGCAACGTTAATTCGTGGTTCGCGTATTGTATCATCTGGTATAATTCTACCACTTTCAGGACGCACAGCGTCGCGGCAGTTGGGAACACGCCATCGGGCGGCAATGGGAATTACTGAAAGGGTCGAAAATTGTATTTGTGTTGTTGTATCAGAAGAAACGGGTTCTATTTCCTTAGCGGAAAAGGGAACTCTATATAGACCACTAACTATTAAAAAGCTCAAGGAGTCTTTAGAGACTCGATTTTCTCCCACTGTAGATCGGGAGGCTCATGCACCTGGTCTTTTAAGTTTAGTTCGTCAACTTGGTGATCAATCACTAAAATTAATGTCCCGGTTACTTGGCTTACCTTGCCTTCGACACGCTACCCGTAGGGGTACGACCGCTTCTCAAGATAAAAAATGAAAACACAACAAACTGAATTGCAATATTTACCTATTGATTTAAAACAAGAATTACTACCTCAGCACGTCGCGGTAATTATGGATGGTAATGGCCGATGGGCAAAAAGTCGTGGTCTACCCCGGATTATGGGTCATAAGGCTGGTGTCAATGCTCTCAAGGATTTGCTGCGCTGTTGCAAGGACTGGGGAATTAAAGCGCTAACTGCCTATGCTTTTTCAACGGAGAATTGGCAAAGACCAGAGGAAGAGGTGGAATTTTTAATGAATCTATTTCAGCACGTTTTACGGCAAGAACTGCGGGAAATGGTGGAGGAAAATGTGCAAATTCAGTTTGTGGGTAATTTATCGGCTTTACCACAGGCTCTTCAGGCTGAGATTTCCCATTCTATGAATCAAACTAAGGATAATGGGAGTATCCGGTTTACAATTGCGACTAATTATGGAGGTAGGCAGGAGATTTTACAAGCTTGTCGGGCGATCGCTCAAAAGGTCAAGGAAGATTTACTACGGCCTGAAGATATATCTGAAGAAGTATTTGAAGCTCATTTATATACGGCTGGAATCGCAGATCCAGATTTATTAATTCGCACCAGTGGGGAAATGCGATTATCGAATTTCTTACTTTGGCAAATGGCTTATAGTGAAATTTATATTTCTGATACTCTCTGGCCTGATTTTAACCGTCATGAGTTTCATCGCGCTTTATCTGCTTATCAACAACGAGAACGTCGGTTTGGGAAGGTGTGACAATTATCAATCAATTCAAGAGGGCGCAGACCCTGCGCCCCTACCTCCTGACTCCTTCTTTATTCTCCTGATTCCTTCTTTATTCTCCTGACTCCTTCTTTATTCTCCTGATTCCTTCTTTATTCTCCTGATTCCTTCTTTAT
Source organism: Dolichospermum sp. UHCC 0259 (assembly GCF_009711935.1). Lineage (GTDB taxonomy): Bacteria > Cyanobacteriota > Cyanobacteriia > Cyanobacteriales > Nostocaceae > Dolichospermum. Next base: position 2,247 of record NZ_VIKX01000234.1, on the reverse strand, counting down.
TCTCCTGATTCCTTCTTTATTCTCCTGACTCCTGACTCCTGACTCCTGACTCCTGATTATGGTCCTGAAAAAACTGCTTCTTCGATGTCTTCTCGACTCAGGGAATATTTAAAGGAACGTTGTATATCTTGACGGTTTTCTCCTGATTGGAAATAGCGAACTGTAATTTGTTCAGTATCTAACCAAAGTTCTGCTTCCCAACTAGATCGTTGGACACGCCAACAATGTAGTTGGGTATCGTCTTGTTGACAGCCTTGGGTTTTTAGCCATTGTTCGATTTGTGGTAAAGAATGACTATATAGGGGTGTATCAGAGGAAAGCATAAGCAATTCAATTCAAAGTTATTCGGTTATTTTAGAGGTGGTAAATTGAGTTTAACTGATTGCTTCTCCGCGGAGGATAGCGATCGCCAGCGCTAACAGCATACAACCAACTATGGTTAACCCCAAAATAAATAATACAAATATTTCTCCAGAAGACAAGGGGCGATCGCTGGCATCCAGATACATTGATTTGGAAAAATCGTAGGGTTTATGCACGGAGTGATTTAAGTCTGGTGGTGCTTGAATGACACCAAACCGGGAATAGCCAATTTTTAAATCATAGTTTAAGCGCCGTTCTGGATTACTCAGGGTAGCGTAAGCTGTGTTAATTTGCTGAAATTGAGCCGTAGCAATGTTCGCAGGTAATTCCGTCGTATCTGGATGATAGAGTTTACTCAGTTCTCGATAAGCGCGACGGATATCAATTACTGATGCTCCGGGATGGAGTCCTAGCAGGGAATAATAAGTAGTATTGCTGCTTTGTGGGACTTCCCCATGATGATTTACGTTTTTTTGAGTCACTTTGCTCAAATAAGTTTTTTTCTATTCTAAATCTCTTGGGTAGCTATAGCAGAAACAGCCACAAAACATCTTATAATATGTATTATTCAGTATTTTATTAGATGCGATGCAAACTAGAATTAATCTCCAAAATATCCAAACTCTTACCGATTTCAAACGTAACGCCAAAGACTACGTAGAAAAAATTAAGTTGACAAAATCCCCACTGGTGTTGACTGTCAATGGCAAAGCTGAGGTTGTAGTGCAGGAAGCACAAGAATTTCAAAAGATGTTAGATCGACTGCAAAACCTTGAGGAAGAACTGCAAAAACTCAAATTAGCAGCTTTACGCAATGAAATTAACATTGGTATTCAGCAACTAGAAAATGGTGAGTACACTGAATATGATGAAGAGTCGCTAACAGATTTTTTTGCAAATATTAAAGCCAGAGTTCAGAAAAGTGAAGTTGAAAGTGATTTTGTATGAGTCAATTTCGCATTTCTAGCCAAGCAGCAGGAGATATTGAGAATATCTGGAAATACGTGGCGCAAAATAACTTCAAAGCTGCTGACAAACTTTTTGACATCCTACGGTCCACTTTTCCCAAACTAGCCAAATTTCCCCAAATGGGTAAGGAACGCCCTGAACTAGCTTTTTCTTTGCGAAGTTTCCCTGTAAACAGCTACTTAATTTTTTACCGAGTCATTGATCAAGGTATTGAAATTGTCCGTATCTTACATGGTTCACAAGATATAGAGGGAATTTTTCATGATCTAGAAAATACAGAGGATGAATAAATAGCCTTGGAATAAATAGAATCTGATATGAATTACCAATTGACAATTGATAGCTACCTGTGCAAAATTAATTGGATATTCTAAATGTTGGGTTTCTTTGCGTCAACCCAACCTACACAAAGCTTAAAACGTTTTCAATTAATAATGAAATACATCATAGCCTTGGGTGGGGTTCTTGTACCGCATAGCACCGTAAGTAAAGCACTGTAAATTAGGAAATTCTGCATGAGGATTTTTATGGGGTATAATCAAATTATATTATTTTTTGAGGTAGAAATATGCAAACTTTAAGCACAAATAACTTAAAAAAATTATATAAATCAGACTATTTAGCCTGGTATGAAATGACTTTGGAACAAATAAAAAATGATCAATTAAATGATTTAGATTTAGATAGTTTAAGTGAGGTTTTAGAAAATCTGGTTAGAGATACTAAACGTAGTGGGGAAAGTTATTTGAGACAAATCATCATTCATTTATTATTAATTGAATATTGGGAAGCAGAAAGTATAAATCGTCGTCATTGGGCAGCGGAAATTGTTAATTTCCGAAATGAATTAGAAACAGATAGTAGTTTTTCACTCTCCCCCCACTTTCGAGAGTTTATAGGGTAGGTAGAAGTAGG